>JAPXLY010000008.1:0-30778 GCA_033809295.1 Bacillota bacterium
CGCCGAGAGTGAAGAGCCCTACCAGCCAGTAGAACGGCCGTATCATCGTGGTGCTCATACGCACACTGAAAGTAGGGTGTTTCTTATAGTAGACTACTGCCATACGGCCGCGCTGAATCTCCCGCTTTCGAATTGCAGGTAGCTTCGTCACAGAGAACTCGTGTTTTAGGTGGTAGCCGGCAGGCTTGTCCGATCTTACAACCCGGAGCCCGAGCTTCTTCAATCGTTGACCAAGCTCTAAATCTTCCCAGCCGTATTCTGTGAAATCCTCGTCAAAAAGGCCTGCCTCAACCAGCCATCTGCGGGCAATGGACACGTTTCCGCTGGCAAAAAAGGCCATTGATATATCGGAGAGCCTCTTCTGTGTGCTTGTGGGGTTGTCCAGGTCCTCGGTGTAGATAACCCGCCCATGGACAATAGTCTTGTCGTCAGGCGAGAATCCAATGGGAAAAGCCCCGTCCTCCCGGGCCTCGCAAGCAGGATCCAACCGTGCAAACACATGGGCTTCAATGAAATCAGGTAATGTCACGATGTCACTATCTAACAGAATCACCAGTTCGCCGACGGCTTTACGAATTCCTCGATTTCTGGCTGCCGCTGCACTGGTGTGCTCCTGCCACTCATAAATCAACCTCTCGGATGGGCGCTCGGATGGGCGGGTAACGCAAGGCTTAACCCCGGGCGTGATTGCCGGCTGTTCCGTAAGTCGGTGTTCTTCTACCAGCCTATCTACCATCTCACCTGTCCCATCCGTGGAACCGTCATCTATGACAATGATTTCGTACTTGTCATGAGGATATGTCTGGACAAGCAATGCAGAAAGGCACTTCTCCAGTATCACTTTTCGATTGTATGTAGGGATTATCACGCTTACAAAGGGGTAATCCACAGATTTTGACTGATCTCGGTGAAGAGCGCCGGTGTTGAAAGTTATACCCCCCTTGCTCTTTGTGTCAGTAGTCTGCATATTCATCTTCCTTCGCCCGTTGCTCCAGCCATTCATCCAGAAGTATCAGAATCCCATAAGGAACAAAGAAGAACGGAAGCGTATTCCCTGAGTCCACTGTAATGTCAAACTGAAGATGAGTGATAATAGCCACAAACACGGCGAGAGTCGTTACTGGAAGACTCGATGAGGATCCTGCCTTAATAACGCCTTTGATTCCCCTTAACACTCCAACAACTATGATAACCATAAACAAGATAAGGCCGGGGATTCCTGTAGTCGCTCCAAATTCAAGGAAGATGTTGTGAGCCATGGACATTGATGTGCCGAACCCTTCCGGATGCGGGTACAAAGGATAAATATCCATGAAGTTGTTAAGACCCACACCCAATATGGGGTGATCCCTAATCATGCATATAGCCGTTCTCCAGATTTCCAATCTGTCCTTGTTTGCCATTGGACTTAAGATCCTCGCATACCGCATGGCGACTGACGGGCTGACCCTGAAGAAGAAAGCGACAATGCACACAAGGCCTGCCAGTGCAGCTATCTTAACAATCAGACTCATGCGCGATTTGGTGCCCGACATGAGAAACACCAGGAATCCGGCGAGAAAAGCAACAAACGCGCCGCGGGACTGAGTTGCGATAAGAGCCGCAGTCAACAGAATAATAATAGGGAGAAGGATGAGCTTACTGCGCCGGTCTGCGGCACGGAAATAACCCAGGGCTGTCAGAATAGCGACACAGAAAATGGTTCCCGCTGCATTGGCGCCAACGAAAGGCAGCTCAGCTCGGTAATATCGACTGCCCTTAGCCAGAGCTGAAGCGTAATTGCCTAGGGCATAGATTGCGCCTATACATGCTGAGCCAAGAAACACAAGAATCGGATTAAGCCCCCGGTCTTTCTTCTCCATCATGACCCGGTATACGACTCCCAGGGTCACCCATCCGGAAAGCGCCATCCCAAGAGCGCCCCCCCAAGCAGCAAACGGCCTTGTGGCAGAAATCGCAGATAACATCATCCAAGCTGTCAATGCCAAGAGGGCTAAGGCGGATGATCCGAATTTGAGTCTTACTGACTCACTATCCACTATTAGTCTGTACACCGCGGTTACCAGCAATAATAACTGCGGAATCAAACCATGTCCCAACCCAAGCCCGAAAGCTCCCACATATACCAATGCGCGCTCCACACGCTCCAGCCTGGAAGCGGTGGGACCACAGCTTACCTCTCTATGACTAAGCCTGTCACTATTTACTTCATTAGTCTCGAACACCCTGCTCTCTCTCTTCCATCTATTCGATATAGGCCTTGCCTTTCATCTCTATTCGCCTGCATACGCGCCAAATCCTTCTCCAGCCCGTCTGCAATGGGAAGATCCTCAAGATAGAGGGCCAGGCTACCACCTTATTTCAAGAATCCTGCTTTTTCTCATGACATGGTTCGCAGACCAGACGCCAATAGCTGCGCCGGCTAAGACATCGCTGGGCCAATGGGCATGGACGTATACGCGGGAAATCGCAATGAGGGAAGCGCAAGCGTAGAACACATGCTTATACTCAGGATACTGCTTTGCCAGGACGGTCGCGAGAGCAAAAGCGGTAGCACTGTGGCCTGAAGGCATTGAGTTATAATCGTCATTTATGGCAGGCCCCACAAAAGAATACGGCCCTTCGCCTTGCCAGGGCCTTGCCCTGCCAAACGCCGCTTTCAGTGTCAGGCAAGCTATCCCGGAATATGCCACTGCATTTGCCCCGAGGTAGGCTGTATCGGGATCCTTCCGAGAGATAAGCCCGCAAATTGCGAGAGCTGACAGGGTATTCCCAAATTCGGTCACGACTGCGCTGACGCATCCGGCCTCAGGAGATCTGGGGCCTGCATTGATCATGTCATAGACCTCCCGGTCCGCCGCGAGCATGGCCCCTGCGCCCATGACGAGAATACACACGTCACTCCCTCTGACCTGGATGGGACTTCCGTAGATATTGTGAAGGTCAGTCAAGACATTAACGCGCTTATCACGAACATATCCGATCTTAAGATGCAGGCTTTCCATGCCTTCTGCTTCAGGCTCAGCCGCTTGCATTGCAGCGCCTGTCGGGAGTCCTGTATCGGCTGTATCGGCTTTATGAAACTCGCCGGCATCAGGCAAGAGTTCAATGCAGACTCTCTCCGGCTCGACTTCTTCGTAATAAGACAAGGTAAAAACAAAGCCATCACTCAACTCATGTCCGGCAGGGGCAGGCCCTGCACAAACCGGAGGAGACATAAGAAGCAGAAATCCCAGACAACACCCAAGAAGCAGAATCGCGGCTGCACAATGAGAAGCTCTTCGCATGGCTCTTCTACCTTAGTACCCGTGAGGATGGTTCCTATGCCACTCCCAGGCTGTGGCGATTATGTCCTCTAGGTCGGGGAATCTCGGTGTCCACCCCAGTTCGTCTTTTATCCTATCTGAACTTGCCACAAGGACCGCGGGATCCCCGGGACGCCTCGGAGCATCTACCGCGGGAATCTCCCGCCCTGTCACTCGCCTGGCAGTCTCTATCACCTGGCGAACAGTGTAGCCCTGGCCGTTGCCTAAGTTGTAAATACGCGATCCTGAACCCTCCAACAGCGCTTCGGCAGCGAGAACATGGGCGGATGCAAGATCCGAAACATGGATATAGTCCCTGACACACGTCCCGTCAAGGGTATCATAGTTCCGGCCAAACACTTTAAGCTCCGGACGAATCCCAAGTGCAGTCATGAGCACCAACGGAATCAACTGCGTCTCAGGATCGTGGTCCTCGCCGATATCTCCCGAAGGATGAGCGCCTGCGGCGTTGAAATAGCGAAGAGATGCAGAATTGAGGCCGTACGCTCGATCGTAGGCAGCCAGCATCGTCTCAACCATGAGTTTTGTCTCGCCATAGACGTTAGTCGGTGCGCACCTTGCATCTTCATCCACCGGGACTCGCTCAGGTTCACCGTAAACAGCAGCGGAAGAGGAAAACACTATGTAACTGATCCCTTCATGGACCATTGCATCGAGAAGAACCAGGGTTTTGCTTACATTGTTGCGGTAGTACTTGGAAGGATCAGTCATGGATTCCGCCACTGATGTGTAGGCTGCGAAATTCATGACTACATCAGGTTTATACTGCGCAAATACTGAACCCAGAGTAACGGGATCTCCTATGTCCCCCGGAATAAGCTCACAACCTGATACAGCCTGAGCATGACCATGCTCCAAGCTGTCATACACAACAACGGAATGGTCGGCTTCCTGAAGCTCCCGGACGACATGGCTTCCTATGTAGCCCGCCCCTCCCACGACAAGCACATTCACAGTCTCTCCCCCTATCAACAATACCTGAATTACCTTGTGAATTTCACTTCTATACCAAATGCCTGCTGCTTTTCATGCCAGGTAGCCTGGATATCGTAGCAGTGATTATGGCGCACGAGAAGAAGTCCTACATCATCAATGGCCTGTTTGCGAAAATCATATGATGTGGAAACGCCTATGCTCAAGTCCTCACGGACTCGATAGTCCAGGCTTGCAGAGGCTTTGTTAAGAGGGCTCATCTTGTCAAATGCAAACGGGCTCAAGCCCTGAACTGCTCTGAAATCATAGCTGACTCCGGCATTTATCCTTGGAACGGTTCCCCCGAAAGCCTCTCGTTCACCGAGACTCGCCTTAACCCTGGCGCCGACATCAAATGAGCTGAGCGTATCTCCGGTTTCGTACCATGCCCGCCTTGCACCAAGAGACAGGCTTCCGGTTATTCCATGGGTAAAACGAACAGTGGAGGATGTGAAAGACAGAGCCATGTGAGTCCTGCCTGCTCGCACCTTCCGCGAAGGCTCCTCAAATCGTCCGAAACCGCCCGAAAGAGTCACAGACCCAATACTCCCCGGAATGGACACAGGTTTCAGTGACACCTCAAGCTCCGGGATACGGTATAAGTCGCCTGCCCGGAGGATGTCTTTGGCAACTGTCAGCTTAGCTCTGACAGGCCATTCACCTCCGGACTGCACTACTAATCGCCCTTCGACCGCCCCGGGTTCAAATCCCTTCCACCGGGTTGAGTCATCACCTGTACCGAGAGGGACATAGCGCGCACAGGCATCAAGGGTCAGCCAATCTGAAAGGGGCATGCCATAGCCGGCAGCAACAGAGAAACCCTTCCAGGAGCTGTACGCCCCTTCCAGTGTTCCTGTCGTGCCGTGCCCCAAGGCGAGATCCGCCTTAGCGCTCAACGTAACACCCCGGCGCTTCGAGGCATAAGCCCCTTCGTATCTCACTTGCGCCCAATCTCGTATCTTATCACTGTATGTAAGCCCTACCAGAAAACCGTTGGAAGAGTCATAGCCAAGCTTCGGGATGGGAATACCCTCTCCGTCAAGGAAAGCTATCCTGTCACCCTTTAAGGGAAGCACAAGTCTCGGGAGAATCATACAAGGGACGTTCCCAACCTTTAAGACAGGCCACTCCACCACGACCCGGTCATCAGGATATATTACGAGTCTTTTTGAGCTAACACGATAGCACGGGTGATACAGTTCACAACCTGTGACATACGCATTATCCAAAGTCAGTAGGCCGGGCTCAAGGTTCATCCGGCTGCCACGGATGTGTAAGTCGGATATATGCGCGTCCGGCTCCAGGATCCGTCCTTTGCCTGTGTAGAGGTTATGCGTTAACAGCTCGCACCGAATAGTGCCGGGCCCCTGACAGGCCACCACGTCTCCCTCGGCAAACAGCTCCCCCGGCTCTACTTCGATGCGAATGTAGTCAGCCGATACAGAGAAGTCCTTATAGGTCACTTTGGCGTTTCCATCAGCGACCACTGCTGTACCGCCCGGCTCAAATCGATACTCTGTTGTATCAGCCTCTATCACAATGCCGCCGTTTTCGTCTCCGGACTCTCCTGCATAAACCGATCCTGCAAGAAGCCCTGACAGCGCCCACATAATCATTGCAAGGACTACTAGAATCACAGAAGGCGCCACCCGGCACGCGCAAGGAGGCCCTCCAAGCCTTCTGCCGTTCCTCATGTATCCACTCCTTGGACGTCCACCGGTTCTTCTTTAAGCCTGACCCTATTTCCCCGGTTTTATTTCCACAACCGGCATGTCTTTGGTAATTTCCACCACTATGTCCACAGGAAGTGTCATACCGTGGACCTTTACATCTGATCCTGCAGCCACGTAGAACTCGGCACCTTCAGGAATCACTGCATCTTTGCCCTGGACAAATACAGCGCCGAGCGCGCCCACCGGCCCGAAGACAATGAAGCCTGCAAGCCCTGCCCCGATTGCCCACTGCAGCGACTCATTGAGTTCTTTTGTCTTTTCATCGAAAACCAAAGGCACCATAGTCCCGTCCAGTGCTTTAGCACCTTGCAATTCCAGGGTGATTTTTCCGTCCCGTCCCAGTCTCCCTGCAGGCGATACGTCTGTCACAATTCCGAAAGTTTTTGCCCCTTTAGGGAGGACAAGTTGGGTCCCGATAAGGACGTCCCTGGCTATTTCAATTTCCACTCGCTGCCCTTTCTGAGTGGAACTGGAATCAAGCTTCTTAAGGAGTTTTATAAGTACAGGCTGTCCGCCTTCGACAGTTACGTCTTCTGTCTTGAGAGTCCCCTCCGGCAAGCATACTGCAAGGAGGTAATCGACTCGAGATGACATGGAGCCTGTTCCGGGCTGGCCCAGCACAAGAGTCTCAAGCTTCTCAAGCTTCGTCATAACAGGCTCAGTGGCAACGCGCCTCTTCAGGAACCACTCGACTGATGCAAGCTTATATGCAACAGAAACCTTGGCGCCGATGGTCCCTCCTGTGGCAGAACGAATTTTGTTTATGCGGTCCATTATTGAACCTGTGTCAGCTTGCCCGAAAACGTCTTGTTCTATCTGCTCCAACCGGTCTACGATTGCCCCGGGAAGGGGCTCCCCATACAGGTTCATCTCAATGCGCTCAAGGCTCTCCAGGAGAGTTGAGGCCTCACTTTGGGCAAAAGCAGGGCTTAAGACTGTCAATAGAACAAGCATAACCGTAGTCGCAATCGCAATGAATCTTCGCATAACGCCCTCCTCCTAACTTCGCGGTAAAATACACAAAATGCGGGACTTGCAGCCCGCAGATATAAGCTACCGGGAACCTTAGTCTTTCTGTGTCATGAGAACAGGCAACCCTCATCTCAATAACTGCAATACCTTAGAATCTTATGGTCAACTCCGCAGTTGCGACATTGGTTCTGTGAACCTCCGGAACCTGCGACTCAGGATCCAGTTCATGAAAGTCGATAAGCTTGTATCCTAATACCACGGACGCAGTTCCGCCAAATGTATAGCCCACACCCAGGCTGGCCGTATGCTTCCTGGCATCAAGGGACAAACCCGGGACGGAATAATCTCCGAAAAAGCCCGCGGACTTGGTTGCGCCGTCACCTATTTGCTCAAGGTTTCCGGACGCGCCGAGTTTCACGCCTTTCGGGACAGGGACGTCTGCAGTCCTGGAGTAGCTGTATCCTGCTTTCACAAACGCTGAATCAGACACAATGAAATTGTAATCAATTCCCAAAAGAGCGGTAGCCCTTGCAGCGCTGGCCTCCCCGTCCTCAGACACCTCGTCCTCCTTAGCCAGCTCGCAACTGGCCCTGAATATCGCAAGTTGACTCAAGGCGTACTTCAGATCCAGCCTTGCTATGACATCATCGCCTTCACCTGTGACTTGCCCGAGCCCGGATCCTGTTCCCCCCAGTGAAAGCTCTGCCTGTGCCCCTGCGTCCAAAGGAATGCTAATGGTTTTTGTGGGGTTACCAAGAGAGATCCCCTGTGACTCAGGATGTCCCGTCCCCAGTATCTCTGAAAGCCTCTTTCCTCCGCTGATGGTTTCAGGGTTAGGGCCGGTAGCTATGGAAGAAATGGCAGATACGTGGCCAAGGCCGAGACTGCCTGTGGCGATCTGCTTCGCATCTTCGCCGGTATGTGATTCATTACGGCCTGCTCCTTGTAGGAGCGACAGCTCCACTTGGAACTCTTCCTGCAAACGCATCAGGAGCTCTAGTTGACGCAGGGAAAGAGAGACAGGCACGACCCGGGAAATCGCCCAAGCCATCTCGTACCTGGTAATCAGCCGGTCACCGGAAAATGCCTCTTTTGAGTATCCGTCTATGAGCCCTGCATCCGCAAACTCAGCAAGAGTCGCATATGACCAATGATTTTTCTCAACATCGCTGAAAGGGCCGGCAGCTCCGGCAATTCCCTGTGAGGCAAAAACAGCGCAAAAGACTATGAAAGACACCATAGACACCCACGTAATCAGTGAATGCCGGCGTCTCCGGGAAACCGGTATGCGAAGTACTGCCTCACCCCTATGCGGTCTCAAATGCTTACCACTCTCCAGCAGCTCAAATGGTTTTCGAAATTCTGTCTGTACAGAGTATTATTCTATATACGTGTCAATAATCCCTCCCAAAATCCTATCCTTTAAGACACTGGAAGAATCTTTCGGCAAGGACCACTGCAACGTAATCGTCAAACGGCTCACCGGGCGTCCTTAACGACACCGGAATCAGCTTCCCAAGCCCTCGAAGCGGATGATCCAAGAGATACCGGCGACGACCCTCCATGCTACTCTTGTGCTCATCTATGAAAATGATCTCGGGGAGCGGATGTCGCTGTTTGTCGTTGGAGGTTGAGCATCCCATTCTTGCCTTCGTGATCTCGCCTGCGAACTCCCTCGAACCTGTCCTATCTCCCAAAACCACCTTATGTGCCTGGTGCTTTTTGGCAAGATCGAGGACTCTATGTACTGCCTCATCTCTAGGAACGATCTCTTTTGAAAGCAGTTCCAGATTGCTTGTGACCACTGCCACTCCGCACTTGTCCCTTCCCGGGTCTACAGCTACTATAATTTCCTTTGCGGAGCTCTGAGGCATCATACGTTTCACTTCCCCGGTGTTTACAGAGGCGCTTTTCAGAGAGGTTTCGGGAGCGCAGTCATGAGACGGTAGTACGATGGTTGCGAGTAACATTATACCATAGAGCAAGACAGAATAATGCAACTTTTTTCTGTTGTTGCCGCGAGATCATGTCACCCTTGGGATAGAGCCTCGGGATAGAGCAGTTTCAGTCCGAAAAACAGGAAACCCCGGGGGGTCACCCCCGGGGTGTAGTCCTATCCCAGACTAGAATGTGACCTTCAGTGAGCCGGTAACCACGCGGGCTATGTAGCTCAGGTCTGCGCGATTATCTACGTCGGACTTGATTACCTTTGCGCCGAGTTTCAGTACAGTGGCTGTTGTGATGTCGTAGTTCCAGTTGATTCCGCCTATCATGTTGGTGACAGGAGCATACTTATACTGCTCATATGCGCCGGCCTTCAGGTAGAACCTATCCAGTCTCTGATACTGGCCGTCTACGGTAACCTTCAACTTCGGTGTCACCATTGCGCCGACTTCCGCAGTTACAATGCCCTTTGTCCACGGCGTACCAACTACCAGAAGGTCTTTCCCCATTCCATACTGAGCGGTTGCTTTGAGGTCTATGCCTTCGTATAGAGCGTAGTTTGCTTTAGCGCCGACATTGAACTCAACGCCATGTTCGTCTTCCTCGTCGTCATAACCAACATATGCGGCTGCGACAGTCTGCTTTGCCCAGTTGAAGTCGCCCCACAGATTCAGGTTCTCATTGAGATCGTAATCTGCTTCAGCTTCCACTTCGTCTCTGTTGTAGAACGTCTCGCCGGTACCGCCGGCAAGCTTTGCACGGGCATAAGTATGGGAGTACGATGCTTCAATTGGATCGAACTCTGCTTTTACCCCTGCCGTGACTTTCACGCGGTTATCGCCGTCTACCCAGAGCGTGGATGCTAATTGGTCTACATAGAAGTGTTTGCACTCTGCGGTTGCGCTGGGAGTGAGTTTCAGGTCGCCAAATTCAAGCGCGTACTCAGCGCCTACATTCGCGATACCGGCTTTCGTCACATCCCAGTCTTGCCACTGGGTGCCTATGTCGCTGGCGTTACCGGTCATCTTGTAACCACCGGTAAGTTTCAGAGCCTCAAGGACTGTCGCCTCAGCGCTGACTCCGATAGTCTTTACATTCGTCTTCAGCCCATGGTCGCCATCCCACAGATAGACAAACTCAGGAGCATAGCCATCCGGGACCCTGACGAACTCGCCTTTGACATCCACAGGGCCGATTACGCCGCTGAGGTTAAGCCTTGTGGCTAAGCCTTGTGTCCCTACGCCGTCTTTGTCATGCCACCACTTAGCTACTTCCCCGTCAGCCTTCCAGCCTTCTGCGAATGCGTAGTCTGCAGATACTGAGACGACATGGTCGAAGTTCTCCCTCACTTCATGCGGACGAACTTTGTCTGAGAGGTAGTCTTCCCATACTCTTACATACGCTACTCCGAGGTTCAGGTTGTCAAGGAGAGCCACTTTGCCTTCGGCTGCGAAAGCGTACTTGGCAGGTTCGGCAGGGACTGCCGGGCTGCCGGGGATTATTTCCAAGAAATCCGAGAGCTTAGGATCGTAGAAGTACTCGATCGCCATGGCTTCCAGGACCACATAAGCGAAGTCTCCCCAGGTATCGGGATCAGCAACATCGAAATCCGCTCCGAAAACAAAGTCTTCTATTATCAGGAAATACTCATCTTCTGGCGGGTCGACATCCGGATCATAGTCTGGATTTGGGATTCGGAGGTCTACTGTCTTCCCGGCGTAGTCCTCGTACGGATCGAACCCCTCAGGCCACACTATGGGTAGACCATAAAGGTCAAATGCAAGGCCGGCTTTCCATGGAACTGCAGGAACAGCGGCACTGGCTGCCTGTGTCCTCGTGAAGAGAAGGGTTCCGGAGAATATGTCGTAACCCAGTTCAGCTACGACACCCTTGTATATTGGGTCATCGTCGTCGTCAAGGATCGTCTCGCCCCAGAACGTGTATGGTGTGAATGTTCCGGCAGGCAACTCAAGACCGCCGGCATACAGCCTCTCCAGGATTCCATCGGTAGTCACTTCCAGCGACAGGCTGCCCACTTCCAGGTTCCCTGTAAGGGCACCGGTGAAGAGGTTGGTAGCAGTCTTCAGGCCGGCCTTCACAGTGACTCCGTCAGCAGGATATGCTGTAAGAGTCAGAGCCAGCGTATGCTTGAAATCGGTCTTGGGCGAATACTTGCCGGCTCCGTGGTTCTTAGCCTCTTTCTTGAAGATCTCACTGGGATCCTTCCAGGCTTCGACATCCTCATTCTCTGAGCGAATATCGATATCTTCGAACTTAACTTCGCTGGAACCTGTAATCTTGACCTTCTCGTGGCCGGCAAGATGAGCGCCGAGTGAAGCGTCAATGCCGTCAACCCTGCCCTCAAGCACATCAAGCCTCTCCATGGCAAGCGCAAGCTCACCCTCGAGACAGTTGGTTCTTGCGTTGAGGATGTCGAGCTCAGTCACGAACTCGGCCCTTAGAGCGTCGATAAGGACGATAGCCTCTTTTACGGCTGCATCGACGTCTGGAATCTCAGGCATAACAGGAATCTCCAGCGCGGCTAACTCAGCCTTCAGTGCAGCAATGGCTGCTGCGTTATCCGCGTCGCCTTTCGCGATCTTAGCTTCGAGTTCTGCAATCCTCGCCTTGGCGTCGGCATCGATTCCGCCGACTTTGCCTTCGAGAGCAGCAACTTTAGCTGCGAGCGCGTCGAGCTCCTCAGTCTTTAGTTTCTCAACTATTGTCGTTTCAATTACCTTTTCAATTACCGGCTGCTCAACAATGACTTCCTTCTCAGTTACCACCTGTGGCGGCACTTCGGCAGGAATCACTGTCTTCGCTGCTTCGAGTTCAGCCTTGATCTGTGCATCAAGCATTGTCAGCATTCTGGCAACTACCATCGCCAACTGATACCTTGTCATAGGCTCGTTACCCTTGTACTCACCATCAGGGAAGCCTATGATCAACCCGTAAGCTGCAAGCTGCTTTACTGCGTCATATGCCCAGTGATGTTCCGGGACATCAGTGAAAGGGCCTGCGGCCGCCGGCACTGCCAGTGCTATCACCAATAGAACAGACAGTATAACCGGTAGATACCTTTTCATCATTTTATTCCTCCTCGGTTATTTTCGTAGTGAGGGCGTGTGCCGTATTCTGTCTGCCCAAGGTGAGTAACCTTGTTTCCTCATCTCGAGCGTAACAGCTATTTGGTAGACACACCCTTTTGTTTATCCTTTTCTCGGCCTACGCGGGAAACCGTAAGGTGCACCTCCTTTCACCCACTGCCGTCCAGGATAAACATGGCACAAGACCAAAGAATGGCCTCGCTTTCGATTATTCGCCATATATACGGGAATTCCTCTAATTGAATATGTTTTTTCTGTAATTTTTTCTTGCGCCACTTAATCATGGCGGTTTATCTAATATTCACCATCAGCGCTTAAGGTTCCTTCTTATCAACGAAACAATTATGTTTTTACAGGGTTAATCACTGTTTGTAATAAGAACAAAGCCCCCGGTGCTTATTGCACCGGGGGCTCACTGGAGTATTTTCAGTATTGAAAGGACATATCCTTAGAAGCTGACTGAAAGTGACGCTGTGGCTCTATTCACTTTGTAGTCCGGCTCAGGATTGTCTTTGCCCTGGAACATACCGATTTCGTAACCCAGCTCGAGATCGGCGTTATCGGTGAAGCTATGGGCCAGCCCTACCTTGCCGGTAGTCAGGCGTCCGTCCACTTCAGGGAGACGGACTGCGCCGGATTCCATGCCCACTTCGCCGAAGACACGGGTAGCCGGAGTCAGGGTCATCTCGAGGCCTGCCTTAGCAGTGGTCCTGATGCCCTCGATCTCAGCGCTGTCTTCCGTCCAAGGAGTTGTGTAATCAACTCTGTTGTAGTCATAGGAACCGGTAACTTTAGTGATAGGAGTAAGGTCAAACCCTACGCCGATACCGGCTCTCTTAACAGAGTAGGCCTCACTCTCGGCTGCTGTTCTCTCATCCTCGTCCTTCAGATTGTAAGACTTATATCCTGCAGACAATGCTATGTTGGATGTAAGGTCGTACGCAAACCCGAGGTCAAGGACGCTCTCCCTTGAGACGGAAGCCTTGGTTTCAATGTCTCTGATATCTGTGATGGCGTACTCTGCCGTAATCGGCCTGAGTGTAGCCGCAACTGACCCTTTTGCCTCGAGAGAGTCAGCTATGGCATCTGCATCGGTGTTATCGTTGTGCACAAGCGCAAGCCCTGCGCCTGCCACTACATCCGCGCCCATGAGATTCCTTGCGTATTTCGCGCCAAGGGATGCCCTCGTGATAAGATCAGCGTCTTCGTAAGTCCACTCAGCATTACCGGACTTCTTTAAGCCGGCGTTCATGGTCAAGTCACCGTTAAGGATATTCTCTATTGGAAGTGTTGCACCGACTGACGCGGTTTTCACGTCGTTATCAATGCCGACTCCGGCGTCCTTATCATGAGGGACCTCAACGAAATAAGGATCGAATCCTGCTTCCACTTTGCTGTAGGAAGCGTCGAGTCCCACCAGCCATATTTGGCCGTCAAGGTTCAGCTTGTAGGCGAGACTCTTGTTGTCACCGGCGATATGCTGTGCAATCTCACCTCCGGCTTCCCAGCCGGGGATAAGAGTCATCCTGGCATTTGCGCCGATGACAGTGTCTTCCATCACTGCCTCAGGGCCTGCCTCCAACGAACCTATATCGTCAAACACAGTGACGAAGGTTGCGCCTGCTGAAATCCTCTCAGTGAGAGCTAACTTCGAATCGAGAGCAACTGCGTACATGGCGTACTTAGGTCCTTCGGCCTCTTCAGCAGATTCTTCCGGAGTCTCCGCAAGAGGCTCCTGCAATCTCCAGAAGAGTCCTGTTCCTTCTACTCTGTTGTATACGAACTCTCCAAGAGCACCCTCATAGACGGGATTTCCGTCATCATCGCGGAGAAGGTGGCCATGCAGAGTGAAGTCGGTGAAAGCGCCGGAAGGCTCTGCTACGTTGCCTACCCGCACATGACGGACGATTCCGGGTGTTGTGATGTCAAGGTAGAGTCCTCCCTCTTTCAACTGGAAGGTCCTTGTCTTCCAAGTTCCGCCAAGGATATTGGTCATTGTGTCAAGGCCCGCCACCACCACTATGCCGTCGGCTACGTTTGCCGTGAGCTTCAGGCCGAGATCATGGTTGAAGACGGAAGTCGGCACGTACTTGTACTTGTCTTCGCTTTCCACGTTCTTGCTGTTGAATGGGTTCTTCCACGGAACCCCGGGCCCCGTCACATCGATGTCGTCAAACGATACTTTGCTTGATCCTGAGAAGCGCACTTTCTCGTGCCCGGCTATGTACTCGTCCAGCCTGGCATTGGTCTCGTCCAGCTTCGATACGGTCTGAGCCAGCCTGAAGCTGAGCTCGCGGGTCACTTCGTCTACGTTTTCAATTCTCTCGGTTGCAAGCGCAAGCTGTTCCTCAAGTGCGCTTACCCTGACTCCGAGGACTGCAAGTTCCATGGCGAACTCTGCTTTAACTGCATCGATTAACGCGATGGACTCTGCCACTTTTGTATCAAGAGTCTCCTCGTCGATGGTGCCTTCACTTTCAATTATGTGCTTTTCGATGATCCTCTCGATAATGGGTGTCTCAGCGACTTGCCCCTCACCAACAGGCTCTTCCTTGGCTTCGCCTATGAGGCCTGCCTCTTCCAGCCTGTCTATGGTTGCTTCTGCGGCAGCCTCTGCAGCCTCAGTTGCAGCCTTCTGCGCCAACTCTTCCGCTATCTCGGTTGACAGCTCAACGGCGTCACTTTTCGCCTGTTCAATTGCGGAATCAATGGCTTCTCTCTCTTCTGCCCGGGCTGCCTTTTCCGCCTCAAGGCCGGCATTCATTTCATTCCTCAGCTCAATGATCTCTGTGTCCAGATCAGACAGCAAACGAGCCACTACAATTGCCAGTTGATACCTGGTCATAGGCTCCTGCCCTTTGTATGTCCCATCGGGGAATCCCTGGACTAGGCCATATGCAGCCAACTGTTTTACAGCTTCATATGCCCAGTGGTTCTCCGGAACATCAGCAAAGGGGCCTGCCATGACAGGTAGCATAAGCCCTAGAACCATGGCTATGGCTAAAACTACTGCCAAGTATTTCTTCATTATCTAATACCCCCTTATTTGCTTAAACAAAGCCGCTCCCGTGATAAGGAGGCACAGTCAAAGGAGTGTCCATGTTTCCTCCCTGCATCAGCCCCTGATTACGGGTGAGGCCATCCTGCAACAAGACCCGGCTTCAAAAAGCACCTCCTTCTCGCCATATTGGCCTTCTTTGCAGGAAACTTAAATGTAATCTGTCATAAGTACCATGTCTTAGCTGATACTCCCTGGCATTTCCTGGCTATCAAAGCGTAAATTGGATGCCAAATAGCAGCTAGATTGGGTTTTGCTGAATTTGTACTTACTGTGCGGACAAGAATAATCCTGCCTACATAAGTGCAGGTAGAAGCGTGGATTAATGGGAATTGAGGCATAAAGGGGGATTGCAGCCATATATGGGCCCTGAAGGCATATACGGGATCCGGAGTCATAAAGAGGAAGCCGGTCTCTAAAAGAAAGGAGCCCGAATATCGGGCCCTGTTATTTTACCTGGTTTTTTGATTCCTCTATCTTGAAAGCTATCTTAAGAGGGGGTTTCGTATTCCAGGTGTCCTGAACGGCTACGGCAAGGACACGTACTTTTCCTCCGGAATCCACAATCTGAGATTTAGCGGTATTGAACTCAGAAGCTGAAACCTGGCCGACCCGTCCTTCTATGTCAGTCACCATTCCGAGGCGAGTCGCTTCGTCGTTAGCCGTCATGAGAAGGTTCATGAGCTCATCCTGGACAACGCCTTGACCCAACGAACCGTCGATAGTCCGCTCAGCCACCACTTGTCCTTCTTTGAAAAGAAGCTTGTTTTCGAAGATCTGAAGATATGCGTAAACAGGCTGGCCGACAAAGGCGTTAGTGGCGGATACTAACCTTATCACTACCGTATCTTCGGCGCCTGCGATTTTTTCGACGATGCTCTCGAGATTATCCACAAAGAAGATTACGGCCTCATCTTCACTGCCTTCAATACTTGCCTTGCGAGCCAGAGCCAGCTTGTTGGCTTGCCGTAAGAACTCGGAAATCTCCTCCCGGATAGCCTCCGGCTGCCCTTTGCCGTCCATCACCGTAGCCAGGATAATCTCCTCGGAGCGGTAGGTGATATCACTCAATTGCAGCCCTTCCAAAAACTCCCGCATAAGGCCGATAAACTCATAGAGCTCATTGGCTTCCTTCGTCAAATCGCCTATTAGGGTCTCCAAAGCCTTACTTTCTTCTTCCAGTGCCTCTTTGTCTTTCTGGGCTTTTGCCCTTTCCTCCTGGACTTGCTCCAGCTCAGTGCCTAATCCGCTGATTTCCGACGTTAAACTGTCTATCTCGCCTTGGAGCTCTTTGACGCGCGCCTCGCCCTTGGCGAGCTCCTCTTCCTTGGTGGTAAGCTGAGAATGCGCAGTGAATAACTGATTCTGTGTGGATGCCAGCGTGGCCTGGATCTCGTGCATCCTAAACAAAGCAGTCCTGACATCCTGGGACACAATACTCATCACCAAGACTGACGTACCGGCTACGACAATTCCTGTAATGATTGTAATCAGCATTGAGGTATGCTTCGGACGCAGCCCGAAAATACTCAGCCTTTTTCTGCCGATCTTCATCCCGATGCGATCACCGATAAATGCGATTATGCCGCCGATGACTACCAGCATGAGAACAAGTCCTAGCCCGTACACGGTATACCTCCTGCCGAAAGACTCTATCTTTAGGACTTCCTTGCCATCATCCAACCGCCTATGGCGCCGAACAATATATTTGAAAACCATGCGCCCAGCATAGGCGACATGCTGCCGCGCTCAGCCAGTGCGCAACTCAAGCTCATTATAACATAGTAGACAAAGATAATTAGTATGCTCATACCGAAACCCCGTGAGGTTGAAGCCCTGTGAGTCGTTATGCCAAGAGGGGCGGCAACAAGGCCGAACACCAGACTTGCAAAGGGGATGGCGAACTTAAGGTAGTATTCCACCAGAAGCTTTGTCACATCTGCGCCCTGCTGCTTCAGCCGGCTGATGTATTCTCTGAGTTCCGATGCGGACATCTCATCCGGGCTCAGCGCACCCCTGGCGACCTCCTTAGGGGTGTAGGCTATGCGCCCTTCTTGCCTGGCAAACCTCACCGAAACCACTCTGTCCCCGTCAACCACATTGTAGGAGATCCCGTCCTCGAACAGCCAGGCTGCATTGTCCCACTTTGCCAGTTGAGCTTCGGTGATACGAATGAGCTTCCCGCCCTCAAACTCTTGGACTGTGACGCGCCGAAACTGTTCCCGTGTGGCATCATATGTGTCAGCAAAGACCAACCTGGCCAGGGTTCCCCTTTCAAACTCCTTCAGCACCAAGTTTTTCTGTACATGCGGGCTTGACCTCCTGCCAAGCTCCCACATGATCTCTTCGAACCTGCGATTCGCGCGAGGCACCACTTTCTCGTTGAATGCAAACGCAACCCCGCTTACCGCCAGTGCCACGATTAATGCAGGCGCCATTATCCGGACCAAGCTGAGGCCTGCTGCCCGCATAGCCACGATCTCGCTGGAAGCTGAAAGAGTGCTGTAACACAGGAGAATCCCCAGGAGTGTAGACATGGGAAGCGCCAGGGCAACGATACGCGGAAGCCCGAGGATAAACAGGCGGACAACAGTCCCTAAGCCTACGCTTCCGTCCACAAGCAGTCGTGCCAGCATAAAGAGGAGGTCAGCAGCAACAAAGATCAGAGTGAAAGCTATGACTGAAAAAAGAACAGGCCCAAGCAGTTCCTTGTAGGTGTATCGCTCAAGGCATTTCAAAATGCAAACCGCTCCCCGAAGTAATACTTCCTCGCTACCGGATCATCCGCTATTGAACCCGGATCCCCTTCCACCAACACTTTCCCGTCATGCAGGATGTAAGCCCTGTCAACAATAGCCAGGGTTTCCCTGACATTATGGTCTGTCAGGAGAACACCGAGGCCGTGATCGCGAAACCGCCCGATGATTTCCTGGAGATCAGCGACAGCAATAGGGTCAACGCCTGTAAACGGCTCATCAAGTAGGATATACTCAGGGGACCCTGCCAGCACCCTCGCTATCTCCACACGCCTCCGTTCACCGCCGGAAAGCGTATTCCCCATCTGCTTGCGCACATGCCCGATGGCAAGCTCCTCAAGAAGCGTCTCCATCCTGGACAGCCTGTCCTCTTTGGGGATCCCCATAAGCTCCAAGACAGCCAGGATGTTCTCTTCCACTGACAACTTCCTGAAAATTGACGGCTCCTGAGCCAGGTACCCGATGCCAAGCCTTGCACGGCAATGCATGGGAAGCCTGGTTATCTCTTGTTCATCCAGGAATATGGATCCCCCATGGGCTGCTTCCAACCCGACTATCATATAGAAAGTCGTTGTTTTGCCTGCGCCGTTCGGGCCCAGAAGCCCTACAACCTCCCCGGGATGCACTGCCAGGCTCACTCCGCGAACAACCTCACGCCTGCCGTATCTCTTTATTAAGTCCGTACAGACTATCCCCATAACCGCCCCTCCGAATGCCGGCTCTCGCCGGAACACGCACTGCACACGGCTGCGCCCCTAATCATCCCGGGGAATAACCGTCCGGGTACCGCCTTCCGCCACCACTCTTTCTTCATCTAAGAATATCGTGATGACCTTTGCCTGAAACATCTTTCCTGCAATCTCCACACAGGCATCGCCTTGGATAATCGCGCGCTTGCCTTCGCTGAAGTAAGAAAGCTTGTCTCCGGAAGCCAGCACCTCGCCGTCCTTATACCTCAAGGATACGTCGCCTTCAGCTTCCATCTCCTCTTCTCTTAAGAGGAACACGATCTTGTCCGCGACAAAAACAGATCCCTCCAGGGTATCTTCGAACCTGGCGTTACCCCTGATAGTCACAAGCAGAGCGCTTTCGTCATACTCGGCATGGTCACCTGTAATTCGAAAAGACTTAAACAGCACCTCTACGTTACCGCTTGCGATAGCGAGCGCGCCTTTTCTATCATACCTGACCTCGTCCGCGGCAATGTCAATAACATCTTCATTGCCGTCGTTCGCTCCCTTGACCCCTTCGGATTCGCCGCGGGCAAGAGCAGGAAGGGGGAAAAAGGCATAAGAGAACAGGGCCAAAAGGACAGAAGCCGTGACAATAACCCAAACCGGTGATTCGGACTTACGATGCAACCTGTTTCCTCGAAACATTACCTGCCCTCCCAACTTCCCGTTTCGATGTAATCGATGATAATCTTCGCAGTCCTCGTGGCAGCTCCTTGCTCTCCCATCCTGGCATGGCCTGCCTTACGCATCCCGGCAATACGCATGGAATCTCCCAGGATGCTCATGACTTCCGAAGCGATTTCCCGAACATCACGAGACTCAACAAACGCTACTGCCTCTCCCAAAAGCCTCTTTTGCGCCTGGGCAAACTTTAAGCTGAACTGAGGCCCATCGGTAGGAAAAGTCACAACCGGCCTGCCAAGCCCTGCAGCCTGCTCGTTACCTGTCCCCGATAAGCCGATTACGATATTGCTGACATTCAGGACATCCCCGAACCAGCCCTGAGACACTATGACACAAGGCGTCGGATCCCCCGAACCCGGATAGATGCAAGCGGCAACGCCCCGTTCCCTCTCTCGGGGACCCTGCCTTTCATATCTCCACCCTGCCCTATGAGCCACATGCTCAAGTTTGTCTTCATCGAGGTTAGGCGCAAGCCCGACCACGAAGTCCAGCTTATCACCGCTAAGCTCCGCCAAATCCCCGACAATTTCCAGGAGGGTTCCCATATTCCTGTATGCTTCTTCTCTTGAACCGGGAAGAATACCGACTACTTTCCTCTCAAGAGTAAGGCCGAAGTTCTCGCCGGTTATGGCAAACCCGTCCATCATGACATTTCCTGCATACCGGGCAGGGACTCCCATTTGCAAAAGGGCTTCACAGGTTTTTTCATCCCTTGCCAGCACCAGGCCGGCATACTTTTTCATAAGCCGGCGCTCGATACCCAGATGTCCCTTGATATACTCAGATTTCGCGGTAGACAGAAATAACATAGGCCTGTCAACATAACGGCCTCCGAGAAACAGCGGGTAAATATCTCCCACTGATACGACAACTCTTGCGTCTTTCCCTATCGATTTCAAATCTTTGACTTGCTGAATAGTCAGGCTGATGAGTCCTGCCTTGATATCCTTTAGTACATACGGCAAACCATGCCTCAGGAAACCACCGCTTGGCATGGTTTTTTGACTGCCTATAACCCTGATGCCTGCATTAGCGTATGCTTTACCCAACCCGACCAAGGGGAAACCGGCTATATCAACAGGCCCGCGCTCAGCACTGACCTCCCGCGCGATCATAGTTGCAATCAGGTCCTCACCGTGGCCGTTGCTCAAGAAAAGTATCATATGCCGCGCCTACCGGGCAAACCCTCCTTCCGGCCTTCAGAATACCGGAGAACGAAATCTTACGTTTCCTTTAACCCGGATTGTCTCAAGTTCTGAATCGATTTCCATCTCATCCCCGAGAATCTCGGAAGCGCCGTTCTTATAATGAATGCGTCCATATGCCCTAAAATTCTTCTTACCCGGATCCCATGTAGCGCCTTCTGCGCTGAAGCTCAGGCCTTTGTCTGATTTCACCGTCACATGGTCCTCAAAATCCACCGTGCCTGTTGCAAAATCCAGCTTCACAGCTCCTGCCCGAATCTCAAGCTGAGGCACATCATCAACAAACCTTGTCCCTTCAACGACTATAAGGCAGGCACTGTTCCTGTCTTCATCATACTCTATTCTTTCAGCCCCGAAGCTCCATCCTCGAGTCCCGTCACGCTCAGGCAGGGTTATTCTGGTTTCCTCAAGAATTATGCCTGACTCCGGTTCTTCCGGGGGCCTGTCTGCTTCAGTCTCACTCACAGGTTGCATCAGGCCTTTCGAATCGCTGTTCCCGGTCTCGTCCGTCCGCGTTGATATGGGGTGGTAATAAGCGCCAAATCCCAGGATGGCCACGAATATACATATTGCCACCGCTCTTCGCCACCCGGGCCGGCGGACCGGAGAACTTGGGTTTTTCACCGGTTGTCCACCTTTCGCTTGACAATCCTCCCGGGATCAATTCTCACGTTTCTCTTGATAATGCTGTCCTCTTCCACGAAGCATTCATCACTTAGCACAACACCTTCACCCAGGGAGGCCCCGGCTGCAAGATAGCAATCGCTCCCCACTACGCAATCTACAAGGTTCGCTCCCTGCCCGACCTTGGTGTTGTTCCATACTATGCTCCCTCGGACAATGGCGCCTTCGCCGATTTCACATCTGTTCCCGATAACGCTATAAGGCCCTATAGTTGCATGTTTTCCAATTGTAACATGTCCTCCTATGCAAACAGGCGGACACAATGCAGCATCACGGTGGAGCTCAGTGCCTTCACACACAAAGACTCCCTGCATCACTTCTTCCCCTGGAAGAGCAAGGCCTGCTTTGCCCAGAAGGATATCTCTGTGGGAAGCATGGTACTTTGCCAGTGTCCCGATGTCACACCAGTACTCGTCTAAAGCAAGGCCGTAGAAAGGCACGCCCTCCCTGACCAATAAAGGGAATATGTCGCGCCCGAAATCCGGTGTCCCGTGAGGTGGAATATACTCAAAAACCTCAGGCTCAAACACGTATATCATGGTATTGGCAAGATCGCTGTCAGCCTGGCAAGGCCTGGGTTTCTCCTGGAACCTGAGGATCCTTCCGTCTCCGTCCGTAACCACTATCCCAAACCCGGACACGTCATCTACACGTTTGAGGCCGATAGTTGCGAGCGCGTTCCGTGATTTATGGAACTCAATAAGCCTTGTGAGATTCGCGCCGGTTACCGCATCTCCTGCCATGAGGACGAATGTCCCGGAAGCGGGCCCCTTCTCAGTCGCACCCCGGCTGTCCCAGCCGTCATCTTTTAGAAGCAGATCCTTTGCAGCAAGCATGCCTCCGGCAGTGCCTCTGAGCCTCGCTTCACGGGAGTAACGCAGTTTTATGCCAAAATCGCAGCCATTACCGAAGTATCCTTCAATGTGTCGAGGAAGGTACCACAAGTTCGCCACGACTTCAGTTATTCCATGCCGCCTCAAAAGGGCAATAATATGCTCCATAGCGGGTTTGTTGACCACAGGCACCATTGGCTTCGGCACATTAATGGTCAATGGCTCAAGGCGGGATCCCACCCCTGCAGCCATGATCATGGCACGCATTCCAGGCTGTCCTCCCTATAGGGATCATCATGGAACCTCAAAGACGCAAGCCTCGCATAAAGACCTCCCTTTGCCATGAGCTCTCTGTGATTTCCCGACTCCGTGATCCTTCCCTTGTCTATCACAAGGATCCTGTCTGCCTGCTGGATTGTGGACAGCCGATGGGCAATGACCAGAGTCGTCCTGTTCCGGAACAATCTTGTCAACGCTTCCTGCACCTCAGCCTCGGATTCAGGGTCCAACGATGACGTGGCCTCATCCAGTATCAGTATCCTCGGATCCCTTAGGATCGCTCTGGCAATTGCAATTCTCTGCCTCTCACCGCCGGATAATGCGACGCCTTTCTCCCCTACCGGCGTATCGTACTCTAAAGGAAGCTCCATGATAAAATCATGGGCGTTAGCCAGCTTTGCAGCTTTCATAATGTCCTTCATGCCGGCATGGGGACTGCCGTACCTGATATTTTCTCCCACACTCACACCGAACAGGACCGTCTCTTGAGGAACGAGCCCTATCTGACGGCGTAAGGAGCGCAAAGTAACCTTACTGATATCGCACCCGTCAATATACACTTTGCCTGAAGTAGGCTCATAGAACCTGGGAATAAGGTTCACAATGGTCGTCTTTCCTGACCCGCTCGGGCCGACAAGGGCGACAACTTCTCCTGGCATCACGGTAAGCTCTATGTCATGCAGAACCGGCTCGGAAGGACGGTATGCAAAGCAGACACAGTCGAAATCAATGCGCCCCTCAACAGGTTCAGGAATTGAAACGGCGTTTTTCGGCTCCTCGACTTCAGGTGTCTGATCAAGCAGACCAAATACCCGGTCTGCAGCGCCCAACGCCTGATTAAGCCCTCCATAGGAAGCTGAAAGCCTGGCAAGAGGAGTGGGAAGGGTCCCTGCTGCCCCGAGGAACGCCATGAATTCCCCCACAGTCAACCCGCCCTCTATGACCCTCCTCCCCCCGAACCATAGGACGCCTGCAAGACCCACGACTGACAGCAACTCTATGACAGGCGTTATTACTGCATGCACCCTCACTCCGCGCATTGATGCTTGGAAGTTGCCTTCGTTTCGTCTTCTGAACCTCTCCATCTCATGGGCCTCCATGGTGAAAGCCTTGATTACCTTAATCCCGGAGAGGGTTTCCTGAAGCACGGTGGTGACATCGGCAATAGTTGATTGGATAAGCCCGGTTATTCGCCTGAGCTTACTTCCGGCTTTACCGACTACCGATATAACCAAAGGCATTATGCTCAGGGTAACCAAAGAGAGCTTCCAGTCCAAGTAAAACATGAGCCCCAAGATGCCTACGCTCATCACCGCCTGGGAAAAGAGCTCAGCTAAGCCCGATGATACGCTCGCTTGCAAGACAGCCACATCATTGGTGACTCCTGATATCATCTCACCTGTATGCTTACTGTCATGGTACTCTATGGACATGCACTGCAAGTGGCCGTACACCTGCTCACGCAAATCAGTGACAACCCGATGCCCGACATAAGCCATGAAATAGACTTGTCCGTACGAGAATATGCCTTTTACGACGAATAGCACAATGACTCCTATAACCATGATATTGAGCATCCTGCCCATAGCGGCAATATCACCGCCGGTTAGAACCTTGTCTACCAGTTCCTTCACAACCCAGTATATGGCAAGGTTCAGGACGCTTGCCAAAGCTGTGGAAAGCAAACCTACAAGGAGCAGATGTGCGTATGGAGAAACATATCCTAAGAGTCTCTTAACGAGTCCTCTCTGCCGGCTCAAAGTACCGACCTCCAGTTGTAATCAGCGTGTCGAGCACTTCGGAAGCGACTCTCGCCGCTGCCCCGGGCAAACCCATCGCTTCCTTCAATTCTACAGAGATTCTATCGCGGGTTTTGGTATCCTGCAAGAGCTCCAGGACTTTTATGGCTACGTCCTCAGCAGTAAGAACCCCGCGGATTTCGGGTGTAATGAATCTCCTCTGCCTCTTATTGGGAATAGCGGTAAATTCTATCCGTTCAAGCGCTTTTCGCACTGCCATCCTTCTTATGGGCCTTCCTATCACAGGCAGCCTCCCGACAAACTCAAATATCCCGGTAAGCGGAATCTCCTCAGGCAAGTTAAGGGGGACAGTGACTATGGTAGGCACTCCGAGATAGCCTAACTCCGCAGTGACGGAACCCGGCATACATAGGGCAAGATCTGATGCAGCCATGACAGAATAACGTGACTTCGGAATCACGAGGACACGCGCCCCTTCTTCCGTCTCGATAACTGCTTCTGCCAAAGATGCCTCCTGACCGCTGCCTACTGATTCATGAAGCCTGCCTGATGCAGCTTCAAGCCCCTCCTTCGTCTTGCCGCCTTTTGATCCGCCTCTATGCTTGCCGGTGCGATCCTCTTGAGTAACCAGGGCGGAGCTTACCGAATCGATTCTGACAAAAGGCGACAGGGGCATGACAAACTCAGTGTTTCCACAGAATTTCTTCACTATCTCAGCGGCTCTGAGGAAGAAGGGCATCACGTATTGAATCTGCTGCTTTCTGCTGCCGGGCAAAAGGCATACCATTGGCGCGTCTTCAGGTACACCCAGGACACCTCTTATCCCTTCAGGATCCCCGCTTGTGCGGACACCGTCTATCATCAGATTACCGACGACTTCTATTTTCCCGTCAGGGACTCCTTTTTGCTTAAGCTTCCCGGCAACTCTGTCATCCTCCGCCAATACCTTAACAAATTGCCGCTGAAACTTAATTGTTCGATCGCTGTACGCGACAGCAGGAAACCTGAGCATCCTCGCTATGAGCAGAGAATGCAAATGATCCCCACCGAGGTGAAGGACTATCCCACGCCAGGTTTCCCTCTTCTTTCCCGAAGCGAGGCGCCGAACCCTCTCGGGAATGGACCCGAGCGTAATAAACTTCAGGTACTCCGAAGGAGTCACCACAGCGTCAACCCCTGGAATGAGTCCTGCCACCATAGCCTCATAGCCTGTGGAAAAGGGGCAGGGCGGCAACACAATAACGATAACCGGCTCCCCAAACTCGGAAGCGATTGTATGCTCGGAAGCACGCAAGCTTGATACAACAGGCAACGCCCATCCGGTGACTTCCCCGGGGCTGTTAGCTACAACAATAATCGCGGCACGACTCGCTTTCATGTGCAGGCCACCTCCAATACCAGCTCCGCGGTGCGCATGAGAGCACCGGGCGAACCAAGCTTGGTTCCTGCCTCAGCGAGATTCTTTCGGACTTCCGAATAAAGCGAAGGATTCTCCAGCATGAGCAGGACAAGGCGAGCGATGGCCCGAGGGTCTGCTTCATCCTGCAGAAGCTCAGGGACGATGCTTTTCTCCATAAGGATGTTGGGCCACGAGATGTAAGGTGTCTCCACAAGCAGCCTTGCCAGAAGGTAGGTGATAGTTGACGTCCTGTATATGACCACCATAGGAGTCCCTACTATCGTAGCCTCCATGGCTGCAGTGCCTGACGCCACAATCAGCACATCTGAAGCAGCCATACACCGGTGGGCGGCTCCTTCCACAATATACACGGGAAGCTGTGATCTTCGCGTGTACTCCGTGACCAGGTCCATAGATACAGTATGGGACAGGGGAAGCAACAGTCCGGCCCCGGGCTTTGCCTGTTTGATGAGGGCTGCTGCCTGCAGCATTATAGGGAGTAGCATCCTGATTTCTTGATCGCGGCTCCCCGGCAGGATCCCTATAACTTCTTCAGAATCCAATCCCAATTCTCTACGGGCGGATTCCCTCTCCTTGGGCCCTTGAACACCCACCAGATCCAAAAGAGGGTGCCCTACAAACCTCACGTCCGCCCCGGCTTTTCGGTATGTGTCAGCTTCCAGGGGAAACACTGAAGCAATCGTTGTTCCCAGCCTCGCAAGGGCCTTAGCGCGCCCCTTGCGCCATGCCCATGCAGTGGGAGGGAAAAGGTAAACTCCGGGGATGCCTTTCTTTGCTGCCCGTTTTGCAAGCCTCATGTTGAATTCCGGGAAATCGATGAGAACAAGACAAGCAGGGGAAACCCGATCCAGTTCCGAGGTAGCCCGGTCCAATACTTTGCGGTGGAAAGAGAGATTCCGAAAGACCTCAGTGAATCCAATAGCAGAAAGGGCAGTAGGGTCTTTCAGGATCTCTACGCCCTTTTCCCTCATCTTGGGGCCGCCTACTCCCGAAAGCCGAACCCCCGGGCTTAACTGAAGCAACTTCTCCGCCAAATATGCGCCGTATACATCACCTGACGCTTCTCCGGCGCTTATCATTATGTTCAAAGGTTTCCACCTCTCCCACTGCAACAACGGGAATCCGTGATTCGTCGGCAAAAGCCAGAGCATCTTCTCTTCGGACAATAATAGTCCTCCCGGCTTCAATGGCAAGGGCCCGGGCACCTGCGGCAACCATCACGTCTATTGTGTCAGGCCCGACAGTCGGGATGTCAAACCGCTTGTCTTGATCCTGCCACGCCACTTTGACCACGACACACCCTCGGGACAGGCGCCCTGCTCTCTGAATAGCTTCATCAGTGCCTTCAGCAGCCTCTACCGCCACCACAGAGAGGTTTTTCACTATTACTGTCTGACCTATACCTGCTTCGGAAATGGCCTTAGCTTTCTTGAAGCCGAATGAAATATCCTCCCATTCAGCGGGCGAAGGTTCGAGCTGCCCGAGAACCCCTGCTTCGGGCACTGCATCGCCAAGATAATCCAGTTGATTTGCTACACTTATCCCTTCCCGTGCCAGATTTCGTACGAAGGCGGTAAGAAGGGATACATCAGCCCGATCCGCCTCAGAGTGCGCAATTCTCTCAATCGCTTCCTCAACACATGGCCTGTATGTGTCTTTTCTCCAGACCTTCCCAATCATTGCGACTTCGCTTATACCTTCGTCTCTGAGAATCTCAACAACGCAAGCCATATCATCCAAATCAACCATGTGAATCCTGCTTGCTATATCGACAACTTCCGGGTCCATTTGCTCTGACACGGATATTACGACAACTTCCAGGCCTCTTTGAGACGCGTTGCGCGCCATGACAGCAGGAAGTTCACCTTCACCTGCTATGAGCCCAAGTTTTCTCAAAGGGACTTTCCTCCGATAATGCCTCTGGTCGTGCCCTTTAGAAAATCTATGAACACCTCAATTTCAGTTGACCCTGACAATTCGCTTTCAATTCTTCCGATGGCTCTTGCCAAAGTGAGACCGGAATCGTAAAGGATTCTATAAGCTCGTTTCATAGATTCGCGGACCTCCCGGGGTGTCCCGTGTCTTCGCATACCGACTACGTTAACTCCTATGACACGGGCGGGATTACCGTCTACCAACATGTATGGAGGCACATCCCGCGCCACCTTGGCCATTCCGCCGATCATTGCCATCTTGCCTATTTTGACGAACTGATGGACACCTGCAAGGCCGCCGATTATCGCATAATCGTCAACTACACAGTGGCCTGCAAGAGCTGCCCCGCCTGTGATGGTGACATTGCTCCCTATGATGCAGTCGTGGGCTATGTGTCCGTATGACATTATGTAGTTGTCGTTGCCTATGCGCGTTTCGCCCCTACCTTCGGCAGTTCCCCTGCTTACAGTTACAAACTCGCGAAATACGTTGTTATCTCCGATTATGAGAGACGTTTTCTCCCCGTTATACTTGAGATCCTGAGGCTCGACACCTATCATGGCCCCTGATGAAAAGCTACAGTTCCGTCCGATAGTAGTAGGCCCGTCGATCACGACATGACTGCTTAGTTTAGTCAAGTCTCCGATTACAACGCTTTCACCTATTACACAGTACGGGCCTACGGTAACATTGGGCCCGATGACTGCGCCCGGGTGAATGACTGCCGTAGCATGAATCTTTCTCACGCGAAAGCTTCGAGTCTCAGTGGCTTTCATTTACGCGCCTCCCAACGGGATGATCCCATTTGTTCACTCATCTACTGCTCTCTCCTATCTGTAAGGGCAAACGTCAGCTCTGCATCTGCTACTAACTTGCCCTCAACATAAGCAGAACACCCAATTCTCCCTAAGTTGCCGCGCATCCGGATTAGTTCAGTCTCAATTCTCAGCGTGTCCCCTGGAACCACCGGATGTCTGAACCTTGCCCTGTCCACTGCGGCAAGAAGCGCAATTTTGCCTTTGACTTCAGGGTAATTCAAAGCAGCGTACGCCCCTACCTGAGCCATAGACTCAATAATCAACACCCCGGGCATTATTGGATTACCCGGGAAATGCCCCTGGAAAAACGGCTCATTATAACTGACGTTCTTGATGCCGACAACACGCTTTCCTGGTTCTATTTCAGTAATCCTGTCCACCAAAAGAAATGGGTACCTATGAGGCAGCACCTTTTGGATTTCTTCGATGCCAATTATCACGTCAGTCCATACCCCTTTCTTTGACTTCCCAGTCACAGGCAATAAGCCTTGCAAGTCTCTGGTTCATGGCATGCCCGGAGCCTATACCAATAAAATGTCCTCTCGGCCGTCCCAGTATAGCAATATCCCCCAGTAGGTCCAGGACTTTGTGGCGGCATGCCTCATCCCGAAACCTGGCAGGGCCGACGTATCCGTTCTCCCCGACAATTACTGCCTCCCGGCAAGTGGCGCCAAGGGCAAGCCCTTGTTCTCGGATGGTCTCGAGCTCCCACTGGAACCCTATGGTCCTGGCAGGAGCTATCTCTTCTCTGAATGTTTTCGGGGTCACTTCAATATCGAAATACTCAGAACCTAAATACCCTGATTCCCGATTGGGGCCTTTGCGAAAGAATAAGAAAGTCACCCGGGTTCCTTCGTACGGTAAAGCTATCAGGTGCCTGTCACCTTCAGAAGTCCACACAGGACGGACAACGCTTACTTCACATCGTGGCACATTGAGGTCTCGGAGGCCTGCTTCCTGTAGAAGGTGCACATAAGTAAGTGCGCTCCCGTCTCCGAGAGGCAACTCCTCCCCTTCTAACCTTACTATGATATTGTCTACGCCTGACCAGAGAATTGCTGCCATAATGTGCTCTACGGTGCGAACAGCAATTCCGTTACATTCTAAGTCAGTGGCTCGCCTTGAACTCCCGATGTTTCCCGGAACAGCCGGTACGGTCTGAGGCCCTGAGGGGCCCCACCTCTCGAAGCAGACTCCCAGAAGAGGCGAAGCAGGCAACAACGTAACCCGGGCCGGCTTACCGGTGTGGAGCCCCGGCCCTTCGTAGGATACAGGTTTGGATATGGTAGTTTGCCAGTTCGACCCTGTGTTACTCAATGCCCGGAATTTACCTCTGATTCTACTTCTTGTCCGGTTAATCCTTAAGTATTTCTACGTTGCTCCGGTTTTCCCTTCACAACCCTCGACACACTCGGACTCTCTGGTTTCCGGTTGCGGCCCGAAGCCGGGGCCGGAGGCTTATGAATCGAGTAGGCAACTGTACTTCCTGCCCAGCTCAGATTCGGGGTTATTAAACACCCGGGCAGGCACGCCTTGTTCTGCTATTTTACCTTGATTCATGAGAATAAGCCAGTCTGCGGCACGAAGCGCGAATTTCATCTCATGGGTGACTATGACCATGGCAGTCTCACCTGTCTTGACCAGGCTTTCCATAACATCAAGCACTTCCCGGACAAGGATAGGGTCGAGAGAAGCTGTAGGCTCGTCCCAAAGCATCAAAGCTGGCCGGGGCGCCAAAGCCCTGGCTATCGCTACGCGCTGACACTCACCGCCTGACAACTCGCAAGGCCTCCTATGGACCACATTCCCTGTAAGTCCTACGCGTGCTAAGGCATTAAGAGCCCTGCGTTCAGCATCATCACGGGTTATATCAGCGGCTAGCAGAGGAAGAGCCACGTTTTCTAAGGCTGTGAGCCTTTGAATAAGGTTGGAGCGCTGAAAAACGAAACCTATACGCCTGCGGACATCCAAGAGGCCGGAATAGGGCAGGTTGGTCACGTCCTCCCCTGTCACGATGATCTTTCCCGAGTCAGGGTTTATTAACCTGACAATGCATCTTAGGAGGGTGGATTTACCGCATCCGGAAGGGCCTGTGACCACGACTGTATCCCCGGGCATAACTCGAAGGTCAACCCCTGACAAGGCCTGGCTTTTTCCATAGCTCTTCGTAAGGCTCATAACCTCAAGAACCGGAAGCACGGCAATTCCTCCCTCCTTTTCGCCGGAGCATAGTCTTCGGCCTGTTCATGAAGGTCAGCAGGCCGGGTCTTGAGGAAGGCGCCACAATTTCACGCATGATCTGCGTGTATGTCAGGCCCATGGCTATCCCGGCAGTCACCTCGTCACCGGGCAGAGGGCTGATCTTGCCGGATTGACTTGCCACTGCAAGGCCTATCAAGGCCCCAACTGCAGCCACATGCCAGAGATTAACATAGGGAATTCTCGCCCCTGTAACGGCAAACTGCACAGTAAGGATTACTGCGCCGACAGCCATGGCATAAGCCTCACCTAAGCCGCGCTTCGCAAATCCTCTCATTGCGCTTACAATAGCAGCATGA
>JAPXLY010000009.1:0-28389 GCA_033809295.1 Bacillota bacterium
ATCCTGTCTATACCTGCAACAAGCAGGATGCCTTCAAGAGGTAACCCTACTGTCTCAAGCACAAGACTCAGCATGATCATCCCTGCGCCGGGCACTCCTGCTGTTCCGATGGAAGCCAGAGTCGCAGCGACAATGATCATAATGTACTGAGGGAAACCAAGCGTTATGCCGAAGACATTAGCAATAAATACTGCACATACACCCTGGTAAATTGCCGTTCCGTCCATATTGATAGTCGCACCCAGCGGCTGGACAAAGCTGGCTATCTCTTTAGGTACGCCAAGGTTCTCCTGGGCCAGGCGCATCGAAATCGGTAGCGTGGCAGAACTGGAGCAAGTGCTGAACGCAACCATCATTGCCTCGAAGAATCCCTTGAAGAACTGGACAGGGCTCATTCCGGCAAAGATGCGCACAGCGCCTGAATAGACGACTACAGCATGGAGAATATTGACGAAGTAGACTACGAAGATTACCCTTGCCAGAGGAAGCAGCACTTCTGCGCCGGCTGTCCCTACTACCCAGGCAATAAGGGCAAATACACCTATAGGGGCGAAGCCCATTACCATGCCTACGATTCTGTACATTGTCTCAGCTACGCTGTCAAAGAAGTCAAGTGCGGGTTTGCCCTTCTCTCCAATGAGCGAGATGGATATACCGACAAACAAAGCAAATACGATGATCTGAAGCATGTTATCAGTAGCCATGGCGCTAATGGGATTTGTCGGCACCATGTTGAGAATTACATCCGCCACCTTCGGCATGGCTTTAGCCTCATACGTGCCGACTTCTTTCAGGATATAACCGCCTGCGGGATTAAAGATAATTGCGAAGATGATTGCAAGAGTAATCGCTATAGCTGTAGTCGCCAGAAAATAGACAATCGTCTTTCCGCCAACCCGGCCCAGCTTTCTGAGGTCACCGATGCTGGATGCGCCGACTACAAGCGAACAGAAGACCATTGGAACAATGAGCATCTTGATAAGCCTGATGAATAAATCCCCCAGCGGCTTTACCACTGCAATAGATGGCCCTACAATTAAGCCGACAACTGCACCGAGGGCGAAACCAATTAGAATCTTAACCCATAGTTTCATTTAACATCGACCCTCCTGGTTTGTTTAATGATCCACACCTCGGGGAACCAATCGATTCCTTCAGTCGCTTTCCACCATCACCTCCAATCCCGTTGTAGTGGATCTAACAGGGTTAACAATCTTATCACCAGACCCCGCCAACTTCTTCAATACATCGACGTATTCCTCCTAAACACAAGCAGGAAAATCTTATTAGTTCTGGCATACATTTCACTTGGGATCTTCCGTCCTCAATACGCGCTCCACAATCCGGCGAGCCAAAACTCGGAGAGTGTCAATCACAACAAGTCCGTGTGCAGGTCCCTTAAGCAACATAGGCAGTTCAGTGCATCCTGCGATCACTGCATCTACCCTCTCACTCATGTAGATGAGCACAGGCTCAAGAATCTGCGCAGCGTCTTTAAGATCATTGCCTGCTTTGACTGCGTATATTGCTTCCATCACAGCAATCTGGCTAGATTCATCAGGAATCTCAGCCTCTATCCCGCGCCTCTTTAGAGCCTTCTGGTAGATTCCTGTTCTTATGGTGCCGTCTGTTGCCAAGATACCGATCTTGGGGATCCCTGCCTTTTCCACGTCAACCGCAGTCTCTTCAATCATGTTGATTATCGGAACGGACACCCTGGCCTCGACTTCAGGTAGAAAATAATGAGCCGTATTGCATGGGAAAGCCAGAAAAGTTGCGCCCGCCTTCTCCAGTAATTGGGATGACTCTATCAGGGCATTGACAGGCGAAGGCCCCTCGCCCAGAATAGCCTTTGTTCTATCCGGGACTTGGGGGTTACTATAGACCAAAAGTGGTATGTGCTCTTGATCGCAGGTGGCGGGAGTCTCCTCCATCACCAAACGCATCAGCTCAATAGTAGCAAGAGGACCCATGCCGCCCACAATACCGGCAAGCTGCGCTCCAACTATCATCGCTCAACCCCTGCCTACTCTATGCTCATGGCCCCTATAAGCGATTCTAAACAACTCAATCGTCTGACTCGGTTGAGGCTGCCGCGACGCTCTCATTAGCGTTCCCTTTACGCGCCGGGTCGCGCCTGGATTTCAAGGGCTGTGTCAACTGAGACGGAGAGAATATGTGGTTTAGCTCATCTTCTGTCATCAGGCCTCTTTCGAGCACAATTTCCCTGACGCTCTTACCTGTAGCACGGGCTTCCTTCGCGATATCAGAAGACACCTGATATGAGAGATACGGAACGAGAGCTGTGACAATTCCTACGTTTCTCTCCACTGCCTTCCTGCCGCGTTCTTTGTTGGCTTTAATCCCTACTACGCACCTGTCTGCAAACGTATTCGCAACATTACCCAGGATATCTATGGACTGCACGAGGTTGAAGAGGAGAACCGGCATGAATACGTTGAGCTCAAGCTGTCCTGCTTGCGCAGCCATGGTGACAGTAAGATCATTGCCGATTATCTGAAATGCCACTTGATTGACTACTTCGGCAATCACTGGGTTAACCTTCGCAGGCATTATAGATGAACCGGGCTGAACTGCAGGGAGCATGATTTCCCCGATACCTGCCATAGGCCCGGAAGCAAGAAGCCTCATATCATTTGCGATCTTGCATAAGTTAATTGCGCAGACTTTAAGGCATGATGAAAGCTGCGCCAATGCATCCGCGTTTTGAGTCGCGTCAACAAGATTTTCAGCGGTTGTCAACGGATATCCTGATATCTTGGCAAGCTCCAAACAAGAAATGCGTATATACTCCATATCTGCGTTCAGTGCAGTTCCAACAGCCGTTCCACCCAGGTTGATAACAGTCAGTGCCTCCGCTGCCTGCCTGATTCTCTCTGCATCACGCCGAATCGCCCGAGCCCATGCACCGAATTCCTGTCCCAAGGTTATCGGGACTGCATCCTGCAGGTGGGTCCTGCCCATCTTGATGACATCTTTGAATTCTTCGGCCTTGCTCTCCATCGCAGCAGCCAGCTTATCTAAAGCTTCCGTAGTATTTTCAAGTTCCATCAATATCCCGATTCTGGCGGCTGTGGGCACAGCATCGTTTGTGGACTGGGACCTGTTTACGTGATTCAAGGGACTGACTAATGTGTAGTCGCCTTTTTCGCCGCCTAACATTTCAATCGCCCTATTAGCTATGAGTTCATTGACATTCATGTTTATGGAAGTGCCGGCCCCGCCTTGGATAGGGTCAACAATCACCTGGTCATGTAGTTTGCCCTCGATTAGCTCGTCTGAGGCAGCCACTATCGCAGCGCCGACTTCTTCGGGTATGTAACCTAATTCCGTATTTGCCAGCGCAGCCGCCTTCTTTACCATAGCCATACCTTTAATGAGAGCAGGGTGTAGCTTCAGGCCGGTTATCCGAAAATTCTCGAAACCACGGAGGCTCTGTATCCCGTAATACACGTCTTTAGGGAGCTCTTTCTCACCGATTAAGTCCTTTTCTATCCGCACCTTACATTGTCGTTTCTCGCAACATTTGTTCCCAGCATCCATTTTCATTCTAAACTACGCTCCTCATCTATAAGTTACGAACCGGTAATCTCTCTCGGGAATCATGTCTGCCAAGCAAATGGTACATGTTAACCTGTTCTTCATTTCTGGTCAAAATCCTTCTGTTCCTGCCAGAACCTTGGCTCTTGGGTCTGATTTCCTAATTCTTTAGCAAGCCAGACATTCCTTCCTGTCAAATCCGCCCAAACTCGTGGTATGCTATAGTTAGTTATCTCTTATTTCGCTGACCTGGACAAGACCCGTCTATGGCCGGCGTTATCCAAGGAGAACTTCGGGAAACGGCGATTTTGCGATCCCATAACACAGGGAATGAGTGCTTGGGAGGCATTGCAGTGGTCTATTGTAGCAACAGTTTTCCGAATCGAAATTACGAATTATCACCAATTATCGAGAGCACATACCGCACTCTCAATGCAAATCCCCTGGTACAACGCGGCCTTGACCTAATCAAAGCTGATGATGAAAGAACCCTTAAAGACCAGATAGCTATCTGCCAAATCCCAGCGCCTACGTTCAGAGAGAGGGTCCGGGCCAAGTATTACATGCATCAATTAGCTGCATCAGGCCTCAATCATGTGGAGATGGATTCCACAGGCAATGTCTTCGGGATTCTCCGGGGCACCGGATCTGGTCCGAAGCTGCTCGTGGCAGCCCATCTTGATACCGTATTCCCTGAGGAAACTGACGTCAAGGTCAGACACATTAACGGCAAGTGTTATGCTCCCGGAATTGGGGACAATTCCAAAGGGCTTGCCGCGCTCTTGTCAGTTGTTCGCACATTTCGCGACTCTCAGGTGAAGCCCGTGGGAAACATAGTCTTTTGCGGTAATACCGGCGAAGAGGGATTGGGAGATTTAGCAGGCATTAAAGCATTCTTCCGCGACAATGCGGATATCGACGGATTCATTGCCGTAGACGGTGTGGGTTCCAAAGATATCGCATACCTTGCTACCGGCAGCCGCAGGTATGAAGTAACGTACAGAGGGCCGGGAGGGCACAGCTTCGGCGCATTTGGAGTCCCCAGCGCAATTCATGCCATGGGTCGTGCCATTGCCAAGATATCTGATCTCAGGACACCTCTAAACCCGAAGGCCACGTTTACAGTGGGCGTGGTATCCGGCGGCACTTCAGTTAACTCAATCGCTGCAGAAGCCACCATGCTGTTGGATATTAGAGCTAACGCCACAAGAGGATTGTTAGAACTTGAAGCGCAAGTGCTGGAAGCAGTCAAATCAGCCAAAGATGAAGAGAACCGAAGATGGCAGACAGAAACCATTGCAGTGGACACAAAGTTGATAGGGGATAGGCCTGCAGGAAGCCAGGCAAGAGATTCCATTATTGTCCAAGCTGCATGCGCGTCAATCCAGGCATTGGGCAATACCCCTTATCTCCAGGGCCCTGTAAGCACCGATGCAAACGTTCCTATTGCCCTTGGCATCCCTGCTATTTGCTTAGGAGGAGGCGGACGTGGCGGAAATGCCCACTCGCCCGATGAGTGGTACGAGAACATTGACGCTCATTTGGGTCCGCAGAGCATATTCCTGACCATTCTGGGTCTTGCAGGAGTCCACGGTATATGTGAGCCGCTTCTTATGCAGCGTAGCAGGTCCTTGTGAAACACCGAAACAATCAAATAAGGCAGCAATGCGTCAGGAATTCCGCAAACCATGGGGTCTAACATGTGGTGAACTAAGTAGGAGTTCATGAGACCGTTGATGTCTCCCATATTATGTCACCGCAATTCGCTTGAATCGCAGAAATCAGTTGCTGTCTTCGACGAAATGGGCAGTTACAGGACAAGTTCAACGGTCTCGTTCATTAGTTTCCGCCGGTTTTCCGATCGTCTTGGGTGGGCCCGCACGGTACTAACGTTTTCTGAAGCCGGTGATTCCTTTGTCAAGGCAACACGCTTGGGGCGCCGCCCCCGAGTGTAACACCGGTAACCCTGCGCGGTACGTACACTTTCTGGAACCGCGCTTACTTATGGCGATCCACTTAGCGTGAATACTCGAAAGGAGCAATTGGAAGAAGCGGTTGGATTTTGGAAAACACGGAATTAATCGAGGCGTCTCAACCTGTCCGGTTTTCGACCACGCATTACAGAACCGTGTTCGAAAGTAGAACACGGTTTTTGGAAACTTCCCGGCACCGGCTGAATTACATGCCATATTTTACAGAATAAGCTGAGAAAGCTTGAATCCCCCGGGCAAGATGATCGAATTTCGCACACCCCAACCCTGATCTGTGTTTGAAAATAGTACACGTCCTTCCTGAAGACCCCCGGGGTGCCCGGTTTTCGATCACGGATTCCAAAAACGTGTTCGAGAATAGTACACGATTCTCCGAACCTGTGTTCGAATTTCGAACAGACGCTGTCAGAAGTCGCTCATTACATAGAGCCATTTGGGTTTGGTGATCCAAAATAGAACACCAAACCCGAAAGGTGTGCTCGAAAATGGGACACGGCTTCCGGAAAATAATCGATTTAGAGGCGCCCTCCGACTTGTTTCAGAAAGTGTGTTCGAAAACGGTACACGCTTTCCAAGACCGTGTTCGAGAATCGAGCACCTCGGCGAGGTCGGTGGTAGAAAAGCTTACACCTGAATCGCATACGTTGGTCAAACTCCTCTCACTCTCACGTTTATTTCCAAATGTGTGCTCGAATTTCGTACACTTGAGCCCGTTGGCGTGGTCGAATTGCTGCCAGTCTCAGACTCCTTATGGAAAGGTGCTCGAAAACAGCACACAATTTCCAAGAACGTGTTCAGGACACAAAGTCGACCACGTCACTGAGACATGCGGTTGAATTCATACACCGAACTCATTGACGGATCGATCGGATCGGCTCTCAGGCGAGCCACTCAGCGGTCGATCTGTGATCAGTTCGGATGGCTCACTGGGTGGGCCATTCGATTGCCGAAAGACCCTCGGATCCGCTTGAATGGCATACTGGGTGAGCCAATCGACCGCATGCGCACGGAAGCGATCAAATCAGTCCGAATGACCCTCAATACGAGCCATGCTCGCCAGTTGGAACACCTATCCAGGAAATGCAGCGCTTGCGGAATTCCTGATAATGCTTTCATAGCGCTTTCAAAATCCTTGATGCCCTGAGTAAGTTGTGGTATCATAGGAATGCTCAGCACGAAGACATGTGCCGGCATGCTAAATCTGCAGCGTAATAGCATTTTACACTAGGTGGGTCATTAGCTCAGGTGGTAGAGCACCGGACTTTTAATCCGGGTGTCGTGGGTTCGAGTCCCGCATGACCCACCATTTTCATTCAAGGCTCTTCCCTCTTGCTTGAGAAGCCCATGTAAACACGGTAAGCTTGAGGTGAAAACAGAATGGTGGAGTACAAGTGAAAGTAAAAGATGTTATCGAGTTGCTCTAAGCAGACGGCCGGTTCCTAACTCCGACACGAGGGAGTCATAAGCAGTTCAAGCACCCAATGAAGCCTGGACGAGTCACTGTATCGGGACATCCCAGCGATGACTTGGCACCAGGCACGTTAAACAGTATCATGAGACAAGCGGGGCTTAAGCGAGGGGGAAAATAAAGCATGCGGTACCTTGTGATAATTGAGAAGGCCGATGGGAACTACTCGGCATATTCCCCTGATCTGCCAGGGTGTGCAGCCACGGGGGCAACACGGGATGAAACCAAGAGCAATATGGAGGAAGCAATCGCCCTGCATATCCAGGGGCTAAGAGAGGATGGCCTGCCGCTGCCTGAACCAAGGGCAGACGCAGAATACATTTCTGTCCAGGCTTAAACAGGATGTCAAGTTTTACCTAGATCCTTGCGCATGCCTTTCCTTGTCCTGCAGCTTGTCCAATAGACTCCTTACACGTTTATTGGCAGCCTTTGTCTCCTCAACGTCAACATTCATATGGATGGTAAGAATAGAGCCTTCTTTTGCGCCCTTGGGCAGGTGGCTCGAAGGCCAAGAGATTCGACAGGTCTCGTCCGGCCGGATCAGAAGTATTGCCGAATCCCCTTCAATGCGGTCAAGAGTTACTTTCAGAGTCATGATAGCCCGCCCCCCGGTCAACAGAGTTCTTATGGCTTTACCGTCCACGTCGTACCGTCACTTTGCAAGACGATAGTACCCTCGACATCAGTCCTCAGTATCTCAACGCCCATGCGGGTCAGCAATTTGATGGTTTCCCTATGTGGATATCCATATGTATTACCCGCACCGACACATATTACCGCGATCTCAGGCTTCACCGTACCTAAGAAAGCCTGTGATGAAGAAGTAGCGCTTCCGTGATGCGCGATCTTCAGAACCTGGGCCTCCCGGACGCTGCCCATCCTTATTAGCTCTCTTTCGACCATAGTCTCCGCGTCACCGGCAAGCAAGAGCCTTGAACCGCCAAAGGATACGTAGAGGATTACTGATGCGTCATTTACCGATAGCTTCTCTATATGAAATGGATCCCCCGCATCTGTGTGGGGAGGCCAAAGAACAGAGACCTTTACCGACTCATCAAGGTAAATCTCATCTCCGGCGCGAGCCGCATGAAAAGGGATGTTTTCATCATGGATGAGCCCTAGATAGTCCTCATAGGTCTTGGATGAATAAGGTTTAGCCGAATCGTATACTGCGTCCACAGGCAGCTTCTGTAACACCCTGATGAGGCCGGCGATATGATCAGCGTGAGGATGTGTGCTCACCATTACGTTAATGCGTTTGATTCCTTTCTCTCTGAGGACTCGAACGACTTCGTTTCCTGCGTTGCGTTCACCGCCGTCCACCAGCATCGTTTTCCCGGAGGGAGTCCGAATCAGAATGGAGTCTCCCTGACCGACATCAATGAAAGTAACAGTCAGAAGATCCGAGTCCAACTCCAAAACACGCAAATGACTCAATCCGGAGCAACCCACAACACCTATAAGCAACGTGACTGCCAAACATAGCCACATCAGTCTTCCCAGTCTCTTCAATACGCTTTCCTCCTCAGAAATCGAAGCCGGATCACCCCCAAGGGGCAAAACACAAGTCTTTACAACAACCTACCCAGAGTATAGTTTCCCCTACATTTAGGTTAATTCCTTTTCCCAAGACTATACCAATTCACTTGTAAGAAACTCGCCCTATTGTATGAGGGAATTTATTCCGTGAATGACGAAAGCCGTATTGCGAATCCCCAAGTTGCATCTGAGGCTAACACACGATAAAACTCGATTCGAGGAGCGGTTTTCTGTGATTAACAATCAGGCAGGCAACATAAATGCAATGTCACACAGACCTTCTGCTACATATCCGGGTGAGGCGGCAGTACGTGCCGTCAAACTGACAAAAGCCTTTGGCGCCAACGTTGCAGTGGATTCCTTGGATCTCGAAATCAGAACTGGAGAAGTCCTCGGCTTTCTAGGGCCTAACGGGGCAGGCAAAACTACCGCAATTAACATGATCCTTGGCCTCCTTCAACCTACTTCAGGGCATGTGGAGCTGTTCGGCAAAAAGGCGGATTGGACTCGATCAGAAATGCGGAAACGAATCGGCACCCTGCTGGACGGGGTTGAGTTATACCCCTACTTGTCAGCTAAGGAGAATCTTCAGGTGTTCGGAAGAGCACTCGGAGGAATCCCCGAGCGCCGCATCAGTGAGGTCCTCGAGACTGTCGACTTAACATCCAGGGCAAATGACAGGGTTTCAGGGTTTTCTCAAGGGATGAAGCGGCGCCTCGGGCTCGCTCTTTCCTTGTTGCCTGATCCTGACATACTGATTCTTGATGAACCTGCAAACGGACTGGATCCTGAGGGCATTAAAGATCTTCGTGATTTGCTGAGAGGCCTTGCCCGGCGAGGGAAAGGAGTTTTCTTATCCAGCCACCTCCTTCATGAGGTGGAGATTATCTGCGACAGAGTTGTCATACTGAGGAAAGGAAAGGTAATAGCCCAGGGGAAAGTTACAGAGCTGATCACCGAAGCCCCAAGGGTAGAATTAGCTGTTGAGCGGCCCGGAGAAGCAGAGAAGATTCTCCTTGCCAAGCCTGAAGTCTCCTCTGTCAGCCGAACCGGTAATCGGCTTTTGGTTCAGTACGACTCCTTTACAACACATATCCACGGGATTTCCGGCGCCTTGAAAGACATTGACAACTGTCAACAATTGGCACAGCAACTGAATGAAGACTTGGCCTCCCATGGCATTTTTGTCCATGAGCTCATGCCTCACCGCGGGAACCTGGAAGAAGTGTTCTTTGACGTTGTGAAGGAGGTGAAGCAAGATGTTGAAAATGTCCAGAGAGGCGATTAAAGCAAAGCGTCATAGGCTCTTGTGGGTTCTCCTTGCTATAATGGTTCTTGTTGAGATGCTGATAATAGGCGGTATGCGTTATTGGGCAACACACGGCCCGAATTCAGACGCTGATCCCAGCGGCGAACTACTTAAGATTCGTGCTTCCACATCTTTTCCCGGAGTCATTCTGCCGACACTGACTTTCTCGGCTACTTTCGGCACGATTTTCGCTGTAATCTTTGCGTCCCGCCTCGGTGGTGAAGAGTATCCCTTTGGAACAGCGAAACAAATGGTTTCAATGGGGGTCAGCCGGCACGGGTATGCCTTCCGCAAGTTGCTGGCTTCAGTCCTTATCTCCACGATATTCATTGCTGTCCCTGTACTTGCCGCAAGCGCGTTCACGATAATTGTCTCGGCCCTTTCCCGAGAACCCTTGTTGGCAGAACCAATTACCATGTCGTTAGTATCGCAAGTCGCAAGGGGCTTAGGAATTGCCTGGGTTTGCCTGGGATTCTACTCAGGTCTTGCGGTTTTCCTGGCAATTGCCACAAAACAATCACAAACTGCGACGACAATTGCGATATTAATGATCCTCCTTGAAGGTAATATTGTAAACTCCTTTGCAGAAAGGTTCTCGTTCATTCGGAAAATCGCGCCTTACTCTATGGGTCGATGCGCCAATATAGCTGCATCCTTAATTGAAGAGGCTCAAGAAGTCTTGGAAGCTATGCCTACGCAAGACGTCACAAATGCCTTCATCACCCTTGGAGTATGGTTTGTGCTTTTTACAGTCTGTACTGTGTCAATGTTCAAAAGACAGGAACTGGGCGCTGACTGAGCCCGACGGTCAAGGCAACTCTCCAGGCGCACCTTCTTTCGAACACGTCATGAAGGCGGTTTCCGAGGCCCGGGTTTACGTGATCGCTTCAGTGGCTGCTTGGTTTCTTTCGGCTCATCTTCGGCTTTTTGCAGATCAACAAGGGGTCTTTTCTCAGCCTTACCCTGCTGACTGCGGGTTGCGCTTTGGGTCTTCTTCTTGCGTGGAGGCTGGACAGGAGGTGCGGCAGGACTCTCTTTACTTACCGGACGAATTAGGGGTCTATTTGCAAGAGATTGGACCACGATCCTGTATACGGAGCTGACCCGCCTTGCCCGGGCCACTTTTATGTCATCGACTTTGCCGTCCTTGATCAACTGTGTAAGCAAGGCATCGTTCACTGACAGTCTTGTGACAAGCTGAAAAATAGACTCCGGTAGGATTTCTCGGAGGAGAGGAATGTCATAATCAGTATGTTGAGAGGCTTGATACCGGATTGTACCTCTATCTGTGTCCAACGATAACGTTTTTGTGGCCTGAAAATGCTCCGTCAGGATCCCCTTGAGATACTCCTCGCGCTTCTCCAGCTCTCTCCTGCGTTGGTTGACCTCGATAAACTCGGTAGCGACAGTATTAATATCCATATGACTACGCCTCCGTGAAAGTTTGTCGGCTATCCCATGCAGTACTACATATTAGGAGAAACAAGGGATTATTCCGAACAACCCTTCCGGAGGCCCAAAAGTTTACACGCGTTGAGAGTGGTAGTCTCTGCCACTTCGTCGAAGGCGATACCCTTTAAGTCGGCAAGGGCTTCCGCTACATGCACTACGTATGCAGGCTCGTTCCTCTTACCTCTATAGGGCACGGGAGTCAGGTACGGAGCATCTGTCTCCAAGAGAATGCGGTCCAAAGGCAAGCCCCTGATGATCCTGCGTAGTTCTTTTGAATTCGCGAAAGTCAGGATGCCTCCGACAGAGATGTAAAATCCCATGTTAAGACAATCCTTCGCCACCTCTTGGTCTCCTGAGAAACAGTGTATGATGCCGCCCACATCTTCAGCGTGTTCAGATTTTAAGATACTCATGACATCCGGATAAGCTTCTCTGACATGGACGACGATAGGGAGGCCCAGTTCTCTTGCAAGGCTTATCTGAACTGCAAATACCCGGCGTTGAATATCGCGGGGAGAGAAATCATAATGGTAGTCAAGGCCGATTTCACCGATTGCGACAACTCCCTCATCCGCTGCAAGCATCGCAATCTCATCGAGGACGTCGTCTGTCGCCCTATCAGCATCATGCGGATGGACACCTACAGTTGCGATAACGCCCGGGTAGCGCTTTGCAAATTCCACTGCTTTTCTCGAGCTTTCCAAATCAGTTCCTACAGTGACAATAGCCTGAACCTTTGCCGGCTTGGCTCTTTCCATCACCTGATCGACGTCGTGTTTGAACCGCTCGTGATCCAGGTGCGCATGGGTATCTATGAGAGTTGTGCCGCTTTCGCCTGTGAATAAGCTCAAACCTCAATAACCTGCCTAACGCACTCTTGCCCCTTTTGCGAGAGGCTTATCTACTGTGATTATCGCAAGCTCTTTGCGGTCTTCCGTAGAACCGGCAAGGAGCATTCCTCTGGACTCAATACCCCTTATCCTGGCAGGTTCCAGATTAGCTACTACCACAATATGTTTACCCACAAGCTCGTCCGGAGCGTAAAACTGGGCAATACCTGCAACAATTTGACGCCTCTCAGTTCCCAGATCAATCTCGAGCCTGACAAGCTTATCTGTGCCTGCCACCCTTTCAGCGGCAATGACTTCCGCCACCCTAAGATCAAGCCTGGCAAATTCATCTATGGAAATCAGGTCACTCACGTCTGCCTCTCCTTTCACGGTATCTGCCGAGTTGTTCTCGGACAAGCCCGCCTGCCGTTTCCTGCCTTCCTTCTTCTTCTCTTGAGCAAGCTCAGCCAAATGGAACTCTCCTGCAGTGAAATCAGAAGTCTCCATGTCAAGCCTGGGGAAAAGAGGGCCTGTCTTTGTCACACTGATCCCCGGTAGCAAGCTTGCTACCTCGAGGTTTTCACCCCATCTGATGTCCTCGGGCTTTCCCGGAAGACCTAAAACGTCCCAGATCCTCTGTGAAGAATCAGGGATAAATGGGGAAAGCATGACTGCCCCTTTGGAAATCGCTTCCACAAGATTCAGCATAACAGTGGCCAAGCGTTCCCTTTTGCCTTCACGCGCCAGCACCCAAGGGGCGGAATCCTCGATATACTTGTTAGCTGCAGTAATTAAGCTCCATAGTTCACTAAGAGCGGAGGTAGGATCAAGCTCCTCCATCTTTTCACGGGCTTTTCGGGCGACATCGGCCCCAAGCGCCTTAAGCTCTTCGTCCAGCGAGTCGGCTACTCCGGTAGGAGGAGGAACCTTCCCGTTAAAGTACTTCTCGACCATAGCAGTCGTCCTATTAACCAGATTTCCCAGGTCATTTGCAAGATCAGCATTGTATGCCTCTGCCAGTCCTTCAAAAGAAAAATCTCCGTCCTGGCCGTGAGGCACGACTTTCATGAGATAGAACCTCAACGGATCCGCTCCCAGGCTGTCGGTAACCTTAAGCGGATCTACCACTACTCCCTCAGACTTTGACATCTTTGCTCCTTTGAATGTAACAAATCCATGGCCGAATATTGTCTCGGGAAGAGGCACGCCTGCCGCCATAAGAGTCGCAGGCCAGATCACACAGTGGAACCACGTGATATCTTTACCTATGTAGTGCAGGCTCGCAGGCCACCATTTGCCGAACTCGTCCGTCCCGGGTACGTATCCCGCACCTGTCAAGTAGTTAATGAGAGCGTCAAACCACACGTAAACCACTTGGTTATCATCAATTTCCCGAGGGAAAGGAACGCCCCAAGTAAGGGTGGATCTGGACACGCTTACATCTTGGAGTCCTTCCTTAATCCTGTTTACTACTTCATTCCTTCTGGTTACAGGCATGATAAACTCGGGGTTCTCCCTGATGTGCCGGAGCAAAGGCTCCTGAAACTTAGACAGAGCGAAGAAGTAGTTTGCCTCCTCCAGCCACTCAGGTTCCCGACTGGGATGAAAGGGACACTTCCCCTCAATGAGATCGCCTTGTTCTATGAACCTCTCGCATGAAACACAATAGTATCCGGAGTAAGTGCCCTTATAGATGTAGCCTCTTTCATTCGCCCGCCTGACAATGTCCTGAACAGTTGCAATGTGATCACTGTCTGTGGTTCTGATGAATCTGTCATAGCTAATGTTAAGTTTATCCCATGCGTCGCGAAAACTTCCTGCCATGATGTCGCAGAATTCTTTGGCGGAAAGCCCTTCAGCCTCAGCCTGCCTCGCCACATTGAGACTGTGTTCATCAGTGCCTGTGAGGAAGAAAGTATCGTATCCTGCCAACCTCTTGAACCTGGCAATTACGTCCGCTCCGATTTTTTCATAAGCATGCCCTAGATGAGGGTTGCCGTTTACATAATCTATTGCGGTTGTAATGTAGAATTTGGCCAATGAGAACACTCCTGTCTGTTACCATTTACACGTTGTTATTCATAACCATAATCAGGCTTGCATTGCCCTCAATATATCCCTGCTGTTTATTGCTGTCAAGCAAGGTCACATTTCGCTTGTCAATGTACTATATAAGTAGGTAGGGGTTAGACATATCGTAATATTATTATATATTTTGGACTATTGCATTTCTTCTGGAATATTCACCACTAATTATCAATTCAGCCTTGACTTGTCTTGGAAAATAAAGTATAGTTGGAACGTAGACTTTCCAAGTCCACCAAGCTAAAGGGCTGGAAAAGGAGGGAGCTGCTACCGTGAAATCAACAGGTATTGTTCGAAAAGTCGATGAACTAGGTCGTGTCGTAATTCCTATAGAACTGCGCAGGACCCTACAGATTGAAGAGAAAGATGCCCTTGAGATCTATGTTGACGGCGAAAGGATCATTCTCAAGAAATATCAACCTGCTTGCATTTTCTGTGGAAATGCTGACAACATCAAGATTTTCAGGGATAAGAACATCTGCAGGGACTGCCTGGATGCAATGAAAGCCCTGGCATAACCAGGGGAGATTTCCAGGAATCCATCATAGTCTCTTTAGTTCTATCCCTAAGTCATCACGAGGCTTAACGGGGCATCATTGACCTATGCCTGATGCCCCTTTTCCTTACCCTTTCCCCCGACCACTATGGTTATCTCGCCCTTTACTGTCCTTTGGGAGAATTCCTCAGACAGTTCTTCAAGAGTTCCCTTGATCACTTCCTCATGGAGTTTCGTAAGCTCCCTGGTGATGACTGCCTTCCTCGTCCCTCCTGCGACGGACGCTAAGTCCGACAGAGTCTTTACCAGCCTGTAAGGTGACTCATAGATAACTGAAACTCTGGTGTCATCTGCTATATGTTCCAGAACTTCATCACGCCTCTTTCCTTTTCGTGGAATGAAGCCGACAAATGTGAACCGGTCGGCTGAAAACCCGGATACTGAGAGAGCGGCTGTAACTGCAGACGGGCCGGGAATAGACACCACTTTCAGCCCATTCGAAAGAGCGGAGTCAACCAGGTAAGCCCCTGGGTCTGAAATCCCGGGCATCCCTGCGTCAGTCACCAGAGCTAAGCTTTTCCCCTCTTTTATCATCTCTATAAGCTGTGGGGTTCTGGAAAACTCATTATGCTCATGATAGCTGATGATCTTCGTAGAAATCTCATAGTGGGCCAGAAGCTTCCGCGTTCTGCGGGTGTCCTCGGCGGCTATAAGATCCACACTACCAAATACATCCAGGGCACGGATAGTGATATCCCGAAGATTGCCTATTGGCGTCCCACACACGTACAGGGTTCCGCTGGAAGTCATTGACATCACCCGCTGCCGGTCCCTCTAGGATTCTCTTTGGGCCCGGAAACGTTCTTCGGCTTCTGCCTGGGCTTAGAGGACGATTTCGGACTCCTCCTGCGTCTTCTTCTTGGTTTGGTGCCTGAGCCGGCCTTGTCCTTCTGGCCGGACGTCTTGGCGTCCGTCCCTTTGCCTCCGCTTTTGACCTGTTTTCCGACTGGGTTTTCAGCGGGTTCGTCTTGCTTTACCTCACGTGACTCCGGGCGTCTCTGCCTTCTCTTCCTCCGGTTACGTTGACTCTGCCTCCTTGATTTTGTGGATCTCTTTTTTTTCGGGGCCTCTTCTGATGTCAGGGAGCCCTCCTTAGGTTTACCCTTTTCCTCTTCTTTTGCATTCTGCATATTGCCACAATAGACCTGATTCCCCTGGTGGACCACATCGCTATCGCCAACGCCACTGTCACCGTTCTCCAGAGGAGAGGCTTGAGGATCGTCCTCTTGCCGGCGGACATTGACATTTACCATCGTACCGTCGTCCATCCGAACCATAGCCGTCCCTGAAAGCACATTCAGCTCTATAATCTTTCCGACACCTGCATTCGTCTGAAACTCGCTTCCCACAGGCGGCATGCCTTTGCGTAGTTCTTGATATGCTTCATGCTCGTACCGGAGACAACACATAAGGCGCCCGCACATCCCGGAAATCTTGGACGGATTCAGGGAAAGGTTTTGGTCTTTCGCCATCCTGATTGATACAGGCTCAAAATCTTCCAAGAAGGTAACGCAACACAAAGGCCTCCCACAAGTTCCAAGCCCCCCTACCATCTTTGCTTCGTCTCTTACTCCGATTTGACGAAGCTCAATACGGGTCTTGAACACCCCGGCCAAGTCCTTTACGAGCTCTCTGAAATCGACCCTGCCCTCTGAAGTAAAGAAAAAGATGATTTTGCTGTTATCGAATGTGTATTCAACATCCACAAGCTTCATAGGTAAGCCATGGGCTTCGATCTTAGCCAACGCTGCCTCAAAGGCTTTTTGCTCCTTCTCCCTGTTTGCCGTAACGCGAGCCTCATCCTCAGGAGTAGCTTTCCTTACAGCTTTTTTCAAAGGGGGCGTGATCTTATCCTCAGGCACCATCTCAGCGCCTCCGACAATCTCACCGAATTCCAACCCCCTTACTGTTTCAACAACTACTTTATCCCCATCATGTAGCTCCAAATCTCCGGGGTCAAAATAGTAAATCTTGCCTGCATGTTTGAACCTGACTCCAACAACTTTTACCATAACTAATAAAGCCCCTCTTTAGAGTCCATGTCCACGTGACTGCGCCTTTGAACACACTCTCCGCCTTAAGTCAAACAGCAAAGCTTCCAGGACTAACCTAATATTAGCGTTTTGCCTGACCCATCTCCTGGATTCCTCAATGCGTTCAATAATCGCAATAAGATCATGAACCTCATATAATTCGCCATCACCGGAGAGCGCTGCTATTACATCACCTATGCTCTCCTTGGGACTGTGAAACACAAGATTTATGTCACCGGTTACTTTGAATACCAGGACATCCCGGAACCAGCCTGCTGCTGCAACCAATGCCTTTTCCAGCTCAGCTCTGGGCTTTCCCTGTCCTCCCTGATTCAGCAGCTTCTCGATGGCCTCAGCCTCGTCTAAGACCTCCGGAGCTGAACACAAGTGAACCTCGCACAGCTTTCTTATGATAGCAGAAAAATCTTCGCATCTGTCTGGCCTTCCGAGGTTTACTCGTATCAGTTGACATCTTGACCTAACAGTAGGCAGCAAGCCCTGGGGATTCCCCGTAACAAGGATAAACACTACATTCCTGGGTGGCTCCTCAAGCAACTTCAAAAAGCTATTCTGTGCCTCTTGAGTCATTCTCTCCGCGTTTTCCAGAATTGTTATGCGAAATCCCTTATCATATCTGGGCCTATACGACATATCATGGGAAATGGCGCGAACCTGGTCAATCTTAATGGATAATCCGTCGGGAGATACAACTCTGACATCAGGATGGTTGCCCTCTCGAATCAGCTTGCAGGAAAGACACTTACCGCAAGCAGCGTCTTCTTCCGGCGCTTCGCAATTGAGCCTGGCAGCAAAAGCCATGGCGCCTGATGCCGCGGCAGTCGCGTTATCTTCACCTGACGCAAAACCCGTATCCCATACGGCAAAAAGGTACGCATGAGAAATCCGTCCTGTTTGCAGTGAACCGGCAAGAACTTTATTCATATTCCTTTTCATACTCTCTCAAAACGCTCCACATCCAGAACAAAAAGGGTGGCTCCGCCAATTGGAACCTCTACAGGCTGTCCGATATATGATTCTGTTGAGCGTCCCACAACTGTTATAGGAGGCATCATTTGCATCCTGCTCCTGCACGTAGACTTCACTATTTCAACAACATCCTCAACCTCGTGATCCTGGATACCTATAAGTAAGGTAGTATTGCCCTGCCTGAGAAACCCCCCTGTAGTCGCAAGCTTCGTTGCCCTAAATCCCCGATCCATGAGCACGTCCATAAGTGCACCGGAATCCTGATCCTGCACCACGGCAATAACTAGTTTCATAGCGGGACCTCCTTCCTGGTTTCCCTTATCCTTCGCCGTATTAAATTCCTGGAAATCCAGTCTACATCATCCCATTACTCAGCTAACCCTTGTAATAGACCACCCTTCTATTAGGTTCGTCTCCTATACTTGCTGATTTCACATGATATCTGCTTGCCAGCTCATGTTGGAGTCTACGCACATAAGAATTCTGCGGATTGAGTTCGATCGGGCTGTCAAGCTCATCAACCCTGTTAAGCGCGTCTTCCGCTTCTTTCAACGCCTTTTCTTCGCCGAATGCCCGGTCTGCGTCAAACGAGCTTCTTAAGAAGTTGGTGATTTGAGCTACAGTATTACTGCGGATAATGTGAATTGGCAGGCCGCGTCTTTCCGCTTCGCGAATAGTCTTTGGCATCTTTCTGTACTGGCCTTTTAGGGTCAAGACTATATCTGCCTGTCCCAAGTCTTTGGAAATGACTACAGGCAAGCCGGTATCACGAATAGCGTTCTCAATTCGATTTCGGCTGACTGCATAGGGATAAACCCTTAAGACACCGCCATAGCGCTCCGGAATAATGTCAGGAGATATCCAAATAGTATCGGAGTCTCCATCCCCCCCGGCGAGGCGGTGGCCATCCGGCGCTGCGGAAGACACATCTGCTTGTTGCGTCACTTTCGGATAGCGCTCCATATCACTGGCCCGCCTGGGTTTCGCCCCTTCCCATGCAGGCTCACGAGGTGCAAAACCTGCTATGTCAGGAGAGTATTGATCATTGAATTTCTCTTTCTCGATGACTCTTATTTCTCCGTCTACAGAACGACGTCTAACCTCCGGCCTTGGCGGAATCCCTCTGAGGAGGAGATCTACCGTCTTTGCTACATCATGATGGATGGCGTACCCGTCACGATCCAGGATCTCGATGACAACATCAAAGGTAGGCGGCGCCTTCCTTTCCAATACTGTCTTTTGCGTCCCCCTCTTACGAGCCTCTTCATCGCCAAGAGTAACCGCTTGTATGCCGCCTACAAGGTCAGACAGAGTAGGATTCAAAACGAGGTTCTCCAGGGTGTTACCATGAGCAGTGCCGATAAGCTGCACACCGCGTTCGGCTATGGTCCTTGCAGCCTGAGCTTCAGCCTCTGTCCCTATCTCGTCAATGACAACTACTTCAGGCATATGGTTTTCCACTGCCTCGATCATTACATCGGCTTGTCGCTGAGGTGTGGGAACCTGCATCCTGCGGGCACGTCCGATAGCCGGGTGGGGAATATCTCCGTCCCCGGCTATCTCATTTGAAGTATCCACGACAACCACGCGCTTATGGAATTCATCACTGAGCACGCGCGCGACTTCCCGAAGGAGCGTGGTCTTGCCTACTCCGGGCTTGCCCAGAAGCAGTATGCTTTTGCCTTGTTCTACCACATCCCGGACAATGTCTATTGTGCCGTAAACGGCTCTGCCGATTCTGCATGTAAGCCCAATGATATCACCATAGCGGTTACGTATCGCTGAAATTCTATGAAGCGTCCGCTCGATACCGGCTCTGTTATCGTGTCCAAAAGCCCCCACGCGTTTTGTGAGGAACTCGATATCTTCACGCTTGACAGGGTTCCCGTCCAGGTACACGAATCTGCCTCTCGGGAACCTGGCTTCCGGTTGCCTACCGAGGTCAAGGACGATTTCCAGAAGATCTTCCAAATCACCCATGCCTTCAAGCTTGTCCCTGAGCCTTGGCGGCAGCACCTCCAGCAGTTCATCTAGATTATCAGTTATCTCCCGTCGAGTCACAACCTGGCCGCATGAAATACTCTGACTCATCACAGGCGGCCTTTCCCCCCTTTCTTCATATAGCACGGGTTTTCTTAGCCTAAGCCACTTAAGATATGAGTTTACCCCGGTGCCTATTCGACAACAAGAACGCAATCATCTTTGACACCATGGAATCGGACTCCCGAAGATGCACCATGGATCATGAAATCAGTCAAAGCGCCGGTAATCTCTTGGCCGGGACAGATAAGGATAATCCCAGGCGGATAGGGTACAATTGTGTCCGCGGATATCCTGCCTGTGGCTCGTGCCACCTCAACCTGCTCCCACTGGGAGAACACAGCTTCCCGTGGCGTCATCACTTGCTTAGGCAGGTCTTTCAGCACATGGCTCAGATCCGCCAGGACAGATCCTATGTCACGCCGTTGTGTCATGGCCTTCTCTCGCCTTTGGCCCTCATTCTCCGCAATTTCGGAGAGAGCCTCTGCAAGCGCTGAGACATCGTGTTCTGTGTCCATCATGGTCAGGATGGCAATTATGTTTACTATATCCGAAAACTCCACTTCCGTACTGTGTTTCTTCCGAAGCATCTCCGCTACTTCAAAGCCTGTCATGTGAAGGCTGTCCAGGGATACTACTAATTTCGTGGGATCATGCCTAAACCCCTTTGAGGCAACATCCTCCTCTGTAAGGCACCTGACGCCGGGGCTCCCGTTGAGCTTCAGTTGAGCCTTCCGAGCTGCGTCAATCACGCGGCCAAGGAGTTCACACCCTCGCGTCGCAGCCAGTTTCCGGGCTATGTCCAATGATGCCATCAGTATGTATGACGGGCTTGTGCTCTCTATAACCGCAAGAGCCCTGGAGATATCCCGCTCCGGCACCCTACCGCCTTTGAGATGGAGGAAGGACGTCTGGGTCATGGCAGGCAACGTCTTATGTGCCCCGGATATCACAATGTCTGCTCCCACTTCAAGCCCGGAAAGCGGCAAATCCTTATGAAAAGGTAAATGTGCCCCGTGCGCTTCATCTATTAAGACTATTTTATCATAGTCATGAGTTAGAGCCACTAGAAGGTCAACCCTTGGCGAGACGCCGTAGAAGTTGGGGTTCGTGAAAACGACTCCTTGCACATCAGGGTGCTCATCCAGGACACGTCTGAGAGAGTCCGGGGTAGGGCCTAACGGAATCTGAAACTCCTTGTCCACTTCTACGTCAACATAAATCGGATAGGCTCCGGTAAGTATCAACCCTCCGATAACAGCCTTATGAACATCGCGAGATACAGCAATCTTGTCGCCGGGCTTTGAGATGGCCAGGACAGCACCTTGAATACTGCACGTTGAGCCATTCACGATGAAAAAAGTCTTATCAGCGCCAAAGGCCAAAGCTGCTAAGCGCTGCGCTTCCCCAATCGCGTCTTGCGGAGCATGCAGGTCATCCAAACCCGGAAGTTCAGTTACATCGCCTAGTAGACACTGGGTTATCAACAGGTCAGTAAGATCGGAGTCGACGATAACAGGGTTTTGGCCCCCTTTGTGCCCGGGGAAATGAAACCTCCTCGTCTCTCTGTCTATATACTCTCTTATCGCCCTGATAACGGGGGTAGCATACTGCTGCTCTCTATCACCGCTACATCGATTTCCGTTGCTCAACGGTATCGCCTCCTTGATAACGAGAGGGCCCCCTTATTCTCCGCGGTCTTCTCTGTGATCATATCCTTCCCCTTTATCTTGGTTCTTTCTGCGCAAGGCCTCACGCAAAGCCTCAGCCAGTACAGGCTCCCAAAGCTCTTTCAACTTTTCCGTAATTACAGAGTATTCCTCATCGGACACATCAATCTGAGAGATAGTCTCCATACATTCAAGGCATAATAATCTACCGAGGACAGTAACCCCGGAAGACGCGGAGGGCTTACCGCAAATCAGGCAGAACTCACCGTTTGCCCGCTCTGTCCAAGGACTATGATTACTGCAATTTCCCTCTGGATGCACGTAGAATCACCGCCTGTACTTGCACGGACTACCTAAAGCCCGGCTTCGTTATACTTCGCATTATTGGACATACTTCCTGCCATTATTAGCATTTCTCGGTCTAGAATATGAATAGAGACACATTTTAGCAAACTTGTCATCGGAATAAATATATCATGGCATAATCTGGGATAGGATTATAGAGGAATCAAACATCCGTTGACGAATTCTGTTCGTGACAGCAAACGAGGGGAGGTGTGCGCGCACTTTTGCGCGCAGATCATGAAGACCTGGAAAAAAGTTGCATATAGCTTTGGTTCCCTTGGCGCTGCAGTGCCTTACCAGGCAGTCCAAACGTACATAATCTTCTTTTACGCAGACGTGATGAAGCTCCCTATTGAGCTGGTAGGCTACACAATGATTCTTTATGGAATCTGGAATGCGATTAACGATCCTCTCTTTGGATATCTGTCTGACCGCACGCGCACAAGATGGGGACGGCGGATTCCGTACATCGCCGGGGGCCTCATACCGCTGGTACTTGTATTTGTATTTTTGTGGATCCCTCCGTTTAGCGCGGCAGACGGCAATTATGTCCCTCTATTCATATACTTCACGGTAATGATGTTCTTTTTTGACGGCCTCTTCACCCTGGTCGTTCTTAACTGGACAGCATTGTTCCCTGAGATGTTCACAGGCCTTGAGGACAGGTCTGTCGTGTCAATGTGGCGGCAGCTCTTTGGGAATGTTGGTTTAATTATCGGTATTGCGTTGGCGCCAATGATCTACGGAAAACTGGGATGGCAATCCATGGCAATCATATTTGGGATATTAACCGCAATTTCACTGGGAATATCTCTCCTCGGAAGCAAAGAAGCAGACCCTTCAGAATATGCAGAACCCCTTGATATGATCCCTGCTCTTAAATACACCCTGCAAAGCAAATCCTTCATGACGTATGTCATTCCGTATATGCTGATTCAGTTTACTTTCGTTATGATTATGGCAATGGTGCCTTTCCAGGCAAAGTACGTGCTGCGTATCGCGGAAGAGCAATCCACCCTTATTTTGGGAGTTGCCTTTCTCACGGTGTTCATAGCGCTCCTTCCCTGGACCAGGTACATAATCAAAGCAGGCCCGAAACAAGCCGCGTCCAGGGCTATTGCCTTGTTTGCCGTCGCTCTTATACCGTTTGGCCTTGCCCGCAGCTTCACAATGGGCATAATAGGAGGCGCGCTGGTCGGTGCAGGGCTGGCAGGGCTTTTGCTTCTCTTTGACACTCTGCTGATAGCAGATGTCATTGATGAGGATCAACTCCACACAGGCCAAAGGCGTGAAGGCATGTACTTCGGGGCTAACGCGCTTTTCATCCGGCTTGCTATTTCAGTCCAGGCCCTCGTAATGAGTCAGGTCTTAAAGGCCAGCGGATATGACCCCAACCTCCTGTCACAACCTGCCTCCATAGTGACAGGTATCAGGTCTTTGATGACTGCGATCCCTATCATCGCCCTCGTTGCTGCGTTCCTCGTGTTCAGAATGTATCCGCTGGACGTCGATAAGCTGGCCGAAATAAAGAAGGAGCTTGAATCCGCAGCCAAAACGGCTTGAGATGGCTGCTGCTCCGTGGAGGCAGCGGACGGGAGGAATCGGATCTGATAGGACAGCGCCGGGCGAATCACCCGGCGCAGTTTCTTGCACAAACCGATAGTTGCGGCTCTTAACCGAAATCTGCAGCTCTTAGTAGAATACCTTCTTCGATGACATCCAATCATGCACCAAGTCAAGGGTTTCGCCGAACCTCTGGAAATGGACGACCTCTCTTTCGCGTAAGAATCTTAATGTATCTGTAACATCCGGGTCATCTGAAAGATTGATGAGATACTCATAAGTTGCGCGAGCCTTCTGTTCCGCTGCCATGTCCTCATGGAGATCTGCGATTGGATCCCCTTTTGACTGAATATATGCCGCTGTCCAAGGAGCGCCTGCCGCGTTCACGAAATAGAGGGCTTTATCATGATCAGCATAGTACGGGTCCAGGCCTGCAGCCTTGATCTGCTCCACTGTAGCGTTGCGTATTAAGTTATAGACAAGGGTCGCGACAATCTCCATGTGCGCCAGTTCTTCCGTGCCGATGTCAGTCAAGACTGCTTTCGCCTGGGGTATTGGCATAGTGTAGCGCTGCGTCAAGTACCTTAAGGATGCAGCAAGTTCACCGTCGGGCCCACCATATTGAGTAATGACGTCTTTTGCAAGTCGAGGATTGGTGCTGGACACCCTCACAGGATATTCAAGCTTCTTTTCGTATATCCACATTACTTTCACTCCTCCCCATGAAGCTCATAGTCTTTAAAGTTGACTTCCCACGGCCACGGACTCTCAATCCAGCGCCATGTATTCCCTTGATTCAGTCCGAATCCGAAGTTCATGAGAGGGCCGTACCGGGCTTCGAATTCTGCTTTTGCTTTCATGAGTTCCTGCGAGACTGCAGCAAAATCGGTAAGCGCGCAGCTATCATCAGGATGTGTGTCCAGAAATAAGTTGAGATCAACGGCTGCAAATTCCAGCTCCATGATTCTTAAGAGGGCACACTGTCTCTTATTCATTGTCATCCCCCCGTCCGGGAACTTGGGCATCCGGCCCTGGCCTCTCTTGCTTGTACGGCCTGATCAGTTCCTGAAAGATCGTGCCTTTCCGCAGACCTTCCTGAGGGCTGAGCACTTTTTGATAACGCTGGGGTAGCACGTAGGCTCTGGCGAGTTCCCAGGCGGGCAATCCGGCAGATACCCCTGCTTCCGGATTTTCCGCAAGTTTCTCGAGATCTTCCGCCATTCTTATCCCTCCCGAATCCAGTTGACAAGTATAGCTTTATTGCCAATAGGCAAAGGCATATGCCAGCCGCATCTTAATAGGACAGGATATCCCTTTGCTAATTGACTCCTGTGACAATGTATTCAGGGATGTCCCTAAGGGTTAGTCACATATCCCCATTATGTTGAGGGATTTGCCAAACAAGGGATTGACAGGAGACAGAGTATTTTGTATTATTGATATGGGAACAGATGTTTGGGGGGATGTTAAAGATGTCTGCCACGATGCCGGCATTGTTCGCCGAAAAAGGGCAGCCTTTGAATAAACGACAGAATAAAAGATCCGGCTCCCAGACAATGAAGGTAATTGTACGTGTTATGCGTACTAGAAACAATACAGGCATTAGCGCAACTGTGCTCTTTGCCTCAGACAAAGGGGAACCTATCCGGGAAATACGCTATGACTTCTCTTTGGCCTCATTGGAAGAAGCAGGTCTTAGAGCCTCTTTGGAAGCTCTTAAGATCGCCGGAAGGTATCAGGCAAAACATATAGTAATCTATATTGACAACGAACGCGTTGCGTCAATCGCGAACGGAACTGAAATTCCCTCTCCGGACCTTATCGGTCTTACGTTGCAGTTGAGAGCATTATGCCACTCATTCAAGTCTGTTATCATTAGATACGGCACTTCAGGGACGACTCCGAGCTTGCTCCGTTTGCATAAGTCCGGCAAGAAAGGGCAGTTGAGCCATGTTTTATGATGACGGAAAGTGTTTCGCGTGCGGACACGACAACCCAATCGGCCTTAAGCTTCTATTTCAATTGGATGGGGAAGGGCGGTCAACGGCTTCGTTCACGCCGCCTGAAGAATTCCAGGGATTTGCCAACATCCTCCACGGAGGGATCATATGTACGCTACTCGATGAAGCCATGGCGTGGGCAATGATCCTAAACGGCCACTTGGGAGCCACAGCCTCAATGAGAGTGATGTTCCGAAAACCCGTCCCTATAGGGAAAGAAGTGACAGTCACAGGCGAAATCCTCAATCAGGGAGCAAGGTCATGGGCTTTGGCATCGTACATCTCAGATGAACGAGGATGCGTGCTTGCTGAGGCAGAAGGGGTTTTTGCAGCGGTATCCGAAATACCCCGGGACAAACTGGATGCTAAGTAGTTGTATCCTGCTGATCACCGAAAAAGAACGTCTTATGTAATTCCTTCATTTCTTCTTTGGACGCTATGGGAGGCCAAAGCTCCCCGACGGCATTTGTACGGAGAGCCTTGAACAGATTAGTGTATACCATAGGATTCTCCCGAGAAAGGCTGCGAATAAGGTTCTTCACTGAAAGCCTTTGAGTCTCATCCTGCGCGGGACACGGATTAGGCGGAGGGCCATACCCCATCCGCTTTACCGCTCCTCTTATTTCGGATTCCCTGAAGTATATTAAAGGCCGAATAGCGGTAATTCCTGTACGATCCAAGTGTGTCACCGGACGAAAGACATGAACCTGCCCTGAATAGAGAATACTCATGAGAAACGTTTCCACTGCGTCGTCCCGGTGATGAGCGAGAGCCACTTTATTGTAACCATTCTCTACAGCAAGACTGTTCAGTGACCCCCGTCTGAGATGGGAGCAAATAGCGCAAGGACTTTTCGTCTGTTCCCTGCTGAAAGCAACCTTGGCTATATTTGTCTTCGTGACGAAGTACGGTATCCCCAGTCGGGCAACGAATGCCTTCATATCCTCACTGATGGAGTCACCTGAAGGGAAACCAAGGTCAACCGTGGCAGCCGCAAGCCGGAAACTGACAGGTGAGTACTGTTGTATTGCGGCTAAGGCGTATAGCAGAAATGCGCTGTCTTTGCCTCCGGAAAAGCCAACAAGGATCCCGTCTCCTTCAGAAATCATCTGAAACTCGATAAGCGCCCTGTATAACCGCCTGGAATAGGGGCGAGAAAGGGTTACATCTTCCACAACATTACTACCTTCCTTGTGATGGAGCTCACTGCGGTGAGAAGAGACAGTCCCTCTATAATCGCTCAAATACAGCAGTGAAATGCCTTAGCACAGGGGCTTCATAGATAAGCTTCAGCCCGCGAATCTGATCCTTTCTTCCTGCGATATTCCGGAGCGCCCGAACCACGATATCCATATGCCTGTCTGTATACACACGCCTCGGAATAGCCAATCTCACCAACTCGAGAGCAGGATACACCATTTCACCTGTCTTCTTATCCTTATGCCCAAAAGCCGCTGTGCCCAATTCCACGGCACGGATCCCTGCTTCGACGTATAGTTCCATGACAAGGGCTTGGGCCGGGAAGGCGCCCTGGGGTATCAGCGGCAAGAACCTCCTTGCGTCTAAATAGACACCATGGCCGCCTGTGGGTTCAATGATGGGGATATCACAGTCCAGCAGGCAATCGCCTAAATATGCCACCTGTCCTATACGGTTTTCAAGGTAATCCTCATTGAGGACTTCCTGTAAGCCTCGAGCCATAGCCTCCAGATCCCGGCCTGCAAGCCCTCCGTAAGTCAGAAAACCTTCATAAATGATGCCCCACTCACCTGCTCGCTTGTACAATTCCTCATCACGTGTGGCAAAAATGCCGCCGATGTTTACAAGGCCGTCCTTTTTTGCGCTCATGGTGAACCCATCAGCATACGAAAACATCTCCCGAGCGATTTCCGCTATGGACTTGTTTTCATAACCTTCTTCCCGCTCTCTAATGAAGTAAGCATTCTCTGCAAATCTGGCAGCGTCCAGGAATACAGGGATAGAGTGCTCCCTTGCAATTCTACTTGCTTCCCTTATGTTTCCCATAGACACAGGCTGACCGCCATTGCTGTTACATGTCACCGTGATGTTTATGTAAGAAATCCCCTCCGGGCTGTAGGCCCTAATCTCGTCAATGAGGCGTCCAATATCTATGTTACCCTTAAAAGGATGCCTGGTCGCTGTTTCCAGGCCTTCTTTGATTACAAGATTGACCGGCTCTCCTCCCTTAAGACGGATATGCCCTTCCGTGGTATCAAAGTGCATGTTCCCGAGAACCCGTTCGCCCGGTTTGACCAGTATGGTAGTTAGAATGTTTTCGGCTGCACGCCCCTGGTGTGTAGGGAGGACATATTCGAACCCGGAAATTTCTTCGACAGTCTCCTTGAGCCGGTAGAAGTTCCTGCTTCCTGCATACGCCTCGTCCCCTACCATAAGGCCTGCCCATTGGCGGTCGCTCATCGCGGAAGTGCCGCTGTCTGTCAGAAAATCGATATAGACCTTATCAGAAGGAATGTTAAACACATTGTAACCGGACTTTTCGATAATCTGTTCCCGCTCTTCCCTGGTAGTAAGCTGAATAGGCTCCACTACTTTGATACGGTACGGCTCTGCATATTCCGACCTGGGCCTCACAAGTATCCCTCCTTGTTGTTGGGGCGACGATCAAGTGCGTGACCAATCAGCGTAATCATAAGTTTATACAGCATGATCCCTTTGAATTGTTCTACAAACCAAAGAAGGTTTCCTTCCGTTTGCCATGACCCTCTGCAATAGTCCTGCGTGGCCTAGGATAACCCCTGCCAGGGAGGGGACTATCACTTTCGGCAACACTTGCTCCATAAGCGATCTTCCAATAGAATATCCTTTGAGGAGAGATAACGGAGGCGATTCTTCTGACTGGAGTGGCTTGTATCCAACTACTTTCAAGAAGACGCGAATCACCCGGGGATTTTCTTCTGCGGCTCACCCACCTTGTGGAG
>JAPXLY010000010.1:0-27283 GCA_033809295.1 Bacillota bacterium
TTTGCACGCTCTCCGTCAAGAGCGACAGCCGCCTCGCCGATGACCTCCGAAAGCTTCACCTCGAGTTCCTTGTTATAGGTCCTGATGATTTCGCCTATCCTGCTGTCTTCCACAACATCAGGCCCACAAGGAATCAGAGCGCCTGCGTAGTCAGTGATTTTCCCGTTTTCATAACTTACTTCGAGACTGCCGAGGGATTCTGCGTGTTCACCTGATTGGACTATTACTGTGTTTGCAACCAGCTCAGGTCTGTCCAATTTCGTATGGCTATGTCCGCCGACGATAATATCAATCCCCGGAACCTTGCTGGCAAGTAACCTGTCATCATCGTACCCGATGTGAGTGAGCCCAATCACCAGGTCCACGTTCTCATAGTCTCGAAGGTATGGAACCATCCAGCTTGAAATTCTTATTGGATCGAGGAATTCCAGACCCTCGACATTCTTCGGGTGTGTCACTGTAGGCGTATCAGTCGGAGTCAGGCCGAATATGCCTATTCTCTTTCCGCCGACAGGCAGGATTAGCGCACCGGGAAAAAGTGTACGCCTGCTGTTTGCCTGGATTGTGTTGGCTGAGAGAAATGTGAAATCCGCTTCTTCAGCCCTCTTAAGCAATACAGACTGTCCATAGTTGAACTCGTGGTTGCCTATGGCCATGGCATCGACGCCAATGGCTTCCAAGGCTTCCACCATAGGCACGCCTTCGAACAGATTAACAATGTTGGTTCCATGAAGTGCGTCCCCTGCATTCAAAATGATTACGCTTCCCGCCTTCTCTCCGACGATATCTTGTACGAGCGTTGCCAGTTTAATCATTCCACCGACAAGTACATCAGAATCCGCCGCTTTGGAAGACTCCAGCCTGCCATGAATATCGTTCATGTAAAGAATGACGATCTCATTCTCATCTGCAGCCGCCACACATACGGGCGCGACGCAAACCACCATCATTACGACTGCAAGAATCAGTAAGCGGAGATTGCTTTTCCTTGGCACCCTCAACATATACGACCCTCCCAAATAAGTTCTTTGAAGCCTACATTACTTATTCTCCGAAGGCCATTTTTTCCCTTCATAGGTTTCCTTCTCCATTGATCTAAAGCGCTCGCGCAACACTCGCGCAACGCTCGCGCCTCTCATTGTTGCGGCATTTCCCGGGACTGTAATGGCCAACAGGATCTTTCTACCTGCCCGGCTTAGCCTGACTCAGAAGCTAACAGTGCCGGCCCGGCGCAATAGGAGAAACCGTTTCAAATCATAAAATCGGAGTATAAGGTAACGTGAGAATCAAACAGGAAGTTGGGAAAAAACTTACGCAGCAGATCAGTGGTGAATCAGCGGCCGATAAGCCGATAAGTGGATCAGTGGTAGATAAATGGTCGGGGCGAGAGGATTTGAACCTCCGACCTCCTGCTCCCAAAGCAGGCGCGCTAGCCAAACTACGCTACGCCCCGACAGAGACCCGTCTTTCATTGACAACGATAGTATACGCGAACGACTGCCCCGTGTCAAACCCTCGAATTGCCTCTGTCGCTGTCCATAGCGGTATCTTGATTCAAGCTGAATTCCATGCTATCGTGAGGCAAAGGGTTTGGCAGCAAAGGAAGAACCTTTGCAGCGCGAATGAACGCGATCCAGGAAGGGTTTGATTGAGTTGCAGCGTATACCTGCGTCACTGTTGAGCAAACTTAAGAATCAGCATACCCTGGCCATTCTCGCAATACTCACCTGCACGATCTTATGGGGGTTGTCCTTCATCAGCGCAAAATCCCTGCTCATTGCAGGATTAACGCCCATTCAGGTCAACTCCGCCAGGTTCATTCCGGCCACTGCAGTCTTCCTAATCTTGTATCTTGCCCGTCACTCTCTGCGGGCCGATAGAGTTGAACATCAAGACCAAAATCCCCAACCGCGTCATGCTACCGGTAACCCGGGCCGCACCTGGGAATTTCCAGCAAAAGCAGGGTTAGCCGCGATAATGGGTATTCCGGTTTACTTCCTCTTGGAAACCGTAGGCCTCAATTTTACCTCTGCCGGCACCGCGTCGCTCATAACAGGGCTTTCTCCCATCATAAACGCAATCGCGCTTCTCATCTTCCTGCGAGTAAGCATAGCCCGCATTCAGTGGGCAGGTGTAATCATGTCATGCTTCGGCGTATACGTGGTAGCGCGAGCTGACATCAACCTCTCCGTGTCTCAAACAGCAATGCTCGGCAATTCACTGGTATTCTTGTCCGCCTGCTCATGGGTGGCATATACGATAATGAATAAGCCTCTCACTCTCAAATACGACAATCTGACTCTCAACACTTATCAACATTTGGTAGGGACAGCGGTCCTGTGGTTGATTGCATTTCTCAAAGAAGGCATCCCTTTTGCCCGATGGAATCCGGTGATCTGGGCAAACATCCTCTATCTCGGTATATTCTGCTCTGCCCTTGCCTTTTTCCTCTATCTCTTTGCCTTACAGAGATTAAGCTCAACTGTGATTACGAGCTTCATAAACCTTGTCCCATTTGTCAGCGTGTTAGGAGCGAGAGTCTTCCTTGGCGAGCCGGTGTCTTTCACTAAACTGTTAGGGGGGATTCTAACAATCACCGGAGTATACCTTGTCAGTTCTCAGGACACATCTTCTACACAGACCCCCCGCACCGAATCTATAGAGTTGCCCTACGGCAAATCCATATAGGTAGCCTGCAACGAGTCAACACCCGCGCGGCGCCAATATCGTAGCAGCTATGACAACCGGAATAACTCCTCAATAAGAGGAAGAGCAGCCCTAAGGGCTAAGGCTCTGTGGCTCACGGCATTTTTCACATCCTGAGGCAGCGCTGCGAAACTCCTGGTATGCCCAAGGGGAATGAAAACCGGGTCATATCCGAATCCGCCGCATCCGTCAGGTGCAAAACCTATCTTGCCTTCGCATACCCCTTCAACCGACTCACCTCTCCCGGAAGGATCCGCCAGCGCCACAACGCACCTGAACCTTGCAGTCCTGTTCGCATCCTCAACACCTTCCAACAGCGACAGGAGCTTCTCATAGTTAGCTCTGTCCCGCTCCCGGCCGCGCGGGAGATCACCCCCTGCAAACCTGGCAGAGTGAACGCCCGGCGCCCCGCAAAGCGCATCAACCTCAAGGCCGCTGTCATCCGCCAGCGCCACCTCTCCTGTGGCCTTCGCAATCACCCGTGCCTTACTCATGGCGTTGTCCTGGAATGTCTCGCCATCCTCCACAACATCGGGTATGTCATTGTAAGCGGAACACGCCACAACTTCTATAGGAAGATGCCTCAATATCTCCTTGATTTCCAACACCTTCCCCGGATTCTTCGTTGCCAGAACCAGGCGCGACATCTCAGCGCCCCACCTTCCGGACAAGGTCTCCAAGGACCTCCTTTTGCACATCAATGAGGCTCACAATGCCATCCTCTGCGACCTTGAGCATCTCGTCCAACTGGGTTTTTGTAAAGGGATTTCCTTCAGCCGTGCCTTGAACCTCAACAAGCAGCCCGTGTCCGGTCATGACTACGTTCATGTCTACACCTGCACGCGAATCTTCTTCAAAGGTCAAGTCCATCATTACCTTGTTGTCAACTATACCTACACTGGTCGCAGCAATGAAATCCGTAACAGGAAACGGCTTGTGGTTCCACGAACTTCCATTAGGAAACATCGTATTGACCGCATCCACGAGCGCCACAAAAGCCCCGGTTATCGCACAAGTCCGTGTGCCGCCGTCAGCTTGTATGACGTCACAATCTATCCAAACAGTCCGTTCGCCGAGAGACTCCAAATTCACAACTGATCTCAGCGCCCGTCCTACCAGCCTTTGAATCTCGTATGTCCGTCCTGACCTGCCCCTTGCGGCCTCGCGCGGATTCCGCTCGCCGGTAGCCCGCGGGAGCATACCGTATTCCGCAGTCACCCAACCCTTTTCCTGGCCTTTCAGAAACTGAGGCACCCTGTCTTCAACTGAAGCTGTGCATACCACCTTGGTATCACCAACCTCAATCAACACAGAACCTTCTGCGTACTTAATGAACCCCCTCGTAATTTTCACGGGCCTCATTTCCCTGCAAGCTCTCCCATCGTGCCGTGTCATGCCAACCTCACCTCCGCTATCAGCCTATCATCCCCAGTTTAGAGCAGTCCAAACACGAAAATCAGATTATGACAAGTCTACTCGCCTGGTCTCAGCTAAGTTGTCGCCTAATAGCTTGCTTCCGACAGCAGTAAAGAGCACAGGGTCGCCACTTACCGCAAACTCATGCTGCCCTGTTTTCTCCCGGCTTTGCAGGCCCAGCTCCTGAAGGGCTGCAGCCGCTACCGTAACCGTCTCTCGGGCAGGATCCACAATCTCCACGCGCGGCCCGGTAATCCGCTTAATATGCTCAATCAGGTAAGGATAGTGAGTGCACCCCAGAACCAGAACATCAATATCCTCAGCCATCAGGGGGGCAATGTAATCATGAAGCGCGCGAATGGTCTCCTCTGAATTGATGGCACCCTTCTCAATCAGCGGGACAAGTTGTGGGCAAGCTGAGCTAAACACCTTTCCTTCAGCTAAATATTCCTTTATCGCCTTCTCATAGGTGCAGCTCCGGATTGTCCCTGACGTTCCCATAACGCCGATTCTTCCGGTTCGCGTTGCCTTTGACGCAGCGTACGCTCCTGGACGCAGAACACCTATGATAGGAATGTCAAACTCAAGTTTCACGTACTCCAAAACCTGCGATGACGTAGTATTGCATGCAGCAATAATGTACTTCGAACCTTGGCCTATCAAGAACTTGATGATTTCGCGGGAAAACCCCAGGAGTTCTTCGGCTGTCTTCTCCCCATAAGGAATCCTGGCAGTATCCCCGAAATAGACAACACGCTCCCAGGGCAGCTTAGAGGATATTTCACGGACGACGGTAAGCCCTCCCACTCCTGAGTCATAGACACCGATGGGTCGCGAATTCAATAACTTCACCTCCGGCAACTGATGCTACGATGATTATTATATGTCATACCTTGGCCTATAGCGCAAAAAAAATAGCTTACCTCTCGGATCAAGCTGCATTGCCTCGTCATTTGCCTATCTGCCTGAACAGATCGGGATTATGACTGCTCCTCCTGCCCTTCTAATTGTTCAGTTCGGCTCCCGCTGTCTTCCTGCTCATCCTCTTGCAAGCCAGAGCCGGAGAAGGTTGCGGCCTCATCGCTTTCCGTCACAAGCGGCTTCTCTTCCGGGCCTACCGGCGCCTGTGATTGGCGATCTTTGCGCCACTGGAAATAGGCGGCTATTCCGTTTGTTATGCCCTGGGCAGCTTTCTGCCGGAAAGCAGGGTCAAGAAGGAGCAGCTCCTCTTTGAGGTTGGACATGAAGACTACTTCCACAAGACATGCAGGACACCTCGCCTCCCGAATCACCATAAGGTCGTTCCTCTCCCGCGCCCCCCGGTCAAATTGCCTAATCTGACTTACAAGAGCAGTCTGGACGTATTCTGCCAGGATCCTACTCATAGACACTGTACCTGAATACAGAGTCTCAGTGCCTGTAGGCTCTCCGGTTCTTGACGCATTTGCGTGGATGCTGATAAACGCGTCGACACGCCCGTTTGAGGCAGCCTTCACGCGCTCAGGCAAGGTGACGCTCACATCATCCGAGCGGGTGAGAACAACCTCTGCTCCCATGGCCTGAAGCTGCGTTGCGACCCTCTTTGAAATGTCAAGGACCACGGCCTTCTCGTGAAGGCCTGTAGGGCCAATGGCTCCGGGATCCGTCCCCCCGTGACCGGGATCTATGACTATTACCGCATCCGCCATGGATGACTTGAATACTTCGACTCTTGCCCCTTTTCCGCCTGGCTCGGCTTGCGCCGAATGCCCCACGTAATACTCGAGATCCAGCACTACACGGACAGTCATAGGGCTGTGCTGTGCCAGGCGAATCCTTTTCACTACACCGTCCCCCACCGGAATCTCTCTTCTCGTTGTGTCCAGAGTCGAGTTTTCAAAATCCATAACAATCCTTTGGGGAGCGGCCAGCACCATGAACTTCACTTCCGGATTGCCGCTGGACACCACATCAACTGTTGTTGATTTGTCATCACCCGCAAATTCTGCCCCGAGGATACGACAACCCAAATCAACAACGACTTCTCCCGGCCTCTCCGACGAGGTGGATACCGAGTAAGTCGTCGGTTTTACAAGGTCCAACACCACCCGGACTTCATCCGGTTCATGTTGGCTTGCTCTGACACGCGTCACCTGGGGATGAGAGACGGGCACCTCTATGGCGTCTGAAACCATCACAGTTCCGGGTAAATCCACGACAATCCTGGGAGGGTCGGTGAGACTCGATGTTTCGTAATCCATGCTGCCGTTTCCAAGGATGACAGCTTCCGCCCGTCCGTCTCTGTCGAAGAACTCAACACCCGTCATGCGCTTAGGAAAAGAGACGCAAATAACGTCAGGCTTGTCCTCTGTCTGAACAACAGAATATGACGTAGCCCTCGATAGGTCAAAAACCACCCTTACCACCGAGGGATTGAACTGTCCTACCCGTATCTTTTCAATTATGCCGTCCTCAACAGGTATCGGATCAGGCCGAGACAGTAAAACAGCGCCTTCTACGTCCACAACCAGCCTCTCAGGATCTGACAGAGTGAATGACCTACAAGATGCCCTGCCGCTGAGTGAAATCTCCACTGTAGTGCGCCCGTCCTTGTCCGATTCGCTGATTTGAAGCACAGTGACGCGTTCCGTGGTGGAAGGTTCAGTAGCGGCATTTCCTGAAGCCTGCGCAACGGTCACAGGAAGCTCGGAAGTCATATGCTGCCTTTCTGTCGCACTGATCCGGCAGGTGACTGCACACAACGAGAGTGAAACCACCCCCAGAACGACAAGAAAAGTGCGAATACTTGTCCTAGAAAATATGGATCGCAACAATCTACCCCCACATCTTCGATAGCTGCTAAATCCCTTTTCGACTCTGTTTGTCAATTTCCTCTTCCAATTAGCAGGAAAGGACCTGCATTTATTAATTTCAGTAAAAACCTTCCTGCCTAAGTAGAGCACCATGAGACCGCTGGACTTCTCCAGTAATCGCCGGTTTCGCCGAAGACGTCAGCCGGTTTTTGCGATTCGGGCGGGCTGTGTTAACGTAATATGGGAGAGAACAACGATCTCCGCCATAAGTGGTCGCCGGTCCCAGAAAGTGTACGTACCGTGTAGGGTTGCCGGTGCTGCACTAAGGAGACGGCGCCCCAAGCGGATTGCCTTGACAAAGGAATTACCGGCCTCAGAAAACGTACGTACCGTGCGGGGCCACCCAAGGCCTCGGACAGCGAGCGAAAACCAATGAACTCATACCTAGAGTTGGCACAAGCTCATCTCAGCCCGTTGACTGCGCTCTGAGCAAGGGTTTATCCGGTCACTACGCGCTGTATGCTTCTTCACTTATACGTTGCATGCTTGTAAGATTTACCGTAGAGGTGGTGACTGTGGGCGATACCTTCGCTTCTGCCGGAGAGCGAATCAGGATATTAAGGCAACATAAGCATCTAACCCAGGAGCAATTAGGAGAGCTCGCGGGACTGAACCCGAATTACGTCGGTCAAGTGGAAAGGGGTCAGCGCATCCCGTCAGTACAGACGATTCATGCTCTGGCAGCAGCACTCGGAGTAGATCCGGGGTTTCTTCTGTTGTCACCCGACAAGTCCAATTCTCCCATCAGCAACCTGATGGCCCTTGTAGCCCTGGCCACACCTGAACAGGTTGAGCTGATCACGAAGATCGCAGAGACCGTGGTGTCTTCCGGGTACCGGGTCAGTGAAGATCATGATAATGAAGGATTTTGATGTTTCCGATTCCAGGCAATCTTAACAAGTTCCTTATAGAGGCCTGCAGTCTTGCGCGCGATAGAATCCCAACTGAAGAAGCGTTCAGCCCTTTCTCTTCCCGCCTTCCCCATATTACCGGCTAATTCCCTATCGCGAAGAAGCTTATTGAGAGCGGAGGCAAGCTCGCCTGACCTGCCCGGCTCAACCAAGAACCCTGTTTCACCGTGCACAACGACTTCAGTTATCCCTCCCACTCCTGACGCCACCACCGGAGTCTCACACGCCATGGCTTCCAGATTAATGATACCGAATGGCTCGTATACAGACGGACAACAGAAAACCCGCGCATGGGAGTAAAGCTCAATAACCTTATTCTTGGGTACCATTTCTCTTATGAGCCTTACGTTTGGCCATTCGGAAGCCGCCCTTACAACCTCACGCTCAACTTCCGGGGTATCAGGTGCGCCTGCACACAGGACTATCTGCACATCGTCAGGGAGATTAGGGACTGCGTCAAGTAAGTGAAAAATACCCTTCTGCCTGCTCATTCTGCCCACAAATAGGATGTAGTCCTCCCAGATTCCATATTCATGCCTTGCTGTGTCAGACTCGGTGCGCCTGTACTCATCGAGGTCAATTCCGTTATGTATCACACGCACTTTTTCTTCATCAATGTCATAGCATTCTAAGATGTCCTTCTTCATTTCCTCAGACACTGCGATTACGCGGTCAGATGCCTCCACACCGGTCTGCTCCATCCAGCGGCTCAGCTTGTAAGCGTTTCCCAACTGCTCCTCCTTCCAGGGGCGCAACGGTTCCAGGCTGTGGATTGTCGTCACAAGGGGTTGTCCATAGAGTTTCTTTGCGTAAAAACCCGCCATAAACGTATACCATGTATGACAATGCACAACGTCTGAGGTTATCGGCTCTTTCATCATTGCCAGACTGACTGACAGAGGGGAAAGGGCTTTGGCAAAACGCCTGTCATCCACTTTCTCCATCTGATCCCATGATTCATATGCCTTTACCTCCACTCCCTCCGGGCCTGGCCTGTCCTTACCGAAACACCTCACTTCCACTCCTGCGATTTTTGCAAGAGACCGGGAGAGATAATCCACGTGAACCCCGGCCCCACCATAGATATCCGGCGGGAATTCGCGAGTCATGATTGTTACGCCGAAGTCTTCTTTCTTAATCCCGGATATCATCAGATCATCACTCTCCATAATCGAAAGTTGACCGGATTTCCCCTATGCTGTCGAGAGTCCCCCGAAGCGCAATATTGACCCACCTCGGCCTGTTACGAAGCTCGTATCTTACCTCATAAAGGGCCTTCTCCAGTTTGAAACACAAAAGAAGGAGCTGGAAGTTGCGGGAATCCCAAGGCAAGAGAAATGCGTAAGACTTGCGCATCGCGTCAATGTACCCTTTAAGGAATTCCTCCCCTGTCCGCCTGCCCCACTCCTTTGCAGCCTCCATAAAATGCTCCTTCTGATCCGGGAAATCGTCCATACGAAATGCTGCGGAATACCCTGAATAGTCAAAGGACCTTAGCATTCCTGCCACATCCCTCAGGGGGCTCGACTTTTTCAATCTCTCACAGACAGGACGCAAAGGTTCTCCTTCAAAATCAATTATGACAAAATCCTGAGCAAACTTGCCCCTCACCTGGAGAAACTGGCCAAGATGGAGGTCTCCGTGAATTCGGATTTTCATGCCAAGTTCGTCAGCATTTACAAGGGCCTCCTCCACTTGACGCAGACTCTTGAGAACAGCCTCTTCCTGTATGGATGATTGATACGCACAAAGTGTTTTTTCCAGGGCCTCCGAACCCAGGTTTGCCTGCCTTAATTCCTCAATCGTTATAGGAATGGCAGAGATTATGTTGCCAACCAGGCTGATCACATCTTCAGGCTTCATAGCTTCGGGAGTGAATCCGTCTTCCTTGACGCCTGACAGAGCACAATGCAAGCCTGCGGTAACCACGCCCAGACGGCTTTCGCGCAAACCGAAATCCTGCCTGTAACCGTCAATGCCGCCCTCGTCAGCTTCTTCGGATAAGGAGTCCTCCAACCGTCTTTTCATGAACTTCAGTGCGTCGCCGCACAGTATGTCCCATCCGTCTCCTTGGTTTTTTATGAACTCCTGAATGAAGAAAGCAGGGCATGTCACGTCCTGCCGTGTTGAATAGACACCGTACCCCAAAGGCCGTGGGATATTGGAAAAACCCACCCCGTCCAAGCCCCTGCTTATCTCAATGTCCAGAGATGTGCCTGCTTGCAGCCTTCGATATACCTTTATCACCTGGGATGAGTCTACCATTATCACAGTATTTGTCGTATCCCTGTCCTCAGTGGCTACAGTATGTACCTGTGAATCCAAAATGCCCGGCCCTGCACGATCAAACTGAAAATAGCCGCGCTCGGAGCAAAGCACAGCTCCTGTTCTCACAGCACCAAGCAGCGCTGTCGCGAAAGCCGTTGTACCGGTGGCATCATACATATAAGCCCTGAAATCTGTCCCATTGATGACAACAAGGGGCCGGCTCTGAATCGAAGGTTCTGACTTCGTAAGGAGAAGCGGCACATTATACAAACCCTCATCAGCCTGCTCGCAAGATTCACTCTCAGCTTGGGAGCCCATTCCTCTCTCGAAGCCCACTGCAATAACGGCTACGCCGACCACGGAGTCCTCACCTTCAGACAGCGTCACCCAATCATACAAAGTCACTTCTCTAATAGAGGCGTCCTTTCTCTGAAGCCATCTTGCGTCAGAAAACCATTGCAAATTTATCAGCGGCACTATGGAAGCCAGATCGCAAATGACTTCATCAAAGGAGCGCTGAGTCAGCCAGATTCCCGGCACTACCCTACCTCCTCACAAAACTCACCCACGCCCAATATGCTGATTTAGCTTTTCCCCGGATGCATGCTCCGTGATACAGCAACTTCTCGTTTTACGCCATACTTAAGCCACGCAATGACCTGTTTCACTCCGAGCAGGAACCCCATGCCCAACCCAAAGAAGAAGTAGTCCCAGGAGTGTTCCAATAGGCCCAGAAATACCCCTACCGCTGAACAGCTTGCCACCGAGCTTAGATACTTATGCCTCGTTATTCCGTACATAGCAGCCCAAAAGACACCAATGTACACAAGGGAACCTGTGGACAACACCAACAGCGCGCCCATAGAGGTCGCCAGTCCGCCTCCTCCGTGAAAACCAAGCCATATCGGCCAATTATGGCCGACAATCGCGGCGAGAGCGGCGACAAAATGCATCACGGTAGACTCCGGGGCGACGGCTTGAGCAAAGAGAACAGCGGCAACTCCTTTACCCACGTCTCCTATACCCGACAGAAGGCCCGGAAGAAAACCGGTCGACAGAAGCACGTTTGTGGTTCCCACATTCCTTGAGCCCACTTGTCTAATGTCAATACCGCCGAACACCTTAGCCCATATGTATGAAAAAGGAATTGAGCCCATGCAATAACTCGTAGCTGCAACAGCAATTGCATTCACGCAGTATCACCTCACTATGCGCATTGGCGCTTCGCTGTCGTGCAAATGCCTCATCCTGCGTCAACCGTCATGGTGTTACCTTTTATACTTTCGCGGTTTGTCTCGCAATTTCCTTCCTATCCGCGTTCAATCAGCAATTGTCAACACCGTATCGTCGGGAAAGCCGGCTACTTTCTCTGAAAAGAAACTCCCAGCATCCTAAGGACATTCGTTATCCGGTTATAGATAGTAGACCTATCGGACCCTGCAAATAGGAGGCCTACCGCATTCATCTCCTCGTCCACAAGCACTGAGCCGGAGTCGCCCCCTGCACCCATTTTACCTGTGAGAATCTGATCCGTGAACGTTGCTGTCATGTCGTCAGAATAGACAACATTGACCGTGGCATCAACCACTTGTATCTCTCCTTCAGTCACTCCGGTCGTCCGTCCGCTTTTTCTCACGCGAAGCCCTAAATCAGGCTCACGGGAACCTTTTATCTTGCCCAGCTCCAGGATTTCCAGGCTAATCAGCTTGGGACTCAACGGACGGGCAATCGCAGCGTCCACCACATTGGCAGCATCTGCAACAGACCTTGCCACTACCTCCACTCTGACCGGGGACCTGCTGGCAGCCAGCCATTTATTCATCGCCAGCTCAACAGATCTTGTTGCGAGACACGCAGGAACCCGCCCGCTCATCTCAACAGGGATAAACCTCTCAAGATAGCCGATCTTGTCTCGTTCCGGTACACCTCCGTCAGCCGCCCCGGGCTGGAGAATCGCATCTCCCGGCCGAGCCTTGCCATCCCGTCCCGACGTGGCGTTGGCTAATACGTGGTTGTTGGACAAAATCAACGGTTCTCCGGTCTTCTCGTCCCAAACGACTGCGCCGAAAGTCCCTGCCGTAATCTGATAGTGCCCGCAACTCACCCCGGGCTGAGCAGGCCTCATCCGGGACCATCTTTCACTCAGAAACCTAAGCTCACCGACTTCAATAACGTCTGTAGGCACACCCCGCACTTCACCGGGCACCAGGTCTTCGCCTCTCACGCGGAGCCTGGGAAGTTTCTTCTTTACCATAACAACTATGCATTCGGAAGAAGTTCTAGTCCCCGCAATAGTCTTATAACCGCGCCCCACTCCTACAACGTTTTTCATGGACATAAGTTGCGGCGTAACATCTTTCAAGACATCAAAGATTTCGTCCATAAGCAATTGTACCCCCTTATAAGTCGCAGAATCACAGTCTGTTTTCGACAGCGGAAGCCACTGCCTCCCAGGCATTTACCAAACCTGCGCCTTGTTGCTCCCTGGGAAATCCGCTGATGGCTGTTGCCGTCTCACAAATGACCTCCTCTACGTCTCTTGCTGACAAGTCAGGGGCCACGGAGAAAACCAGCGCAGCAACGCCTGTCACATGCGGACACGCCATGGAAGTCCCGCTGAGGGTCTTATACCGTTGGCCTGTATACGTAGAGTAAATATCGGTTCCCGGCCCTGTGACGTCAATCTCCGGTCCGGAGCTGCTGAATGCAGCGATTTTATCGTCTTCAGTGGAAGCTGCCACTGCTACTACATGAGGATCCCGCGCCGGGTATAAGACGGTATTCTGTCCGCCTGTATTGCCTGAAGCAGCCACCAGGAGGATGCCTGATTCAGCCGCCTTACTAATGGCCAGTTCAAGGGCTTTGCCGGAATCGACAGTCCCGAAACTCATGTTGATTATGCGGACACCCTGGTCTATGCACCATGCGATACCCTGGATAATGTCGGATGCCATGCCTTTTCCCTTTGAGTCAAAGGATTTCACTGCGTAAACGTGAGCTTCCGGGGCAACCCCGACAACCCCGAATCCATTGTCAAGGGCTGCGATTATGCCTGCTACATGCGTGCCGTGTCCGTTGTCATCTTCCACACCTTCAGTCTCAGAAATAGCGTCAAACCCTGCTTTCACGTTCTCCGCCAGATCAGGGTGGCCCATGTTAACCCCGGTATCCACCACCCCTACCCGGACTCCCTTCCCCGTAGCGCGTGTCCAGGCTGAAGGAGTGTTGATTTTCGCCACGCCCCATGGGGTTGTTTGCGTGGAAAATCCCGGATGCTTCACTCCAAAACACCGCGCGCGCTCCGTTACATCGGGCGCCGGTGTATCGACTATCTCAAAGACGGTATCGTCCTCTATCCATTTCACCTCTCCGCGCTGTGCAAGAAGGGCCATAGCCTGATCCTCTTCGGGGAATATACAAGCAGCAGCGTTAATCAGAGGAAGCGCTTTCTTCACGCATCCTCCGCAGCTCTCCACTATAGAATCGTGCTTCCTGGGATCTGTGTCCGGATCAAATATGACAATCTTTCGGTGACGTGAATCGCAAGTACGCTTAACAGCCCTACGAGCCAAAGAAGCCATTGCTATGATGTACGCCATAACAAAGGAGAACACTTGGAGCTCCCTCCTTTATGCCGATTGCCGGATGATAAATGATATTCCACGGGCTCATAATGCGTGAGTAGAGGCATTTGGGCAATTGTAGAGGCCACGCCTTATCGGTCGTGGCCTCAGGTGTGAGGAGGCTGCGAGTTGGTAGCCAGGCCATATCATTACGTTTGAGAGCCGCAACGCATCACGACTAACTTAGCAACACTGATTAGCTGCGGTATCATTAGGATGAACAAGAAAACCACCAGCCACCAGTTGTCCAGTTGAAGACTCAATTCTCAGCCCTCCTCCCCTATATTCCCGCTCGCTGAAACAGCCTTACACTTTCTTTGACCAGATCGGGAAGAAGATTAGGAATATCGGAACGAGCAAGATAAAGAGCAGAATGATTATCCACCAGAATTCCAATTCCTGTGTCATTGAATTATCCTCCTTTCACAACAGGCCTAGCGTGCCATGATATACCGGGTTTTGTCAGTTTCAAGACGTACGACACATCCTATATGCACATGAAGATCAGGAACAACGGGACAAGTAACACAAAGAGAAATATGATGATCCACCAGAAGTCCAGTTCCTGTGTCATGAGAAACGCCTCCTCTCTTGATAACCCCAAACCCCAGAGAGGCTGTGGTCTGTACTATAATATGGAGTCATGCCGCACTTTGCTCCCGGAGTTTCACGGATCCTACGTCCGATCCCTCGTCCTTTCATTCATAGACCGTGTGTCGCATTCAGGAATAGTGGGGCCCGGGATGAAAAACGCAAGGATAGCGCTTACAAGGAACACAACACTCCCAATGAGATTCAGGATATTCATAATGGACGATAAATTGTTGGGGTTATCTCCGGCATAATGGACCGGCCTCTTGGCAAGAATCATCACCTTGTCATCCCCCTATGAGCATACCCGGGAGACCCGGGGAACCGGCTGTCATGTTTTATCCTCAGACTTATCGGGATTCCCGAAAGCATCATGGGATGTCTCAAGAAACCTACGAATTTCAGGTGGGACCTCCCCAAGTTCCAAGCCGGACAGGGCCTCAATTGCCATGTTCATGATGTACGTTCGAGTCTCGTCAGGCATTGACGCCAAGAAATCCTGGGCTATCTGCGCCATCTCGCTCACATCCTCCAACTGGGTATCAGTGTAACCAAAGTCGTGCAGCATTGAACGGATTTTCTCAGTATCTCCGGCGGATACGCCGAACTCGCGAACCAACTCGTCGAGTGGCGCGTCATCTAATCTGTTTTTTCCGGCGAGGAACTCAGACAGCAGCTCATCAAATCCACTCATGGGTTTCATGTCCCACCTTTCAGATGTGCTCTTAGCCGTAATGCTCCGGGCAACGCCAATCACTCCTGGGTCATATATTGTCGATAGATCTTATTCCGATCAGGCTTCCTTGGTGATTTCAGCATTCCATAGCCGGACTGCAAATTACGCCTAATTGGTCTTGCCCGGCACAGAATCGCAAACGAGGGTCATATAATATAATGCTAATTGAGACTTACAGTCCCCAATTCTGATAGTGGGGTGGTCTTATGGATTTACAAGCAATCCACGACACAATATCCCAACAGAACTTGATCATGCAGAGATTGGAACGCAATATGAGGCGGATCGAAGACTCATATGGCCGTGTGTCTTCGAGACTCGATGCACTGGAAGCCGGGGCTGAGATGCCACCTACGTATGCCGGCGACAGCCTGAGTACAAGAAAGGTGCAAGTGAGCTCTGTTCGGGAGACAAAACAAACCGGAGACACTGAAAACCCGGATGACAGACAAGAAGGCGCACCGGACGACTCTACGGAAAAGAAAGAAAAGGCCGAGGCTTTGACTGCACGTGTAAAATCGGCTATCCGTAGCTCCATTCAGGACGGAAGTGTCAGTGCCGCACTGGATAAGTTTCAGGCTTCAGTAAAACTGACGGACGAAGCCACAGGCGCACTCTCAGAAATCGCATCGCTTATCAGGGCGTCTTTGGAGCAAGAGCAAAACACGATGCAACTTGGCGCAATGCCTATTCCCGGAGGCTCGCTTGCCCTGCTCTTAGAGATGGCGAAAACTCCGCAGTTTCAGCGGTTCATCGCAAATGTAGTAGCCCAAATACTTAAGGAAGCTGAAGCTTAGGAAGCATCTCAGTGATATGCGCCTCTTTTCCGGAGGATATCAGGCTAACAGGTAGATGCATGGCGGGGCGCCCCGAATTCCGCAAAAAAGCAAGGGGTGGCGTGCCGGAATCCGGCAGCCCACCCCCTGCTTTTGCAACTTTTCCGCAAGCCTCTTATCTAATGTCTACCGAGCCTCCGGCCGTTTACACTAAGTAGATCACCATGAGTGATCGCCGGTTTCGCCGAAGACGTCGGCCGGTTTTTGCGATTCGGGCCGGCTGTGTTAACATGATATAGGAGAGAACAACGGTCTCATGAACTCATACTTAGAGCAGCCCGGCTATTATGTCCACAACCTCAACCACCGTGTCTGCCACAGGAACGCCTGCCTCCATAAACGCCTTTACCTTAGACTCTGCTGTTCCCATGGAACCTGATACGATGGCGCCTGCATGTCCCATTCGCTTTCCGGGAGGCGCGGTGCGCCCGGAAACAAACGCAACAACTGGTTTTGTCATGCTGCCGATGAAAGCTGCGGCCTCTTCCTCATCACGCCCGCCAATCTCGCCAATCAATACAACAGCAGAAGTGGCATCGTCCTCCTCAAACGCTTCAAGGCAGTCTACGAAAGTCGTGCCGATTATCGGGTCGCCTCCAATCCCGATGCACGTTGACTGTCCGATCCCGCGGGATGAAAGGAGGCCTACCACCTCATAAGTGAGTGTACCGCTCCTTGAGATCACCCCGACAGGCCCGGGCCCGAAGATCTGCCCTGGCATGATTCCCACTGACGCTTCCCCACACGTAATAATACCCGGACAGTTCGGCCCGATAACCCTGCACCTCGGCCCTTCATTCTTAGCCCTGTCCAGCATGTCAATGACATCAAGGGTGGGAATACCTTCAGTAATGCAGACTGCAAGTTCGATTCCGGATGCGAAGGATTCTACAACTGCGTCCCCCGCAGCTCTTGACGGCACAAAGATACACGATGTATTTGCCCCGCACTGCTCCACCGCCTCAGCCACGGTATCAAACACAGGGATGCCTTCTACGTCTTGCCCGCCTCTCCCGGGGGTCACTCCTGCAACTACAACATCAGGGTTATAGTCTCTCATACGCAGTGCATGGAATCTTCCCTCGCGGCCTGTAATGCCTTGAACAACGATTCTCGTGCGCTTGTCTACGAATATGCCCATCTTACATCCCTCCCCCTGCAATTGCCACTATGCGATTGGCAGCGTCAACCATTGTATCTGCTGTCACCACAGGTGTGTCGCGGAGGAGAGCCCGTCCTTCCTTCTCTCTGGTGCCGACCAGCCGCACAACCATCGGAAGATCCAGGTTCACGCTTTCAATAGCTTTGAGGAGGCCTTGCGCCACTTCGTCGCAGCGGGTTATGCCTCCGAATACGTTGATGAGGATTGCTTTCACAGCTTTATCCATGAGGATGAGTTCCAAGGCGTTTTGGACTACTTCCGCCCTTGCACCTCCGCCGATGTCAAGGAAATTCGCGGCTTCTCCGCCTTCAGCCTTGATAGCGTCAATTGTTGCCATTACGAGGCCTGCTCCGTTTCCGATAACCCCGATATCGCCATTGAGCTTAACATATGTAAGTCTTCTCCGCCTGGCCTCCTGCTCCAGTGGATCATCACCCTCAGCCTCCCAAAGGCCCGCGTATCCCGGATGCCTGAAAAGGGCATTGTCGTCCAGGGTGATCTTGGCATCAGCAGCAATTACTTTCCCGTCCTTTGTCAACATGAGAGGGTTGATTTCAGCCAGCTCCGCGTCTTCCTCTACAAACAAGCGGAACAAGGAAGAGAAATACCCGCCCACCTGAGCAACTGCGCCTGCGTCAAAACCTGCCGCCAAAGCCAGGGCCCTTGCCTGCCAGGGCATAAAGCCTTCTCTCGGAGTTGACCATACCTTGGCAATTTTCGAAGGGGTCTTGGCAGCGACCTCTTCGATGTCGACCCCGCCTTCACTGCTGGCTATGATCGCAATTGATTTTCGTGATCTGTCAACCGTCACGCCCAAGTAGTACTCCTTCACTGCTTCGACAGCCTGTTCTACCAGGACTTTCCGGACAGTAAGCCCCTTTATGTCCATCCCGAGAATTCGTGAAGCGGCGTCCCTGGCTTCCTCCGCGGATCTTGCCACACAAATGCCGCCTGCCTTACCCCGCCCGCCGACATGAACCTGGGCTTTTACCACCGCATGTCCTTGGAGCTCGGACGCAATTTCATAAACCTCATCCGGGGTCTCTGCAACCCTTCCGTGAGGAGTGGCAATTCCGTAGCGCCTCATAATCTCCTTTGCCTGATATTCGTGTAATTTCATGTCAGACTCTTGCCCCCCTCCCTCTTTCGAGGCCGACATTGAATGCCTTCATGTTCAGTTCTTCAGTGCCCTTCGGGACCCTGGCGAGAATTGCCTTTTCCATAGCTTCAGGAGTCACTACGCCGGTTACGCCGACAAGCGCGCCCAGGGCAACGACATTAGCCACTACCTGCCTGCCCACATCGTGTCTTGCCATTTCCGTAATGGGCAAAGTCACGGTAGTAGCCCCTTCCGCAGAGGGTACGGAACTTACGTTGGTCTCGTCCACAAGAACGATCCCCCCTGGTTTCACCTGGCTCCCGTATCTGTCACATGCCTGCTGAGACATGATCAGCACAACATCAGGTGAAGTGACCTTAGGGTAGTCTATTGCGTCATCTGAAATTATCACCTCAGCCCTGCTGGCGCCTCCACGCGCCTCAGGCCCGTATGATTGTGTCTGGATCACCTCATGGTCGTCATATACGCCTGCAGCCTCAGCCAGAATCAGGCCTGCCAGAATCAAACCTTGTCCTCCGGTTCCTGAAAGCCGAATTTCCTTATACATTGTCATCAGTCTCCTTGGTAGCGGCTTCGATTATCGCCTCGTAGCGCTTTGTATATTCAGGCCTGACCCTTGTTCCAATCTCGCCGATAATGAACTTGTCAGCCATTTCCTCAGGCGAGAGCCGGGCCGCAGCCCTTACAGTCACCGCATGTTCTTTCTGCCAGTCTAACATGGCTAAAGCATTTCTCATCTTATTACGGCGTCCGTAATATGTAGGACACTGAGAGACAGCCTCCACGAAGGCAAACCCGTCCGTGGCTATTGCCTTGGCTATCAACCGCGAAAGGGGTCCTGCATGGTACGCGGTTCCTCGTCCCGCAAAACTCGCTCCTGCGGCAAACACCAGATCGCACAAGTCGAAAGGTTCCTCTATATGGCCGTAAGGTGCAGTCGTCGCCATTTTCCCGGTAGGAGTCATAGGCGAATACTGACCGCTTGTCATTCCGTAGATGCTGTTATTGAAGCATATTGTTGTAACGTTGATATTTCGCCTGGCTGCGTGTATTAGATGGTTCCCGCCGATCGCAGCAAGGTCCCCGTCCCCGGCCAGCACAATGACGTCAAGGTTAGGCTTCATCATTTTGATGCCTGTGGCAAAAGCTAAGGCCCTGCCATGAGTTGTGTGAAGGGTATCAAAATCAAGATAACCCGGCGCCCTGGAAGCGCATCCGATCCCCGACACTACGCAGGTATTACTCTTGTCAAGATCCAGTGAATCAATGGCCCGAAGGACAGCGCCCAGCACTATTCCGTGGCCACAGCCTTCGCACCAGATATGCGGCATCTTGTCTTCTCTGAGATAGTAGGTAATTGGCCTTGCCATGTCTTATACCTCCTTCAGCGCAGTGAGGATTTGATCCGGAGAAATGGGCTCTGAATCGACCCTGGTAAGGCTTATGACTTTCGTCTTACCCTTGGAAGCCCGCTCAACCTCACGGACCAATTGCCCCATGTTCATCTCAGGGACAATTATCGCTCTCACTTTTGACGCAATTCTTTCCACATGTTCTTCTGGAAACGGCCACAATGTCTTCGCTTTCAGGAGGCCTGCCGAGATCCCCGAAGCCCGTGCGTCCCGCACCGCCTTTGCGCCGGCACGGGCAGTAATGCCATAGGCGAATACTGCGATATCCGCATCTTCAGTCATGACCTCATCAACAAAGGTCACCTCTTCTTTCGCCTTATCTATCTTACTGCACAAACGCCGTATTAGAGCATCCACCTCAGGCCTTTTCGTCGTGGGAAACCCTGTCCGGTCGTGGGTCAGGCCGGTCAGATGGTACCTGTACCCTGTCCCGAAATCCGCCATAGGCGGAACCACGCCGTCCGCTGCATCAGCATCAAAGGGAAGGTAATCCTCTGGTTTGCAAGTAGGACGCGCCCTGTTGACTATCTTGAGCTCACCGGAATCAGGAACTACGACCTTCTCACGCATGTGTCCGATGCCTTCATCCATAAGGAATACTACAGGAATTCTCCATCGTTCCGCTATGTTGAAAGCCTCAACTATCAGACTATAAGTCTCCGCAACAGACGTCGGACACAGGACAACGACGGGATGGTCCCCGTGTGTTCCCCATCTCGCTTGCATGACATCTGCCTGAGAGGGAGCAGTGGGAACTCCGGTACTTGGCCCGACCCTCATAACGTTCACAATAACGCAAGGGACCTCAGCGATAGCGGCAAAACCGATACTTTCCTGTTTGAGGGAAAACCCAGGCCCGCTCGTGGCGGTCATTGATTTCGCCCCTGTGAGCGAGGCCCCTATTATCGCTGATATGCTTGCGATTTCATCTTCCATCTGTATGAACTTCCCGCCAACCCTCGGGAGTATCGCTGCCAATTCCTCAGCAATCTCCGTTGAAGGAGTTATCGGGTACCCGGCAAAAAACCGTAATCCTGCCGCAACAGCCCCTTCGGCACATGCTTCATTACCTTGCATCAATCTTATCTTCGTCTTACTTTCCATCGACACTACCTCCCCGGGTACCGGATCTCTCTTTCTTCCTGTCACCGGCAGGCATCACTTGGATAGCCAAATCCGGGCACATAATCTCACAGATTCCACATCTTGTACAGTCTTCCTCTCGCGCTACCTGCGCTTTTCCTCCCTCCGGCCTCTCCAACACATTCTTTGGACAGAACGAGACGCAAATATCGCATCCCTTGCACCAGCTTTCGTTGATAATCACCGGCCGGCTGTTTACATTCACAACCGGACCGGCCTTACCTGACTTTTGCATTAACACTCGCCACCTTTGTTTTATGATTCTTTTGCCACTCATCTCAGACTGCCGGATCAGCGCCGGGAACAGATTGATAACGCGTATAAGGAGGTAAGAGGATAGGTGAGATCCTGTCTTTCGTAAGCCCTGCATCCTCCAGTTCCTTGTGATACCGAGATACATGAGCAAGCGACAGGGGCCCGGTTTTCACATGTCGCGCCCTCTCCGCTGCAGCCATGCCTGCTCGCCTGCCAAATACCACGACGTCAAGAAGAGAGTTCCCCATGAGCCGGTTCCGCCCGTGGACTCCGCCGGAAGTCTCGCCTGCAACGAATAAATTCTCTACTGTCGTGACACCGGTGTCACCCCTTATGTCGACCCCGCCATTTTGATAATGCAATGTAGGGAAGACTATGATAGGTGTTTTTCTCATATCGATACCAAACCTTGCATACTGGCGATACATAGCAGGCAAGGATCGAAGGATCGTGCCCTCCCCGTGAATCTGCTCTATCATGGGGGAATCCAACCACACCCCATTCTGCCCGGTTTCTGTAACAATCCCCTTCTTCCTCTCAAGGCACTCGCGGATAATAGCGCTTGAGACCGCGTCTCTGGTCTCCAAGGGGTACACAAACTGCTCACCGTAGATATTAACAAGCTGAGCCCCTAGGCCCCTCACCTTCTCAGTAATGAGAAGGCCGACAATCTGTTCAGGGTAGGCAGCGCCCGTTGGATGGAACTGAGTCGCATCAAGGAATACCAGGCGTCCGCCTAGCCGGTAAGCCATAACCAGTCCGTCTGCAGTCGCGCCATAGTGATTGGTAGTGGGGAAATCGTCAATATGAAGCCTTCCGAACCCCCCTGTGGAGACTACCACGGTTTTGGCACGAACCACAAAGAACTCCCGGGTTTCGAGATTCATAAGGACCGCCCCTCGGCATGTGCCTTCACCGTCAGACAGGAGCTCTACGGCAGGTGAGAATTCCAATACAGGTATCTCCCTGTTTCTCACCTCGTCTCTCAAAGTGCGCATGATCTCTGCGCCCGAATAGTCCCTTGCAGCGTGCATGCGCTTTCTGCATGTGCCGCCGCCATGCTGAGTGACCATGGTTCCATCGGGCTCTTTGTCAAACATGCACCCTAGGTCTTCAAGCCACTTTATTGCCAACGGGGCGTCATAGACAAGAGCCTTCACAAGTTCCGGCTTATTAGCGAAACCTCCTCCACCCATTACGTCAAGGTAATGGAGGTTCGGCGAATCATTCGCCTTATCCGCAGCCTGAATCCCGCCTTGAGCCATCATCGTATTGGCGTCGCCGAGCCTCAGTTTCGTGGCCAAAAGAACGTTTGTCCCTTGAGCATTCGCCATAAGCGCAGCAGATGAGCCTGCACCGCCTCCGCCTATTATCAACACGTCAACGTCGTAATCTATCTTGTCTAGGGGAAACTTGTCCGGATCCAGCCTGCTCCAGGACTCCAAAACGTCCACAAGTTCGTGAGGCATGACTGCCCCCTTAGAGACGCCAACCTTGATGGGACGCATCGTGTCAGGACGATAGTCAGGATGGAAGCCTTCAAGAAGCTGCTGTTTCTCTTCGGGACTGAGCCGTGCGTGCCTTTCATCATACCGTCTCTGCCTGGTGGCTTCCACGGCCTGAATCAACTCGGTCATTTTAGGGGTATAAGACATATTCATCCCCTCCCTACTCAGGCTCGATGTCCCTCTGGTTGTAGAGGGCTTCAAGTTCTGCCCGGGTGAGTCCGGTCATATCGTCGAGGCTTTGGTCAAATGCCCCATCCAGGATCTCCCCGACCCGGGACGCCAGATGTTTCGCCCTGGGCGCCACATGCCTCGCATGGAGTCTTCTTAACAGGATCGCAATGTTATACTGGACAGTCTCCGCCGGGCAGCGCGCTGCGCATAAACCGCACATTAGGCAGTCAAAAGACATATCTGCAGCTTTGGTAACATCTCCTCTCATTGCTGCTGCCATATAATTCATGACATCGAGGTCTTGGGGGCATGCTTTGGTGCAAGTATTGCACCCTAAGCACCTTGTAAGCTCAGGATATAGCTTCACTATATCGCTTAGGACAGGACGGATCTTCTCCAGGTCATACGTAGCCTTATTCGCGGGAAAAACAGGTATTTGAGTCAGGTACATGCCGTCCTCTACCACTGTCTGGCATGCCAGCCCCACCATGAGCCTGTAGTCGTTAGGCATTCGGTAGACAGTGCCGCATGCGCCGCAGAACCCTCCGCGACATCCACATCCGCGGATAAACTGATAACCTGCATACTCCATGGCTTTCATTATTGTAAGGCTTTTCGGAACTTCGTAAGCCTTGCCCATAATGAAGATTCTGACTTTCTCTTCTTCCATCCCCCTCACCCCCTCTACCTAGGCTCAAGCTCGTCTTCTCTGAATGTCGTGAACGGAAGCTGATCCTCTTCGCTCCTGCCCGGGACATACTGAAGAAGGTCTTGCGTCCTTCGGGCAACCCCGGCGAATAGCGGGAAAAGCTTGATATTCACAGGGCACGCATCTTCGCACATGCCGCATGCCACACAAGACAGGGACATATGATTCATACGTGTCAAATGATAAAGAAGCGTCTCTCCGGGAATCTTAAGGCCACCCTTCCTCCCTGCCCGTCCCAGGATTTGCCTTGTCTCATAATCAAAGACATCCCCGTCAAAAATACACTCCCTGCAATAGCAAACCGGACATGCTACCCTGCAATTGCGGCAACCTGTACACGCTGCCAAAAGCTTGGCGATACCTTCAATTCCTTCGCCGTTCAGTTCCGCACGGGCCTTCTGTAAGAACTCCCGGTATGCTTCGTTGCGCTCTTGCTTAAGCGCGGCAAGAGCAGCCTTGCGCTTACTGGCCGAGGCATCTCCCCTTTCGAATCCCAGCTCTTCTATGACTCCTGCTATGCCAGAGGCAAGTTCCGGAGAGAGAGAAACCAGCAAGCCACTTTCGTCATCAAGGCCTATATGCCCTATGTTTATACCGGGGAAAGCTGTGTCAGGCGGATCGGGATTCAGGCATACTTTGCATGCGTTGCGAACCTCGAGCTTGCTTGCATCAGGATAAGCCTGTTTGTATTCCTCTCTGTCCGCCGTCCCAACACAATCAATACCGATAACCAGGAGATTTTCAGCCTCAGCTTGCTTGAGTTTCACGAGTTCCACAAGGGCACGGACCTCACACGGTTTGAGCAGAGCGCCAATTCTGCCTCGAGGTTTCTTTGAGACAGCTCGAGCCACAGGAGAGGCTCCGTTAACCGGCATCACCGGAGCAAACGGTTCAGCCCTCTGTCTGATTAGCTCCGGATCTTTTGCCATCAGGTAAGTGATAACACCTGGCACAGGCATTACAGGGACAACCATGGCATCCACTGCGCCGAGCTCGAGCAATTTCGCGAGAAATTCCCTAAGTACTCCTGCTCTACCTTCTTCTCCGACAGGGATCACAAGGTTATTCATGGCTGAAGTCACACCCCGATCTGGTCATCCGGACCGCTTTCACGTAAACCACACAGCCTTCGCAGGATTAGGACCCATTGTCTTTAGAGAATCAACCATCTCTCTGACGGTTTCTGCAAACAACGCGCCTTCACTTGCGCTGATGAACCTGAACCATACTCTCTCGCTGCCGATACCCAACTCATCCAGAACTTCTCGCAAAACCGCCAGACGGCGTCTGGCTTTATAGTTCCCGTTCACATAATGGCAGTCACCTGAGTGACATCCGCCCACCAGGACTCCGTCCGCACCATCAAGCAGCGCCTTGAGGATGTACATAGGATCTACTGACCCTGAGCACATGACTCGGATCGGACGTACATTTGAAGGGTATTGAATCCTCGATACCCCCGCAAGATCAGCCCCGGTATAAGTGCACCAGTTACACAAGAAAGCGACAATTCTCGGCTCGAAGTCCACGGAAGCTTCCATCTCGGTTCCCCCTCTTCCAATCCTGGGTACACCCGTGTGCACGCGGGGAAATTGGGCCGGTGTCAGTATCACACGACCGCGGCATCCAGCGCAGCCATTAGCCTTAGGGCTTCAAATCCAAGATGCTCCGATGCGCCTCCCGGACAAGCTACCTGACAAGCTCCACACCCCTGACACCGAAATTCATCCACAACTGCAATACGCAAGTCGTCGTCAAGAGACCTGGCGTCATACGGACATACTTCTACACAGATTCCGCATCCTCTGCAAAGCCTGGCCCTTACATTTGATGTATTCTCTTTCGAACGCTCCTCTCCTCTCCGCAGCCTGACCGCTGCCCTCACAGCAGCCGCCTCCGCAGAAATCAAGGCTTCCCTTACCGTAGTCGGAGCTCTTGCAGTTCCGCACACATATACTCCGGGGGTGAGAAAATCCACAGGCCTCGACTTTATGTCGGCTTCTGCGTAAAAGCCATACTTGTCAAAACCTATCCCTAATCCGGAAGCCAAATCAGCGTCGCCGGAACCTTCTACTCCGACAGACAGGACCACAAGATCCGCAGGAATGTGAAGGAGCTCGCCAAGGCCTTCATCATAGGCCTCTACCCGGACGGGCTTTCCGTCATCATCCGGCAATACTGCGGGTACGGCGTTCTCCGGGTATCTTATAAACACCACACCCATATCCCTGGCCTGTTCGTAGAAAAGCTCATTAAATCCGGGCGCCCTTATGTCTCGATGCAGGACATATACTTCCGTTTCAGGCCGGTGGGCCTTAATGCGGATAGCGTTCTTCAGCGCCTGCAAGCAGCAAACCCGGCTACAGTAAGGCTTTTCACTATCACGGGAGCCCGCGCATTGTATCATTACTACACTTCTAATCTCACCCTCAAAATCCTCCAGCCTCTCGCCTGCCTGATCAAGCTGAGTCTCAAACTCCGTTTGTGTGACCACCCCTGACGCCACCCGGCGCGTAAAAACGCCTGGGGCTTCAGACTGAGTACCTCCGGTAGCCAGGATAACCGCTCCGGACTCAATTTCCTCTGCGGGACTCTCCGAACCCGGCTCCCGGCTCTGAATCCTTGCCTGAAATCCTCCGTCAACCCGGGATATACAGGAAATCTCAGACGACACATGCACCTTAATGAGAGGATCTTGCCTGATTTCTTCACTTAGCGCACTGACCAGGACTTCAAGGTCCATACCTGAGAGAGAACGCTTCACTTGGCGCGCCCTTCCTCCGAGAACAGGCGCCTTTTCCACCAAGTGCACCTGATGGCCCAATTCCGCCAGGGCTTTGGCTGCCCGCATTCCGGCGATACCCCCGCCGACTACCAATGCGCCTTCTCGGACAGGCCGTGCCTTTCTGGCAAGGGGTTTTCCATGGCGTGCTTGTTCTATTGCCATTGCCACAAGATCCACGGCTTTTCGCGTAGCTGACTCATCACCTCTGTGTGGCCACGCACATTGCTCACGGATGTTAGCGACCTCCAAGAGGCCTTTCCGTATTCCAACCTCCCGAAGCCTCTCCTCCACAACTAAGGCAACGTCTCTCGGCGAACATCCGGCTATGATCACTCTGTCTACAGGATCTCGCTGAATGGCAGCTTGTAGCGCCTCAATACCCCCGTCCATACACATGTCGGGAATCTCCATTGCAGTTACGACTTGGTCTTGCTCCTTTGCCCATTTGACAATCTTGTCAATATCCAGGCAGTCCATGGACGATTTGCACCTGCACACAAAAACGCCCAGTCTTTCCTCGTCCGCCTCCCGTCCGTCCTCAACCTCATCTGAAATCTGCATGGGCCGCGGTTTTCGAGGCGGAGATGCCTCTTGCGCACAAGAAGTCTCTGCCTCGGCCATCGCATCTTTCAACGCGTGAAACGCGCACGCCCCTGACCACATGATTGCAGTTGGAATATCCTGCGGCTCAACACCTCCGCCGCATACGTATATTCCTTCCCTTTCGGTGGCGACGGGAGATGGCCCGGTAACATCTGAGCCAAGATACCCGAACAGTCCCTTCTCAATCCCCAGAGCCTGTGACAATTCGTCTATTCCGCCGGGCGGGGTGAAACCTGTTGAGAGTACAGCCAGGTCAAACTCCTCACGCGACACTGCCCCGTCCGTCTCCGCCACGACATGAACACGCTGATCCTCCGGCTCAATACACGAGACCCTACACGGCACAAACTCCACACCCAGGCCTTTAGCTTTTTCGTAGTACTCCTCGAACCCTTTCCCACACGCCCTTATGTCTACGAAGAAGACCTTTACAACTGCGTCAGGCATCAACTCCTTGAGTTTCATGGCTTCCTTGA
>JAPXLY010000011.1:0-25500 GCA_033809295.1 Bacillota bacterium
CTTCCAAATTGTCTGCCCAGTACCTCATTACCGCGCTTTCAAGGATTGCTATATTGGCAGCACACGCGCTTTCCTTGGCTTTGTCCAAAGAAGCAGTATACCTGGGTATGGCAATCCCTGCGATAATGGCGATAATCGCAAGGACAATCAGAAGTTCAATCAGAGTAAAACCCTGACTATTATTTAGTACACTCACCACACGGTTCCTAATACGTGTCATAGCATCTCTCATGATCCTGTCTCCTCTCCCAATCTGGTTGCTAAATCCCCTAAATGAGTCATCTGATAATCCTAAGACCTTAACCTAAAGCACCTGTACCATCTCGAACATAGGCAGCATTACCGCTGCCACTATTAACCCAACTGACAGACCGACCACTGCAATGAGCACCGGCTCAATAATACTTGTCAGTGATTTGATTCCTCTGTCCACCTCCTTTTCATAGAACTCCGCAAGCTTCACCAAAACCTGATCAATAGCTCCGCTTTCCTCTCCTATTGCCACCATTTGCGCAACAACGGGCGGAAAAATTCCGGCATCCGCAAGTGGAGCTGCAATACCCGCGCCTTCCCTCACCCCGGATCGAACCTTCTCCAGCCCTAACGCAACAACTTGATTGCCTACGACTCTTTCCACTATCTCAAGGCTCTGTAATATGGGAACTCCTGCGCCTACAAGACTTGCGAGGGTTTCAGAGAAGCGTACGATGATGACTTTCATTGTGAAGCTTCCAACTACCGGGAGCTTCAGCACAACAGAATCCCACCGGTAGAGACCTTCATCAGTTCCCACATAATACCTTGCTGCAAGCACAATCAGAGCCGAAACCCCAATTAGCACATACCAGCGCGCCTTGACGAACCTCCCTATGGAAATCAGAGCCCTGGTGAGCCAGGGAAGGTCAACGCCGGATTCCTCAAGCACACCTGCAAAACTCGGGACCACCGTTGCAAGGAGGATAATGACAATGATTACAGCAAACACGGCAATTACTGCAGGGTATGTCATTGCACCCTTAACCCTTTGCCTCAAATCGTAGTCCCTGTCAAAATACGAGGCCAGCCTTGCAAGGACTTCATCCAGCCTACCGGAGGCCTCGCCCGCATCAACCATGTTAAGGAAAATCGGGGGAAACGCCCCTGTATCAGCTAACGAACGGGCAAGGGACATTCCGGCATCTACATTCACTCTGGCAGCGCCCAGCACTTCTCTTTCCAGCGTCGACTCAGCCTGTTCGGTAAGAGTATGAAGAGCAGGCGAAAGCCCGACTCCTGCATTCATCATAATCGACATATGCCTGGCAATCCGAGACAGATGCACTAACCCGAGCCTGCCCCTGGAAGAACCCATAGGCGTTATGGCTTTCACCCGCTCACTCTTCTCGTCCCGGGTGAGCCCTATGATGAATAAGCCTTGCGCTTTCAGCATGTCAAAGGCTGAAGATTCGTCCCCAGCCTCAATGTTGCCTTTCGTCAACCGTCCGCTTGTATCCCGCGCCCGATATGAGAAGGTTGCCTTCATCTTGCACCTCCTGCACAAACCGATCCTACGTTGCTCTGAGAAGGCGTTTCATGTCGTCAGCGTCAACCGCTACGGCAAGGGCGTCCTCATTGGAGACTACTCCCTGCTCCACCCAATAGCGGAGGGAGTGCTCCAGTGTTTGCATTCCAAATCTTGCGCCTGTCTGAATCATAGACCTTAATTGATGGGTCTTTCCTTCACGGATAAGGTTCCTTACAGCGGGGGTACCTACCATTATTTCGACGGCAGGCACTCTGCCCGGCTTATCCTTCCTGGGGATCAACTGCTGAGCGATTACAGCTTCCAGTGTCCCTGCAAGCTGAACCCTTATCTGATCCTGTTGATACTCGGGGAAAACATCGATTATCCGGTCAACAGTCTGGACAGCGTCACCTGTATGGAGCGACGCGAGAACCAGGTGTCCTGTCTCAGCCGCAGTTATCGCAGTCGCCATAGTCTCCAAGTCTCGCATTTCACCTACGAGGATTACGTCCGGATCCTCTCTTAGCGCAGCTCGTAGGGCAGACGGAAATGACTTTGCGTCCTCCCCAATCTCGCGTTGATTCACTATTGCCTTCTTGTGTTGGTGCAAGTACTCTATAGGATCCTCAATAGTCATCACATGACAGTTCCTCGTGGAGTTAATGAACCCGACCATGGCTGCGAGAGTCGTAGACTTCCCACTGCCTGTAGGCCCTGTCACCACCACAAATCCCCTGCGCTTTCCTGCGAATGCCTCCAGGATTTGAGGCAACCCCAAATCCCTTAGGTTCGGAACGTCAAACGGAATGATTCTTATGGCAGCCCCCAAGGCGCCCCGTTGCTTATACGCGTTTACCCTAAAGCGTCCGATTCCCGGAAGCCCCATGGAAAAATCTACATGTCCTTCATCATCAAAGACTTGCCTGTTGTCTTTGCTCATCATGGACATGACGAGGCGTTCAGTATCATCGGCCGAGAGGCGTCTCAAATCGTCGTCCATAGGCCTGAGTGTGCCGGTGACTCTTAACATAGGCGGAAGCCCCGCTGTGATATGTAAGTCAGACGCTCCGCTTCCTACTGCAGCCTTCAACAGGCCTTCAAACCCTATCACCCAAATCCCCCTATCACTTTAGGAACAGCGCATACTTTCCCCAGCTCTTCCCGGCTGGTTATGCCGAGAAGGACCTTGGACACCCCGTCCATGGCAAGTCTTGTCATTCCGCGCAAGACGGCAGCTTCCTCAATATCTTCGGCAGGCGCGCCCTGCATTACAAGGTTCCTGATATCCGCGGTTATGTCCATAATCTCACATATGGCAGTCCGTCCCAGGTACCCCGTATTTCCACATTGCCTACATCCTCGGCCGCGTTTGAATGTCCGGCCTCTGTCTGCTTCAACTTCTCCTGCAATCTCAGGCGCCAAAGCCTTCCATGCATTCCAGGTGGCATCATCCACCGGGTATGTCTCGACACAATAGGGACATACCTTCCTCACAAGCCTCTGCGCAATGACAGTGGTTACTGATGAAGCCACAAGATACGGTTCTATGCCCATTTCGGCAAGCCTTATCAAAGCGCCTGCCGCGTTTATCGTATGAAAAGTGCTGAGGACAAGGTGGCCCGTCATAGCGAACCTCACTGCAATCTCAGCGGTTTCCCTGTCTCTAACCTCTCCCACCATTACGATGTCAGGGTCCTGCCTGAGAATGGCGCGGAGGCCTTGGGCAAAAGTGAGGCCTGCCTTAGGATTCGTCTGAACTTGACTCACTCCGGGAATACGAAACTCTACCGGATCTTCGATGGTGACAATACTCTTCTCCTCGGTATTCAAGTACTGAAGGGCTGCATAGAGAGTCATTGTCTTCCCGCTCCCCGTCGGGCCCGTTACAAGGATAATACCATTGGGATCCTGTAAGGCTCTCTTCAGACGATCCACGTCATTATCCAGGAACCCGAGTTCCTCGAGACTCCCCACAACACCCCTTGACCTCAAGATCCTAACCTCAGCCTTCTCCCCGTGAATGGTGGGAAGAGTGGATACACGAAGGTCGATATCTTCACCGTCGAGCCTGAGCTCAACCCGCCCGTCTTGCGGTAGACGCCTCTCGGCAATATCCATCCCGGCCACGATCTTAATGCGAGAGGTCACGGCAGGCCCTAACTTCAGCGGAAAAACCATCACCTCTCGCAGAACCCCGTCAATTCGATACCTCACCCGGACGTCCTTCTCTTGCGGCTCGATGTGCACATCGCTTGCTCTGGCTTTCACAGCTTCTGAGATCACAGCGCTCGCAAGTCTTACCGCAGGCGCACCCAGCACTTCAGCATCCTCAGGCTTCTCCTCTTCTTCGTAAGGATCGGCTGCATCAGCCTGCGCCTCTACCTCCCTTGCCAGTTTCGTCCCTGGCCCGGCCCCAAAATATTCACTGATAGCTGCGTGAATTTCAATATCACTTGCTATCACGGGTTCTACCTCAAGGCCGGTCATGATCCGGACATCATCCATGGCGAAAACATCGAGGGGATCAGCCATCGCCAGAGTCAGGCCGGTTTCTGTCTTCTCTATCGGGAAAACCCTATGTGTCCTGGCAAACACTTCAGGGATAAGTTGAGCCACATCCGGACTTACGATGTACCTGGCAAGGCGAACCCTGGGAATTCCAAGCTGCGTCTCAAGTGCGGAAAGCATGACGTCTTCATCCACTAACCCTTGGGACACAAGAATCGACCCGAGCCTTTCTCCGCTCTCCTTCTGTAATAACATGGCTCTCTTCAGGTCCGCCTGGGTCAATACACCTGCATCCATCAAGATCTCACCCAGTCTTCGCCTGGGCGCCATTGCGAAAGGAACCTTGAAGTCGCTATTCCCATTGATTTCCGACGTGTTTCCCATGTCATTCACACCCCAGATCAACAATCACATGTGCAGAGTTAGACACAGAAACCGGTATTCCTGCATCTTCCAGTCACATACTAGAAAAATACCATGAATCCACAATTACTTCGTCGAATATTGTCGTTCACAAGATGCAGTCAAAGGGCTTTCGCGTCTATTGGACTGCAGGCGAATATTCGGATTTAGCCTGCCTGATTAGGCGTCAGAGCCGGGATAAGGCCGGTGAAGAAGGGACTCAACGCGGTCCAGGATCTCTCCTGCGACTTGGCGTTTGGTCATGTAAGGCAAGTCCTCTTTGTGTCCTCCGGGATAGAGGATCTTCACTTCATTGTAATCTGATTCGAAACCTGAGTCATGCCGGGAAACATCATTTGCAACAATGAAGTCAAGGTTCTTAGATACAAGTTTGTCTTTGGCGTTCTTAATCAAGTCTCTGGTTTCTGCTGCAAACCCAACCGTAATTCGCTCTCCCTTGAGCTTACCGACTTCCAGCATGATATCGTCACATCTCGCAAGGAGAATATGCTCCAGGCCTTCTCTTTTCTTCATCTTCTCAGAAGCCACATCTCGAGGACGAAAGTCACAAGGTGCTGCAGCGCCGATAATGACATCAGTATCACTTAGGTGATCCATAACTGCCTGAAACATCTCATGAGCGGTCCTCACCTGAATCACATTAACCCCGAAGGGGCTGGGAAGCGCCGAAGGCCCTGTAACCAGGATAGCGCGGGCTCCGCGCTCCTTCGCTGCCTTAGCCAGCTCATAGCCCATCTTCCCTGACGACCTGTTTGTTATGTACCTCACAGGATCAAGGGGTTCCTGGGTGGGGCCTGCGGTTACCAGTACAGTTACGTCCCTAAGAGACGTTCCCTCAAGGAGAATCCTCTCAATTTCGGGAACAATGTCCTGAGGTTCAGGCAGACGTCCTTTCCCCTCTTTACCACATGCAAGGTATCCGAAACCAGGGTCCATGACATGGTAGCCCAGAGTTCTGAGATGTTCGACGTTACCGGTGACGATAGGATTCAGGTACATACCCTCGTTCATTGACGGAACAAGAAGCACAGGGGCTTTGGTTGCCATTATTACTGTAGTCAGTAGATCATCTGCAATACCATGAGCGACTTTCCCCAGGCAATTGGCGGTTGCAGGCGCTACCACCAGAATATCGGCTATCTCCGCCAGACTCACATGTAGAACATCCCAGACATCCGGCTCCCTGAACATTTCATATGACACCGGATTCCCGGAGATCGTCCTGAATGTTAACGGAGCAACAAACCTCGTGGCTGCTTCCGTCATGACTACATGGACAGAAACGCCTCTCTTAACAAGAAGACTCGCTATCTCCACACTCTTGTATGCAGCTATACCTCCGGTCACACCCAGAACGACAGTCTTCCCTTCCATGGGTTCCTCCTATTATGAAAACGGCGCCCGCCTCCCGGGCGCCTGAGTTCCTACTTGATTCCTGACCCTGGCTCCTCAAGGGAGACTTTACCGACGAGGATTTCCTCCATTGCCACGGTGACGGGCTTGTTCGATTTCGTATCAATAAGCACTTTTGCCCCGTTCACCAATTGCCGTGCTCTTTTTGCCGTAGCAACTACCAAGGAGTATCTACTCATTGCCTTATTAGAAAAAGCTTCAAGTGGTGGATGTAACATGACGTATTGAGTCCCTCCCGTAAACAACACCCCGCATGTGCCCTGTGACGTCGCAACTCTTTCCCCATCTTACCCCTGTTACGGGAAATTACACTGACTGGCCCTTCAAATTGCCAATGAATCTTGATAGATCGCACCTTGCAACCTTAGAGCGCTCTGCCGTTATTATAGCACGAAGGTTATCAACAGCTTCATCCAGATTATTATTGACTACTACATAATCATAATCAAATACTGCTTCCAACTCATCCCACGCCAATTTGAATCTGGCACTGATATCCTCTTCGCTGTCTCTGCCACGCGCACAAATACGCCGCCAGAGTTCCCCCATTGAGGGAGGCATCAGATAGACAAAAATGCCCGCCGGCCACCTGGTTCTCACTTGCCTAGCGCCTTGAATGTCGATATCAAGTATTACATCATGCCCTTGCGCAGTAGTTTCTTCAATGAATCTGCGTGGAGTGCCATATGAATTACCATACACGGTTGCCCACTCCAGGAGTTCCCCCGCCTCCTGCATTTCTTGAAACTCGTCCTGTGTGACAAAGTTATAATGAACCCCTCTTACCTCTCCTGGACCCGGCGGGCGGGTGGTTACTGAAACTGAATAATGAATCTTGTCCAGTCTCTCGCCAAGCTCATTAACAACGGTGTTCTTCCCGGCGCCGGACGGCCCGGAAAGAACTATCAAGAACCCTTGCTTTCTCTCGAGGCTAGTCATTCTGCTGAATCACGTCCTGACTGGCTTTGTTTCCCCGAAAGCCTGTGAGCTACAGTCTCCGGTTGTACAGCACAAAGGATAATGTGATCACTGTCCGTCAAGACAACAGCCCGAGTTCTCCTTCCGTATGTAGCGTCAACTAGTTTACCGCGTTCCCTAGCCTCCTGCACTATCCTCTTTATCGGGGCTGACTCAGGGCTTACGATCGCAATTATCCTATTGGCTGCAACAATGTTCCCAAACCCTATGTTAATGAGCTTAACGGTCATGACCGGCACCTCTCCCTACTTGGCCAATTTGCTGAGTAACGCTTCTTTTTGCCTGGCCCCCAAACCCTGCACCCTCCTGGATTCATGTATACCAATCTCTTCCATAATCTTACGGCTTCTGACTTTTCCGATTCTGGGCAAGGATTCTAACAGATAGGACACACGCATCCTGGATATTACTGCATCATCAGCACTGTCCAAGACTTCCTCCAAGGTGAGCCGGCCTTGCTTGAGATCCTCACGGACTCTGGCTCTCTTTGAGCGCATCTCCTGGGCTTTCTTCAGGGCTGCCCTCTTAGCTTCAGGACTTAGCTCCGGTAACGTCATTGTCTCACCTCCTCGTTGGCAAACTCTACTGCGCTTTCGGCGGGGTCACTCTATGTTTTGGATTTGCTCTCTGATTTTCTCAAGTTCGCTCTTAATATCGACAACCCTATGGGAGATATCTGAATCCTGAGCCTTTGAACCTATCGTGTTAACCTCTCGCTGCATCTCTTGGACCAGAAACTCAAGACGACGCCCTATGGGTTCATCCTGCCTTACTACTTCGTAAATCTGAACAGAGTGGCTCCCGAGTCTTACCAGCTCTTCAGTAATGTCACTCCTATCAGCATAGAACGCAGCCTCCATTACGATACGACTCTCATCAACCGAGGTATCACCAAGGAGCTCCGCAAGGCGTGCCTCCAACCTCATCCTGTAATCCTCTATGACCCTGGGAGCCCTTTCTCTAATCTGCTCTATAAGCCCTTCAATCAGCTTCGTCCTGCCTACAATATCCCGCGCTAAGAATGCTCCCTCTTTTGCCCTCATTTCTTTTAGTCCTATCATGGCTTGAAGAGCGGACTGTTCCATCAGTCTCCACATTTCTTCGGAATCAACCTGTCTATGGGTTAACTCCATGACACCCGGCAACGATATGAGGCCATTAATACCCAAATCCCACGACAATCCCAAATCGTGCGCAAGTTGTCGAGTTGCTGACATATATGAATCTACAAGGCTACGGTTAGTTTTGACAGCGGAGAGGCTTTCTCCTGCTTCTCCCAGAGTTACTGAAATATCTATGCGGCCTCTGTCAAAATGCTCAGCCACGAGACGCCGGAGTTTATCCTCAAACTCCAAAAGCTCTCGCGGGACACGAACGAGTATGTCACGATAACGGTGATTTACAGACCGCATCTCGACTATGCAACTGATTCCTTGCCCCAGACTCTCACCGCGGCCATAACCAGTCATGCTATAAGCCATTATCCGCATTCCTCCTGCTCCCTATTCTACTACACAGCATTTGGTCTCTACAAGGGTTTTTGCCATGAATTGCCGATATATCCAAGCACAAAAGCCTTATTCGGACAATACCATGATGTAGAAAGCCATGATTTACAGCATCACGTGCAATTTTGGCACCGTCAGGGAAGAAGGGGCCGGATACACTCTCAATTATGGCCAGGAGGGAGAATATGCAATCGCAAAGTCAAGGCAGACTGAAGAAAGTCTTCCCTGGCGCAAATACGCCTGAAGGCTTTTTCTCATTTTACGATTTTATGATCGACCCTTGCGCCAACATGATCATCATTATCAAGGGTGGACCCGGTATAGGGAAGTCTACGCTAATAAGGCGAATAGGATCATCCCTCCTTGACATGGGTTACGACACTGAATATGCTTGCTGTTCCCATGATCCTGACTCATACGATGGGGTAGTCGTCCCCAAATTGGGGTTGGCCCTCTTCGACGGAACTCCCCCCCATGTACTGGAGCCTCGGTTCCCGGGGATAGTCGAACACATCGTCAATTTAGGAGATTTTCTTAACAGAAAGAGACTCATCCCACATAGACAAGAAGTCGTTGAAACGCTGGGCGAAGTCTCAATACTGTTCGAGAGGGCGTTCCGCTATCTGAAGGAGGCAAGAATCATCCATGATGATTGGGAAGCATACCATATTCAAGCCCTTGATTTTGGATGTTTGAATTGCATTGCCGAAGAGCTTTCGCATGACTCGTTCCATGACACACAGATTTCGCCCAGCCCCGGCAAATCAAGACGCCTTTTTGCCAGCGCCATAACTGCGTCAGGGCCGATTCACCACCTCCGGACCATAGTAGGGCATGCATCACGAAGATATATCCTAAAAGGTGAACCCGGAACCGGAAAATCAACTATTGTCAAAAAAATAGCTGAGAAAGCCCTGAGTCATGGGTTCGATGTTGAATTCTACCATTGCCCTCTTGATCCGTCGAAGGTGGAACATGCAGTAATACCCGAACTCGGGGTAGCCTTGGTAAGCTCGTCTTGGCCACATCTTATTGACCCTATGAAAGATATTGACAGGGTCATCGAAACAGGCCAGGCCGTCTCAATGAAAATCGCCGGTAAGTACGAGTCCGCAATTGCCGACGCAAAACAACGTTTTGGCCAGGCAGTCCGAAGAGCTGTCCGGTGCCTGCATGATGCAAAAGAGGAATATGATAAGGTCCAGGCCATCTACTCGGAAAGTATGGATTTCCCTGCAGTTGAACGCTTAGGCGATCGTATCCTCGGGGAAGTCCTTGAATTGGAGCGCAAAATCAGGGAAGCTACCGCATGATATCAGAGGGTGGAAGCTCTGGAGATGCCATTATCGTCTTCTGATGATCATACGTTACCATACCTGGGCGTGCACCCTTAGGTTTCTTCACATTCTTCCTACGGGTGTAATCCACTGCCACTTTCGAATCAGTTCTCCCTCTGCTGAAGTAGGCAGCAATCCCTGCAGTAACAAGAAGCGTTTCTTCAGGAATCTCATCTTCCACTTGGTCTGTCCTTAATACCACATGTGCGCCGGGAATCCCACGAGCGTGCATCCAAATATCGTCCGGGCGCGCCATCTTCATGGTAATCAAATCGTTTTCTTTGTTGTTCCTACCGGCAATAACCGTATAACCATGAACGGCAAAGGATAGCAGCGAAACCTCGCCTTTTGCCTTTGGCCCCTTTCTCTTCGCGGCGCTTTCCGCATCCTCTTGAAGATAACCCTGCTCCATAAGCTCAGCACGGATAGCTCCTAACTCTCCTTGCTTGTCTGCTTGCCGGATGGTCATGGATACCTGCTCAAGATACTTGAGTTCAGCCTGGGTCACCTTCATCTGCCGGTCAGCACTTTCCAATACTCGTTTAGCCCGCGCGTATCTTCTGAAGTAACGCTGGGCATTCTCCGGTGCAGACAGCCTAGGGTCAAGCGGAACCTCGATCTCTCTGCCTTGAGGGTCGAAGTAATCCGCCAACTTTGCCGAGCCCATCCCCGCACCTATCTGCGGGGCATTGGCAAGTATCAGCTCACCTAGTTTTCGACACTCCAAATCCTTGTTAGCCTGGGATATTTCCTCATCCTGAGCCTTTGCTTTCCGTCTGCATCGTGCAATATTCGAGTCTACTACGTTAAGGAGTTCCGCCTTTTGCCCGGAAAGCGCATCTTCGTCCTCTTTAAGCGAGTACGCGCAATCCAGAAGCCGACTTACGCATGGAAGATGAGTCTCATCACGAATGGAATCAGCGAGACGCAATAAGGCATCCCGGAGTCGTGCCGCGCTATCCCGGTCAAGGGCGGAGCATGTAATGTCAGGCACAAGGCCTACCTCACGAAGAACCCGGCCAGCCGACTCCCGCCCAAAGCCTGCAAATAAAGACACAAGCAACCTGTCAAGAGGCACAGAAGGAGTATTAGCTTGAGACCGGCATAATGCGTCATCCAAGTCTTCCTTGGATGCGACGAGTATGTCCAGCTTATCCTGGGCCGGTGGCTGCGTATATTGAATCCCGGGCCCCATCTGACGCACTCTGCTCAAATCGGAACCGATATGCTTGATACTGTCCAGGACCATACCGGATGCTTTGTCGACAAGTGCTATATTGCTGTGTCTTCCCATTGCCTCTACCACCAAGGCTTTCGGCGTCTCTTCCCGGGATCGCAGAAACGTAATCTCAAGAACCCTGTCAAGGCCTGATTGTGCAACATGCATAACCCTGGAACCTATGAGGTACTTCCGAAGAAGCATGCAAAACGCAGGCGGAACCAGGGGATTCTCACGCCCAATTTGTGTGATATGAATTCGAGCTGCTTCAGGCCGGGACGATGCAACAACCGTGATATTGCGCCCGGGTTGCCGCATAGTCATAGTAAGCTCAAGCTTGGACGGTTGGTAGATCTTGTCTACCCGGGCCCCAATTAGATTCTGTCTGAATTCAGCGGCTACCGCAGCCATTACAATGCCGTCAAACATCAACTCTACCAGCTCCCGTCAGAAGTAGTATATGAAGCTATGGAGTACCAGTCAATAAGGTATTATCTTTTGGACAAGTGAATATCAATAATTATTGACAGGTTCAAACAGAAGGGGGTCCCATGTCTTGCAGGTCCCTTGCCAACTATTATGGCATACGCTCAGTCCTTCTGCCGTATCTTCCATTCTGAAAACCAGCATGATTTCAGGGCTCACCGGAAGAGAGGCCGAGCGACGCCTGGTTCATTTGGGGAAGAACATGTTGGAGAAGGTCAGACGGGTTTCGCCCCTTCAAATTCTCATCAGCCAATTTCGCGATTTTATGGTGCTTGTGCTATGTGCCGCTGCCCTGGCATCTTTTGCCCTTGGAGAACTTGGAGATACCGTCACCATAATCACTATAGTGATCCTCAACGCCTTTCTCGGATTCATCCAGGAATATCGTGCAGAACGCTCCCTGGAAGCCCTTCAACAGCTTGCAGCCCCTTCGGCAAAGGTCATCAGAGAGGGAGTCCCTATAGAGGTCAAGGCGTGTGATATCGCCCCAGGGGATATCCTCGTGATTGAGGTGGGGACCAGGATAGCGGCAGATGCCCGTCTCATCGAAGTCGCCCGGCTGGAAGTGGAAGAATCCATTCTCACCGGCGAATCCCTTCCGGTGGCAAAGACAGCCCACGACCTTCTCCCCGAATCTTCCGGCGTGGGGGACAGGCGTAACATGGTGTTCATGGGGACTGTAGTCACAAGGGGGCACGGAAAAGGAATCGTTGTGGAAACGGGAATGTCAACCGAAATAGGGAAAATTGCACACATGGTCCAGGCGGAAAAAGATGAGACTACCCCGTTACAGCGCAGGCTGGAGCACTTAGGACGCATTCTCGTTGCAGTCAGCATAACTCTGTGCGCTTTTGTGGCAATTGCAGGCTTCATGCGAGGCGGGGATCCGGTGGAAATGATAATGTCCGGCGTCAGTTTGGCTGTGGCAGCAATCCCTGAAGGCCTTCCGGCTGTGGTGACAATTGCCTTGGCTTTAGGCGTTCAACGCATGGGAAGACGTAATGCAATTGTCAGAAGGCTCCCGGCAGTGGAGACTCTCGGGTGCGTCACGGTGATTTGCGCTGATAAAACCGGTACGCTTACAAGGAATGAGATGACTGTAAGAGAGCTTTTTGTCGGAGGCAGACAGGTAGAAGTAACAGGAGTGGGATACGCTCCTTACGGTGAATTCCTCATGTCAGGACAGCGAATCGACCCGGGAGGCACAACCGATCTTCTGCTCGCTCTCAAAATCGGGCTCTATTGTAGCAATGCCACCTTAACCCGAAACCGCAAAGCAGTGACCTCAGATCCCCTCATATCACGGCAAAAAGCAGGACCGGCCCCTAGATGGGAGATCCTGGGAGACCCCACGGAAGGCGCCCTTGTTGTGGCAGGCGTCAAAGCAGGGCTGTTGCCTCGGACTCCGGGCCCTCCGAATTCTCCCGTGCATGAAATTCCTTTCGATTCGGAAAGGAAAAGGATGACCATGGTCTACCGGGAATCAAAAGGGTTCATCGCATACACAAAAGGCGCTCCGGAAGTCATTGTGAATCTGTGCTCCGGCATACTCGAATCAGGCAGGGTTCAAGACTTTTCCCCTCGGGAGAAAAAGAGAATTCTCAGTGAAAACTCGCAGATGACATCCGGGGGGCTTCGCGTTCTGGGGCTTGCGTATCGCCGTCTGCCGGAACTCGCCGGACGGGATCTGGACAGCGCCGAAGCAAATCTCACTTTTGTGGGGCTTGTGGGAATGGAAGATCCGCCGCGCGAAGAAGTGAAGAAGTCGGTCGCCCTGGCCAGGGGCGCAGGAATTCGCACAATCATGATTACCGGAGACCACGTAGGCACTGCTGTTTCCGTAGCTCGCGCCCTGGATCTCTCCGGCAAAGACGATCTTGCGATAACCGGAAGCGAACTGGACAATATGAGTGATGACAGGCTCTTGGAATGCGTGGAGAATTCAACGGTATTCGCAAGGGTAAACCCTGAACACAAGCTAAGGATAGTGCAAGCCCTCAGGGCCCATGGGCATATCGTGGCAATGACAGGTGACGGAGTAAATGACGCCCCTGCCATACGAGAAGCAGATATCGGAGTCGCAATGGGACTGTCAGGGACTGATGTCACGAGAGAGGCATCTGCCATGGTCCTGGCAGATGACAACTATGCTACTATCGTAGCTGCTGTAGAAGAAGGAAGGGCCATATATGATAATATCCGTAAGTTCATTCGGTATCTTCTGGCTTGTAACGCAGGCGAAGTCTTAACCATGCTGATAGCGGTCGTTATCGGTCTTCCGTTGCCCCTCGTGCCTATTCAGATCTTGTGGATGAATCTAGTGACAGACGGGCTCCCTGCGATTGCCCTTGGTGTGGATCCTTTGGACCCTCAAGCCATGTCACGGAAACCACGCCGCCCCCGGGAAGGGGTGTTTTCTGAAGGCCTGGGACTGAAAATCGCATCCCAAGGAATCATTATTGGAACATGTACTACTGTGGCGTTCATAACATCCTTAGCTCTTTACTCCGAACTCACAAGAGCAAGGACAGTGGCATTTACATGTCTCGTGATGGCACAGCTCATTTACGTGTTTCATTGCCGATCAGAGTATCACCGCCTGTCAGAAACAGATCTCTTGACAAATCCGTATCTCATAGGCGCTGTAATAATCTCCGGCGCCATGCAACTCGCAGCAGTGTACCTGCCTATGGCTCAAGGGATATTCCGCACTGTGGCCCTGGACGGATTGGACTGGATCATCATATTCGTGCTTTCAGGATGGTCCGGCGTTTTTGCGGTCATTACCCAAAGAATAAGGCGCCTGATCGAAAGGCGCACTTCTGTCATACGGGTTTGAGACCCTACATAAGTCCTTCCTTGGGATTCGTTCTTCCGGAAACAACTTGCCTCCGCTTTCGCTCTCTATCCCAAAGTGTCCACTCCACCCAAAGTGAAGGGGCTATGCATATTGACGAGTATGTCCCCACCAAAAGCCCTAAGATAATGGCAAGGCTGAAATCCCGGATACTGGCGCCGCCGAAGAAATACAGCGCGAGCACTGCCAGGAGGGTGGTAAGGACTGTATTGATGGATCTTGTCATAGTCTGGAGTATGCTGTTGTTCGCTATTTCCTCAACCGTCTCCTTCTTGCGGAATTTCAAGTTCTCCCTGATCTTATCGTAAATCACGATGGTATCATTGATAGAGTAACCGATAATTGTGAGGATAGCAGCAATAAACGGGCTATTTACCTGCCTTCCGAGAAATGCAAATACCCCAAGCACTAATATGGTATCGTGAATCAGAGCCAAAACGGCAGCGACACCGAACTTAAACTCAAATCTTAAGGACACGTATGCAACAATACCAAGACAGGAAAGGATTATGGCAAGAACCGCCTTATTGAGGAGTTCCTTTCCGATAACTGCCTCCACCATCTGGGATTCCACAAGGCTTGCAGCGCCGAAATCGGCGGAGAGCTCATCCACTATCCTATTCACTTGTTCGGTGTTCAATGGCCTACCTTCAACCTGCGCTCTGATCTGCACATCAAATGTGCCCCGGATCGGCTGTATAACAGCTTTCCTCAGGTTCATGTCAGCCAACGCGCTACTTGTCAGGACGCGGCTGACTTCGGAGGCTGAAACCGGTTTGTCAAACCTCAGCCTAATGAGGGATCCGCCTGTGAAGTCCACTCCCAGATTAAGGCCGCTCACCCCTAAAGCGATTATTCCTATGACTACCAGGATGGCCGAGATGGCAAGGTATGTTCGTCTCTTGCCGATGATATCCAATGCGCCGACCTCCCTAAACTCCGAAGTGCTTTCTGTATTTTTCAGGATTTCTATCCACTATCGAAACAAGGATCAACTTCGTCACGACCACAGCCGTAAACATGCTGGAGATAATTCCTAATCCAAGCGTTACTGCAAATCCTCTGACAGCGCCTGAACCGAACAGGTAAAGGGCGCCTGCAGTAATCAGCGTCGTCACATTTGAGTCAAGAATACATCCGAAAGCTCGGGAGAATCCGCCTTCAATAGCAGCACGTATGCGCTTGCCGCCGCGAAGTTCTTCCTTAATCCTCTCAAAGATAATGACATTGGCGTCCACAGCCATGCCTACCGAAAGAATAAGGCCTGCTATTCCCGGTAAAGTCAACACTGCTTTAAGGCTGACCAAGGCAGCCATGACTATTACCGCATATATCAGAAGCGCAATGTCTGCCACAAACCCGGGAAACCTATAGATAACCAGCATAAACAGAATTACAAGGCCGGCTCCGATAGCAGCGGCTACCTTGCTCCGGTCTATGGCTTCCTGGCCAAGGGTAGGCTCAAGGACTTCAGCGTGAAGGACTTCCAAAGGTACGGGAAGAGCGCCTGCCCTGAGCATCATGGAGAGATCCTTTGCTCTGTCCATACTACCTAATCCGGTAATCTGGCCCTTGTCTTTGATCACGGTTTGGACTACCGGCGCTGAGAGGAGTTCCTCATCAAGGTATATGGCGATTCTCCGCCCGATATTATCTAATGTCGCCTTCTCGAATTTCCTTGCGCCTTCCGGGGTAAGTTCAAAGTTCACGGCAGGACGGCTATACTGATCATACCCGGCTACTGCAGTTCTCAAGTCATTGCCGGTCATGATAACATTGCCGCGTTCATCTCTAAATTCCAGTTGAGCGGTACGTCCTATAATTTCCCTGGCTCTGTGCGGGTCTTTTACACCCGCCAGTTCCACGATAATACGCCTCGCTCCTTGCCTGTAGATCACAGGCTCAGCAACACCCAACTGGTTCACCCGTCTCTCAATGACTTCCTTTGCGCGGGCAACAGCATCATCATCAGCCTTGACTGTCTCGGTATCCCTGGCTTCGAGGATCATCCGAGTGCCACCACGCAGATCGAGCCCAAGATTAATCGGGAGCTTCCAGATGGCCAGGGCGCATACGACCACAATTGCAACTACACCGACAAACCTCCAGATGATTCCTGGCCTCATACACTGGGTTCCTCCTTCGCCACCCCAAATTTGCACAACCCCATTATATGAGTTAGGTATTAGCTTGTCAATTTGCCTCTTCCTCGTTACGTATCTTATCTCAGGAAAGCCCCGGCAATTGCTCACGTTACGTTTGGAATAGCCGAAAATGTCTTAGATTGTGACTTCGTACACCTTTTTTACATAGACTATAGCGAGGACAGGAAGCTGATTCAGTCATATGGATGCGAGCTCTGATCCTGACATGAAAGCATGTGGATGCGCCAGGATGTAAATGTACCTTGGGGGGAGGGAAATGACGGAATTCCTGGCTATCGGTGACCTTGTAGTTAGGAAGTCTCACGATGAGGACGTAGTCTTTAGAGTGGTGTCTCTCAATGAAGGTATCGCCTTGTTGCGAGGCATATGCTTTCGGGTGATGGCTGACGCCCCCCTTAGTGACCTCGTCAAAGTAGACTCTGACTATGAAGCAATGCAAGAAGAGCACTTCGCGGCGTTAAGAAGGAAGATCGTCTAAAGTGAAAGGAAGTGATTCCTATAGAGCGCGGATATACGAAAGAAGAATTCCTTGAAATGGAACAGTATATCAAAGGTCTCGTTGAAGACGAAAAGGAGCAGGAAATACTCCAAGCCCCACAGCAACTGAGTTACGTCGTGGCAAGGGCAAGCTGGTTCAGGCAATCTGCCCCGGAAGGAAGCTCAATCCTTTGGATCGCATCTACTGACGGGGGGTATGCGACACGTACGGTCAGTGAAGAATTCGTCCGAACCTGGGGGCCCATAATCATGGAAGCAGACCAATTATGGCTGGGGATCGATGCAAGATCCGTTATACAGTTGTGGCAGCCCGGGGTATTTTATTGATATTCTCAAGCAGCCTTCCATACTTACGTAATATCCACTTCCAACCACCGACAGCGCCGAATGAGAGGCGTCCTCCGTCACAGAGGGCGCCTCGAGTTTTAGGAAACTAACGTTCAATGGCAAATTGCCGGTCAACTCCATACGGTATGTATAGAACCCACCTTAAGCCTTCAAGGTTGGGATCGCCGGCAAAATCAGCCATAAACTTCGGAAAGATAAGGAATCCCCTTTTGGAAGTCCGAGCCGCAATCGGTCCGTCAATGTCACTGTCTCTTATTGGCATCGGATAGTAATGCATTCTCCTGACTCGCGTCGTCTCAACAGTATAATATGCTTCAAGCTGCGGATAGATCGCCACTTCGCAGTCAAGCTCATTCTCTATGAGAATATCGAATTTAATCTCAGACGGTAATTCCAGCAAAGATAACACAGTTATGCGCAAGCCGTCAATTTCAACAGGCTCTTGGAATATTATCCCAGGCATGAAACTGTCTGAAGCCCAACCCCGCCCCCGTCTACCGTCATCAATGACTGCAAATTCCGATTCGTTGGATCTTGCAACTCTCACATACCTGACACCGAAGTCCCCGTCCTTGTCCCGGAACACGACTTTAACCAGCCAATAACCGGAAAACTCCGTGCTCTCACATGAGATAACCTCAACAGGGCCGTCTCGGTAGGCCCCTGAAGCCTTCATGTATTCTACCCAAGACACTGCCGCCCCTGTGGCAAGCTGCATCCCTTGTTCATAGTCTCCTGATTCAACTGCCAGAACGTACTTCTTGGCGAGTTCCTCCACCTGGTTTACGGTTCCGGCAAAAGAAGGGTAGGAAAAACACAAGGCTAACAGCAGGACAGAGCACACAAGGAATTTCTTTCTCAAGTACTCTCCCTCCAGTAAGAGCTCGGAATCCTAAACGTGTCACTCGGCTAATTCAGGCTCTTTATCCTTTGTAGCCTCACCTTTGCCGAGAACCGAATTGACTGCACCGCGCACAGTCCTAATCCTTACGTTGTCAGCAATCTGGATTATTAGTGAATCGTCCTTTACCTCGACAATCTGACCGTAGATTCCGCCAATTGTAACTACCGTATTCCCCTTGCGCAAGGAATCAAGCATTTCCCGCCGTTTCTTCTGCTGAGTCTGCTGGGGTCTTATCAGGAAAAAGTAGAAGATCCCAAACATCAGCGCAAGCATTATTAGACTCGACGTCAGCGAACCTTGTTGTGCACCCATTTACTTCACCTCTTGTGGTAATTTTCCACGCCGGCTGTTATTTACTCTTCGTTAGTTCCACAGAGCCTCAGAAAATCCTCCCGAAATTGAGGAAAAGTGCCATTTACAATCGCATTACGAATATCTCGCATGAACTTTATGAAAAAATATACATTATGGTAAGAAAGGAGCCTTGCTCCCAGCATTTCTTTAGCCCTAATCAAATGACGGAGATATGCACGAGTGTAATTGCGGCATACCATGCAATCACACGAGGGATCAAGTGGTGAGAAATCCCGCTCGTACGGCTTGTCACGCACGATAACCTTGCCTTGAGCGGTAAATACAGTGCCATGCCTGGCAATACGTGTCGGTAATACACAGTCAAACATGTCCACTCCGCGGGCGACTCCTTCCACGAAATCCCATGGCGTGCCTACCCCCATCAGATACCTGGGTTTATCCTCAGGCAAATGCTCTATTGCACTTTCCAAGGCAACAAGCATCTCGTCTTTAGGCTCCCCTACCGACAGGCCGCCGATTGCATAACCCGGAAAACCAATCCTCACCAAGGCCTTTGCGCTTTCCTCCCTAAGATCCGGGAATACGCCTCCCTGGACAATTCCAAACAAAGCCTGATCCTCCCGGGACTTGGCTTCCTTACACCGCTCCGCCCATTTGACAGTCCTTATGTTAGCCTCTTTCAAGTAATCGTAACTTGCAGGATAACGAACACATTCATCAAATGCCATTATGATATCTGCGCCCAGAGCTTCCTGGATAGCAACTGCAACCTCTGGCCCGAGAAAATGAGTTGACCCGTCTATGTGGGACGTGAATCTAACCCCGTCTTCGGTGATTTCCCGAAGTCCGGCCAGACTCGCTACCTGAAACCCTCCGCTGTCAGTCAGTATCGCGCCGCTCCAATTCATGAAAGCATGTAACCCGCCTGCTTCACGTATCACGTCATGGCCGGGCCTCAAATATAGATGATATGTATTGGCCAAAATGATGCCGGCTCCCGCTTCAGTAAGCTCATGGGAAGATAAGCCTTTCACCGTCCCCTGAGTCCCGACAGGCATGAAAACCGGGGTCTTGATGACTCCGTGGGGCGTTGTGAGAACGCCTGCACGGGCCTTGGTTCCGTCTGCAGTGGCCTCTACCTCAAACTTCAATCTTAACCCGGCACATCCCTTCTATAATCTTAAAGCAAAAGCATGGCGTCACCGAAACTGAAAAAACGATATCGCTCCTTGACTGCAAGCTCATATGCGGCCATAATCCTCTCATAACCGCTGAATGCCGAAACCAACATGAGAAGGGTGGACTTAGGCAAGTGGAAATTAGTCACGATGGAATCCACCACCTTGAATCTGTAGCCCGGATAGATGAATTTCGAGGTCAAGCCTGAAACAGCAAGGATTCTCCCGTCTCCGGTCATAGGAAGGCTTTCCAGTGTACGAACGGTTGTCGTTCCCACCGCTACGATCCTTCCGCCGCGGTCTATCCCCTGATTCACTAAGTCTCTTGCTTCCTCCGTTACTTCAAAGTGCTCCGCGTGCATCTTGTGTTCTTCCACAACGTCCACTTTCACCGGCCTGAAAGTGCCCAGCCCAACATGGAGCGTAAGCCTGACAATGCTCACACCCTTTTCCGAGACCGCATTTAGCAAATCCGGAGTAAAGTGCAGGCCTGCGGTGGGCGCTGCCGCTGAACCTAAGTTTCGGGCATACACTGTCTGATATCTCTCAGCATCTTCTATGTCCTTTTCAATATATGGAGGAAGCGGCACTTCTCCGATTCTCTCTACAATACTCTCAAAACTCCCATCCGGGGAGAATCTTATTACTCTTACACCTGACTCGGTAATACCCACGACTTCCCCGCTGAGACAGGGATCAAAAACAAGCCTTGTGCCCGGACGCCCCCTTCTTCCGGGCTTCACCAAAGCTTGCCAGGTGCAGTCTGCCTGAGAGACAGGGGCGAGAAGCAACACCTCAACCTTCCCGCCTGTATCTTCCCGCGTTCCCAACAGGCGAGCCTTCATAACCCGGGTATCATTCAATACAAGGACGTCTCCTGGATTCAAGAACTCCGGCAGGCAAGAGAATCTTCTGTGCTGTATTCCGCCGTACCGTCCGACAACCATCAGGCGTGATTCGTCTCTGTGTTCCGTAGGCTCTTGTGCAATCAATTCCTTGGGCAAGTAGTAATCAAAGTCTTTAACCAGCACCGAACTAGAGCATTCTCCTTCCTAAGGCCTCCTCGGCAGCTTCGGTCCATGAATCATGCGTCCGGAAGATCCGTTTTTGTGAATGCTCCGGGTAGCAGTTCTGAAGCAACCAAGGCCAGAGTGTCGCCTTCCAGATTTGTCATGATGACTCTCATGTCAGGGTTAAACTCGCAAAGAACCTGTCTGCAAATTCCACAAGGAGCACACGGCCCCAGGGAATCGCCAATGACCGCAATTGCCACAAATTCCTTTTCACCTTCAGAGACCGCCTTCCCCACAGCGCACCTTTCCGCGCATGTTCCTGCAGGATATGACGCGTTTTCAACGTTGCAGCCTGTATACACTCTGCCGGATCTTCCCAGGAGCGCGGCTCCCACTTTGAAACGGGAGTACGGCGCATAAGCGTGTTCCCTGGCTTCTCTGGCGTGCGTTATTAAGTCCTTATCCTCCACAACTATCCCCCCTGGCTATTCCCGGTGGCCTTTATCGGGGCTGCTGGCCATATCCCTTAGTATACGCAGAAAGCGTAATCATTTCCGAAGTCTCAATCTCAAGTGTCTTACCGTCGGCAAGCAGTTTCTCATTCAACTCAAAGAGGCTCTCCACGAGCACATCACTATCCCCGACTGCCCTTATGACCACCGGATTAACAGCTACCGGCAAGTGATTCACCAAAAGGACCGGTCCTGCGCATCTGATGGATGATTGGGCAATTATTCGCTTGCCTCCCACCTCTACCCCTTTGGCCCCGCTCCAAAAAAGCAGGTTCACAATATCCCGTACATCTTTATCGTGGATTATTTCGCGGCTGCGGAATCCGTCCTCCGCGTCAAAAGCGTGAACAACAACTCCCGGCCCTGAGAGCTCGGCAAATCCCGCTACCTGGCTGAGCTTCTCCAGCTCTTCACGAAGCACCCGTACTTCTTCTTGGAGTTGTTGGACCTGCTCTTTTATTTGTGAGCTCTCGCCCATCCTGTTCTTTGAACCTGCGGAATCTTCATGGGCAAATGCTATCACCTCTTGAGCCTCTCGCGCTTCCACTGACAATGCGCGAGCTACCTCAGCAGGACTGGCAGCCAAGCCAAGAGCAATATCGAGCCTGGAAAGCACGTTTTGAACTTCAGGGAGATGAAGCGCTCCGACTTGCTTTGCAAAATTCTCCAATTGAACCGCTACGCCGAACCCTCCTCTTTGCGCCATTCCAAATTCATCCAGTTCGCCGGGAAAATGGAAGAATGACAGTGTTCTCGCTACCATAAGCATGTCAAGTAAAAGAAGAATTGCCGCGCAAATGAACATTGGTCTCAACAAGGAGCTTAGGAAGGGTTCCTTCACAAGAACCTTGTCGCCGTCCCCGCCCTTCATTACCACAAGCCCTCCCTCCGGTAGGCAGAGAGTACCAGGACATCTTTCTTCTCAACTTCCACTTGTATACCCCACGGCCTCAGGCTGTTTATGATTAGCTCGAGACTGCTTTCAAGCAACACCGGATCGCCCACTGCCTTGATCACTACAGGATTTACAGGGATTGGTTGTTGATCAACAAGGAGAAGAGGGCCTGCACTTCTTACGGAAGATGTGGCAATAAGACGTTGGCCTCCTACTTCGACGCCCATTGCGCCTGCAGCGAACAACTCATTGACCATGTCCCTGATATCTCTCTCTTGCACAACCTCTTCGCGCAAGTACCCCCCGCCGCGGGCATCATATACAGAGACGGTTATCCCATGTCCCTCAAGTTGGCTGTATCCTGCCGTTTTCCGCAGGTTCTCGAGAGTCGCGCGAAGCGACACTACTTCGCTTTGGAGCACTCGCATGGCGTCTTGCACTGTACGGGGTGTCACCAGTTGAGCTTTTCCATCCATAACCTCAATGTCCACAGGCTGAGACAGCTTTGTGATGCCGGGATCATTTCTTAGCCTGGAAATCGTTGCCTCCGATAGGGCAATGCCAACTGAGTCTATACACACGAGGCCGTCCTGACCAAGGGACACGTTAATGCCGGCCTTGTCCTCAACCTCTTTCAGCCCGGGATCCTGATTCACAACCCAGAGCACAAACTCCCTGCGTTGGTTTTCCTCTTCACGGGCGATCACATCCTGTACTGCCCTTCCATATGCCCAAATTACTTGCGCAATCTCCTCGCCGCTTGCACCCTGCTCTACCTCAAACTTGAATTTCGCAAGCGCATCTCTGACTGCGGAATTCCTGGAAAGGCCTGCGTCGGCAATGGTCTTCTCGTAATAAGCCGCGAGAACCCTGGCGCCCCCCCGAACTACCTCGGTATCTGTAATCTCCCCGGGAAACTTCAGGAGTTCCAAGGATCTGGCAAGTATGAGCACATTTCCTACCATTACTATGACAAGAAATGCTATAAGTGCTTTGAGACCGGCTGGGACAGACTCTCTCATACTCAAAGCCTCCTCAATTCCACCACGCTACAGCTAAACCTCGATCCAATTATACGTAAAAAAACCATTTAATTCCCGAAATAATTCGTGGCCCAAGCACAAGAATTCCTACGATAACAGCGGACACTGCACTTATTAATACAGCACCTGCTGCTATATCCTTTACCCTTCTTATTCTTGGCTCCACGTCCGCACACACTATGTCACAGAGAATCTCAAGAGCGGTGTTTGTCAGCTCACAGACGAGAACGATGGCTATCGTTAAGGTCAAGCACGCAAGCTCCAACTTAGTGACTCCAAATAAGGCAGCAACCAGAAGCGTTAACACCGCTGCAACGAAATGGAGTACCATATTCCTTTCAGTCCTGAGAACGAAAACGACTCCTTGAAAAGCACACCGAAAGCTCTCACCCAAAGAACGTGTTTTCACCAATGGCTCCCCCAGTCACGCCCTAAAAACATCCTGGAGCCGCCGGGCTCGAGGCGGCGCAGTCAGATTAGTTCAGCAAGCACCTGGGCTTCCAGCCCTTCCATGACCTCAGCATCCTCATCACTCTCATGGTCATAACCCAACAAATGCAAAAGCCCATGCACGACAAGGAGCGCCAAGTAATTGAGAAATTCCCCTGAATCCTGAGTCTCTCTCTCTACAGTCTCCAAGGAAATCACGATATCTCCCAGAGGAACAGGTTCATCCCCCGGGATACCGGGGTCATCCATAGGAAATGAGAGAACGTCAGTAGGACCGTCAAGTCCTCTGTACTCTCGATTCAATGCCGCAATATGACTGTCATCCACAAAGACTATGCTTACCTCAACTTCACTCGGATGCACGTTCTCATGTTTGAGGCACTTAATCGCCGCCCTTCTCGCGATATCGGACGCCTCGGATGTAACCTCCACAGTGTCCTGGATGTCTGAAATTTCCACAGGCAACTTGCGTACCCCCCATAGGCAAAAGCTGCTTAACTGCCGTGAACCTTCTTAGCATCGATATCCTTCTGGGGAATATCAGGATATTCGATTCTGGGATGATATATCCCGCTAAGCACCCGCACAAAAGCGTTAGCTACCCCGTCAAGATCTTTAAGGGTGAGGTCACATTCATCGAATTGACCGTCTGCAAGCCGTTCCTTGGCTATCTTCCTGACAAGCCCTTCGATACGGCCCGGAGTAGGCTTGGACAAGGATCTGACAGCAGCTTCGACAGAGTCAGCCAGCATGACTATGGCTGACTCTTTAGTCTGTGGCTTCGGCCCCACATATCGGAAATCTTTCTCGTCAACGACTTCTTCCTTTGCATTCTCACTGGCCTTGTGATAAAAGTATGGCACCAAAGTGGTTCCATGATGCTCTCTCATGATACTGATGACTGACCCCGGCAGCCCACTTCGGGATGCCATATCAACTCCGTCCTTAATATGGGAAGTTATGATCAGTGTGCTCAGAGTCGGAGCCAACTTGTCATGGGGGTTATCCTGCATCAATTGATTCTCAACAAAGAAGTAAGGCCTCTTTGTCTTCCCCACATCATGATAATACGCCGCAACCCGAACCAGCAGGGAGTCAGCGCCAATAGCGTCGGCAGCCGCCTCTGCCAGATTACCCACGATAATGCTGTGGTGATAAGTGCCGGGCGCTTCCATGAGGAGTCTTCGCAGTAGCGGCTGATTAGGGTTTGACAGTTCCAAAAGCTTAATAGGCGTGGTAACCTTGAATATGTTCTCGAAGAACGGCAAGAAGCCTATGGTAATTACCGTAGAAAGGACGCCGTTTAGAACACCCATATACCACATACGCGAGATCTGGTAATTCCCTGTAAGCGGACCTGCAACAGCAATAACACAGGCTGTGGCTGCCCCCACAACCGCACCTGCCCGCATCAGGTCAGACCGTTCTGATATTCTCGTTACTGCAAACGCTCCGGCAACACCGGACAGCATTGCTATGACAGCGGCAGCGAGAGAACCACCGCTGATTATCCCTGTAAGGACTCCGAATACTACCCCGGCAAGCAGCGAAAGCTGCGAATCAACAAGAATGGCAATGAGCATCGTCCCCAGGCTGGCAGGGACAAGAAAACCTGCCCCCTCCCATGGTATGGACGAAATCACTGCTATAAGAAACACAGTGAGAACCGTTACCGTACCCAGAATCAGGAGAGTCTTGGTTTGGGTGAAAATGTCCCTTCGATAGAGATACAAATAGACACCCATACCGGATAGGAGAACAACTATCATCACCATTATGCACGCTAAAGTCACGGCATCAAATGCCGGAGACAGTAACCCCAGATCATGTAGAATATCTATATGATCCGGAGTGGCAATCTCGCCCCGCCGTATGATGGTCTGCCCTTTCAGGATCATAACAGGTTTGACCTGTTTTTCAGCCGATTCACGAGCCTGCTCCACTTT
>JAPXLY010000012.1:0-25141 GCA_033809295.1 Bacillota bacterium
AGGGCGTGGGTTTCCGGAGTTTCGCAGGGCGATATGCGAACGCCTTTGGGCTTACCGGTTGGGTCAAGAACTTGTGCGACGGCCGCGTTGAAGTAGTCGCAGAAGGGGAGAAAGCAAAGATACTTCCTTACATAAGACTTCTTGAAGAGGGTTCAACCTGGTCAAGAGTTGACAACATATCTGTTGAGTGGCAGGAGTGCAAGGGAGATCTCACATCCTTCAGGATCAAATAAGGTATCATCTCGGTTGCGGTTATCAAGGAACTATAGTCTATGACTTGAAGCTCATTTAAGTCTAATGTACAAGGAAGAGAAGGACAGGACAAAGAAGTATCAGAAGAGGGCGGAAAAAAGTAAAAGATGAGCCGAGGCCTGTAAGTTTTGACATAGGTTTGGTGCCCCCTAAGAAGGCGAACATGAAGAAATCGACGGGCATAGGGACAGATACAAAGAAAGTGACATAGGGATGGAGAAAGACAGCCGTCGAGACCTGCTGTGGCTTGGGCAGGCCTCGTAAACTGGGAAGGTGGAAGAATTGAACAGCGGATACAGACGAGGAATCGGTTTGGCTCTTGGATCCGGATCAGCAAGAGGGCTTGCTCATATTGGGGTCCTCAAGGTCTTCGAGAGAGAAGGAATTCCGATAAAGGCGATTTCGGGAGCAAGCATAGGAGCTCTAATAGGAGGGCTCTACGCTGCAGGCATGCCTCTCGCAGAATTGGAAAGCATTGCCCTTAAAGCTACAAGACGGACGGTGCTCGCTCATATAGATCCGATTCCATCGCTTAAAGGCTTAATGGTGGGGAAGAAGATAGAGGAGATGCTCCGCTCCTTCGTTGGGAGCAAAGATCTCAGGGAGCTCAAGATCCCAGTGGCCATAATAGCTACTGATATACTTACCGGTGAGGAAGTAGTTTTCAAAGACACAGGAGACTTGGTGGACGCTATTCGTGCCAGTATTTCAATTCCTGTGGTGTTCGTGCCGATACGGGTGGGAGACAGGACTCTTGTGGACGGAGGGGTAGTAAATCCAGTGCCGGTGGATGTGCTGACTTCCCTTGACCCCAGAGCAGTTCCTGTAGCTGTCAGCGTCATTCCGAAAGTTGAACATAAGCAGGCAGAACGACCGACGACTATTGACATATTCCTTAATTCCTTCGATATTATGCAGCAGAGACTGTATGAAACAAATAAGTCTCTTGCGAGAATCTCCATTGAGCCCCATGTTTCATTTGCATCAGGAATCGAGTTTTGGGAAGCCAGGCGCATTATCGAGTGCGGCGAGCAGGCTGCTCTCGAGGCGATTCCCGAGATCAAGCGTGCGTTGAAGCCTTTTTCTCTCTTCTCGATTTTTGGGAAGTGATCAACCGAGAGCGGTAACCTAACTCAGCCATACGCGAAGATGTCAAGAACACGTAGGACAAGCACAGAGAAGGAATTCCGCAAGTCATTGAGTGTAGCATGTCATACACCGAACTCAGGGAGAAATGGTCGATTTTCGACCACACTTTTGAAAACGCTGCTCCAATTTCAACCACCTTTTTGGACTTTCGCGGCAAAAAGCCGGCAAGTGGTAGGTTTTCGACCACCCCCAACGGCAAAGGTGTATGTTTTTCGCCCGCTCTTTTGGGCTGAAGAGGGATTTTGATAGTTCTTTGAGGCTCAGGTGGAAGGTATTCTACCACTTTGCTGGAAAAGATGGTAGTTTTTCGCCCACCTTTCTGGAAAATGTGGTCGATTTTGTATCCGCAATCGTCATATGAAGGGATTCTTCGTGATGAGGTGTTCTATATTCTACCCCCTTGAGGCATGATCGTGGTCGATAATGTGTGTCCTGAAGACTGGGCTATAAGGAAGGAGGGAAGGCATAGGCCAGTCGAGCTTTACAAGAGATGAAGGGAGGCCCTTCGGAACCGGCATTCAGGTGCAGGTTTCAAACCGCCCACGGGTGCTGTAGTCAAAAAGCTATGGTGCTGAGCGCGATGGGAAAAGGCCGGATTGAACCGGTCAGGTGGGTGCCATGAAGTTGAACGAAAGTGAAGGGTACGACGAAGCGTCGTTAACACGGAAAACGCAGTCAAAACCAGATAGTTATTTTCCTAACTGGGATAAGTCTGACGGAAACCTGATTACCAGTCAGGCGGCTGCCGGCGTAGAGGCCCCAAGAGCATGGCACAGGCTTTTGTAAGGAACAGGAGAATCCTAGAATACGATGACAAGTGAAAAATCCAAGCGAGGAACTGTCAAGGATGAAAGTAGCGATGCGCATTCTAGGTGCGGAAAAACTCGTAGTAGTGATGAAAGGGCTGTAATGGCCACGGAGCGAAGGGGTTTTGTCGTCTATACTTCAGAAATGAAACAACCATAGGAAAAATGGGAGGATTTTATGGGCGGAGGAAAGTCGTTTCAGATTTCCAAACATCGAGTCCTTGAGGCCTACAAGCTTGTTAAAGCAAATCATGGGGCCGGGGGAATTGATGGAGTCGATTTCGAAGAATATGAGAAGAATCTGGAGAACAATCTCTACAAGTTATGGAACCGCATGTCATCCGGGAGTTACTTTCCGAAACCGGTCAGAGGCGTAGAGATACCGAAGAAGAACGGGAAGAAGCGATTATTAGGCATACCGACAATAGAGGATCGCATTGCCCAGATGGTGGTGCGACTTGAATTCGAACCCCTGGTGGAACGTATCTTCCTTGAAGACTCTTACGGTTATCGGCCAAACCGCTCAGCCGGTGACGCGATAGGCGTCACCCGGGAACGGTGCTGGAGGTACCCGTGGCTGATTGAATACGACATTGTGGGATTGTTCGATAACATTGACCATGAACTGATGATGAAGGCCGTAAGGCACCACACAGAAGAAAAATGGATGGTGTTGTACATCGAACGGTTTTTAAAGGCACCCATCATGCTTCCTACAGGAGAGCTAAGAGAGCGAAACTCCGGTACTCCTCAAGGCGGAGTCATCAGTCCGGTGCTCGCCAATCTCTTCCTACATTACGCCATCGACACTTGGCTAAGCCGCGAACACCCAAAAAACCCATGGGCACGTTACGCGGATGATGGGGTGATTCACTGCCGAACAGAACTCGAAGCAAAGAGAATCCTTCAAGAGTTGAGTGACAGACTGAAGGAGTGCGGGCTTGAGATACACCCTGAGAAGTCAAGAATTGTCTACTGCAAGAGTGATAGATTCAAAGGAGAGCATGAGAATACATCCTTTGACTTTCTTGGCTATACGTTTCGAACCCGAAGAGCTAAGAACAAACAGGGAGTCTTCTTTAATGCCTTCACTCCGGCAGTGAGCAAAGACTCAGCCAAGGCGTTCAGGGGGAAGATCCGGGCGCTGGTTAAAGGAACTAATGGCATCGGGCTTGATAAGCTAGCTGAGCTCTTAAATCCCGTTATACGGGGATGGATGAATTACTTCATGGTCTATCGCTCCAGTGAAGCTCGGAAGGAAATCAACTATGTGAATCATGTCCTCGTCAGGTGGATAAGGAAGAAGTATAAAACAATAAGGCGGAGTTGGGGAAGGGCTTGGCGAATGCTACTTCACTTAGCCCAGACCACTCCGCGGCTATTCCACCATTGGCAGAGGGGCATCAGGCCGGCGATTGGATGACAGGAGCCGTATGAGCTGAGAGGTTCACGTACGGTTCTGTGAGAGGCTTGGGGCGAAACTCCCCAGGCCTACTCGACCAACCATTAACAAGCCCTAAGGTGGTCAATTCTCAACCATCCAGGCAATTGTGCTGAAAAAGTTGGTTGAAAATCAACCACCAAAGAGCCTCACGGTGGTTGTTTCTCGACCACGCAAACTATCGCCCCTCAAAAGCCGGTGGAAAATCATGCAGCAAAAAAGATTTGTGGTTGATGCTCCGCGGGGGTCCTATATGCTCTCTCATAGATGGGTAAGACTCCCATCTAATCTGATGGTCATAACCAGAGCGATAGTTGGAACGCATATCCAGGAAAAACGGCGTCTGCGGAATTCCTGGAACACAGGGGACTGTAATTGATTTTTCGCGTTTTGTCTGATAGAATTACTTTGTCTTTCGGGGCTTGTTACAGGTTTTGGCAGGTAAAGCCGAGTTGTTCCCTGAAAGTGTCGAATGTTTTCGGCAACAGCAGACAGAAAAAAACCATCTTTTCAGTGCGAGAGTGGCGGAATGGCAGACGCGCTAGACTTAGGATCTAGTGGGCAACCCCCGTGAGGGTTCGACTCCCTCCTCTCGCACCATTCATTTATTGTGGTTCCTCACAAGGTCATGCGGCCCCTCAAAAGAGCCAACCAGGTCAAGAGAACTAGTCTTAGAACTACTCTTCTCCGTGAAAACGGATACATTGTGCCTGAAGTAATGCTGCAAGGTTTTCACATTATTGACAGGCACTTCTTCTGATGCCGCTCATATCATTGTTATAGGTTACCATCAACCTTCAGAGGAAGGGATAAGATCATGGCTGTTGCCGCTAATGCGCGTGTCATAGAAGAAGGGGACATCACAGGCGAGGGTAGGAAGCCGGTTCTAATCGAAGAAACTAAGACCGTCAGCGATGCAATCAAGGTTTCTGAGGTGGTGGTAAACTTTCGTGTCACGCAGGTGATACGGGTGGGAAACGCTGCGGTCGTTGAAGGAACAATTGAGAAGCAAGTCTTCTTTGTTAATACTGCCGGAGTCAAGAGCCACCTCAGTGAGACCCTTTCCTTCGGAGATACCGTCGATGTCGTTCCTGTTAACCCGTCACAGCCTGTTTCCGGTCCTTTTCAGAACAGATCCGTTCTGGAAGACGTTGTTGTGAAATTCCATCCGGAGAGTCATGTTTTGGCCCAGAAAATAGCCATCCTGATTGATGTAATTGCCGGGGGCGTCACCGGAGATCCCCCACCTCAGAAGGTTATCGCTACCCCTACCAAGCTAGGGGCAGAAGGAAGTGCCCAGCCCCAGGTGAAGGCGGCTAATCCGACAGCCTCCAGCTTACCGAAGGAAGTTAAGGTAGAAATCGGCACAGGTGAGACCAGAGTTCTATTGGAACGCGAAGTTACTCTGGATGCCTTCGAAGTAACACATATCACAGTGGAACCAATTGACGAAGATCCAAATATCGGGAGGGTGATTGAAGGCAAAGCCATTGTCCAAGGGACCCTGGAAAAGGAGATTAGCTTTCTGGACAGGGAATTTGAGTCACAGGAAATAACGGAGAAAGTGCCTTTTAGTGTATTAGTTGAGATTGTGCCGAATGATCCTAATGATCCAGCTCGACCTGGAATGCAATCTCTCACTCAAGTCAGTGCTGAGAGCATGTTTTTTGAATTCGATCCGGAGACCTCAGTCCTTCTTCAGAAAATCGTTGCCGTAGTCAGCGTGCAGGTTACTGTTATCCGCCGGGCTTAATCAGGTAGAGCCTCCCGGTCTTTGAAGGATGCCGGATTTGACGAGAAGGGGGGAAGGACGTTGTCTGATGCAAACGTTGAAATACTGGCCAGTAGGATCATTGGCCGTGGTAGGAAAGAAGTCTTGCTGGAAAGACAAGTCAGCCTTCCAGGGGCTGTGAAAGTTGCCGAGATATCAGCAACGCTGGATGTTACCCGAGCCGTGGTCGTCACGAGAGGGGTAATCGTGCAGGGGAGCGTGGGAAAGCAGATATTCTTCGTGGGATCCGATGGGCTTAAACACCACTTTGCAGAAGGCGCAGGTTCCCTTAGTGAGCTTGTTGATATCGAACTTGTGGATCCTGGCACCCCGGTGGCGACCGGCGACGAAGTGCAAGACCACTCGAAGGTAGAAAATGTAGCATTTGCTCTGGATGAATCTACCGGGATTCTTACACAGAAGGTGGTAATTCTACTGGATGTTGTCGTAACCAGATCTGTCCAGCTATCTGTGGAGCAGGATCCCGATGGAATACTCATCAAGGCTAACGTTAAAGTAGGGTCAGCGGAAACTCATAAGTACTTCCGAGAAGAGACAGTCCTTCCCGACGCTGCGGGAATCAAGATCGTGAGGACCAGGTTTGAAGATGTCCGGTGTCTTGTGGAAGGGGACAACGTCATCATTCAGGGGACGATGGTGAAGTTGATTGGCTTTGAGACCGAGGACGGAGAAACCGGGACAGTGGAAGAAAGGGTCGCTGTGTCCGATTTTGTGAATTTCCCAGGCTTGCATCAAATGTCCGGCCACATAACGCCTACCTGCAGTATTGCTGCCCAGAATATCGGAATAGAGTTTTCGAGGATTATAGGTCTCTTGGTGACTAAGTTCCTGCTAACCTTTACTGCTCAGGTCTTCCAGACCCAACAGATTACTGTTAAGGAAGATCCCAGCGGCGTTTTGATCAAAACAAGAGTTGTCATCGGGGAAGCTGAGAGGCAGAAGTTCATTAGTGAAGAAAAGACCCTTGATGCCATCAAGATAGCGAACGTAACCGCGGAGTTCAAGAAGATCAACTGGCTGATAAAGGATGGCAAAGCGATTGTGCAAGGCGTCGTGGGTAAGCAGATCTTCTTCGTAGTGGAGGAAGATCTCGTTCGGCACCTGGGAGAGGAGCTTTCCTTCAGTGATCTTGTAGAAGTGCCTCCTGTGAGGCCAGGGGATCCTGTTCGTGAGGGGATGGGTTTCCAGGATGAATCGGATATTGAGCAAACCATCGTTGAGCTTAACCCTGAGACTGGGACTCTCGTGCAGAAAATAGTCCTCCTCCTGAAGGTGAAGGTTATCGATGTCAGGGAGATCCGGGTGGCGGTCGCAGACTAAAGAAGCAGGCACCGGATTTGTCCGGTGCCTGCGTTCATTCGGGGATTTCTTGATCCTATCTCACTAGAAGGTGTCACGTCCAAAGACAACTGATCCGCATGTAACCAGGTAGAAGTTGCCTTTATCCTCGTAGTATTTCTTCATGTTTACGTCTACGCCGGCGATAGACGACATTTTTGCCTTAACGGCGTTCATGTCTGCAAGGTCTATCTTTCCTTCTATCACGTCCCGTGCAATCTCTACGCCGGACTCAAGAATAAGCCACATAATAGGCACAGGCCATGTGGCGAACCTTCCTGCGCCTCCCCTGGACACGACGATTCTGTTGATTTCCCCTAGAATTCCCGGCATATTGCCTTGAATTTCATCAGTTATTTCAAGGCCTATCGCACCCGGATAGCCATGTGTCGGGCTGGGACAACACTGTTCGGGGAAGATAGCGCCTGCATCAAGAACCGCGTTGATAAGTGGCTCCTGCATGGCACAGTTCGTGCTGTAGAATGCCACATCCTTACCGTGTCTCTCTACTTGTCTCGGCACGTCTTCCAGAATGAACTGCTGAGAAGCGGGGATTCCGCCTTCACCCATTGGGTCCGGCGCAGCTACGAAGATAAACTCCATTCCCAGTTTCGCGCATTCTGCCTTTGTGGCATCCCTCTGTTTTGCCAGGAGCTCTATAGACATGTGCCTGGGGAATGAATAGAATAGGAACTTCTTGGCGCCAAGTTCTTTTGCAAGCCTGGGGATTGTGACACCTCTGGCCTCGTCGTCCGGCATGAACGACAAGTCAGCGGTGACATTAACAATTGCGGGATCTTCCTGGGGTGCCCCGAACACGAAAATTATGTCCGGCCTGATTTCGCGGACTTTTCGTGCTGCGGCCACAGCACCAGGCACGGCGTGGCATATTACAATAGCCTTTACGTCCTTATCCGACGCCAATCCAAGGATTTGGGCTATAGTTGTTTCCTGTTCCTGCATGAAATTGTCAGGATAGGTAACGTGCTTTATCATTTCGCCGTACTTGCTTCTCAACATCTCGGCAGCTCGGTATTCGTCCTCTGATTGCGAGACTGTACCTGTCATGACACCTATCTTGTATGCGTCCTTTGCCATACCTTCCGCAGCGAACAGTCCTATTAGGAGGACTGCTGCCACAAGGCAAAGAGAGAGTCTCTTCATCTTCTTTCTCCTCCCTACTGATGAAGTATTGAACGACCCGGGTCAGGTTACATACTGATCCGGACACTGATTGTCTCTAGTTGCACTCTTATTTCGGTCAAGTACTAATGCTTGGGTGGTACCGCCTCCTCCCAAATTGACTTGTCATCTTGTCAGTATCAGATGTTGATACTGAAATCTAATGTTAACACGGTTGTCCCCAATTATTCAATACAATCTATGATTTTCCTTCACATCTACTAACTTACTGTCAACTCAGCGGGAAATTCAGTGAAGGGTTCAATGCCGTTGTCGCAAACAATGCCACAATCTTCAATCCGGACTCCGTAGCGGCCGGGTATATATATCCCAGGTTCTATACTAAAGGCCATTCCCGGTTCGAGAATCGCAGTATTCCCTTGGACAATATACGGCTCTTCATGCACCTCAAGGCCGATGCCGTGACCGGTTCTGTGAATAAAATACTCGCCGTAACCGTAGTCAGAGATTACGCGCCTTGCCACACTATCAACGTCTTCACACTTAACTCCCGGTTTTGCAAAAGCCATGGCAGCATCATGGGCTTCTCGAACTGCATTATAAATCTTCTGAAATTCCTTATCGGGTTCGCCTATAAACACTGTGCGTGTCATATCTGAATGGTAGTGCTTCAAGGTTCCTCCGAAGTCCAAAACCACGGCGTCCCCTTGCTGGATTACTTTCTCTGTCTGTGGTCTATAGTGAGGCTGGGCGCTGTATTGTCCGGATCCTACTATAGGTTGAGCAGTGGACGGGCTTGCGCCCAGCTTGCGTAGTTCGCTCTCGATGAAATCCACAATATCCAACTCAGAAAGACCCGGTTTCAGGAAGGCGATGGTTTTTTCCATGACATCGTCAGTCATTGCTCCGATTCTCATCATGAGCTCCTTCTCGTATGGAGACTTTATCCTGCGCAAAGGTTTCATATACTTTCCGCCTGAGATGAACCGGACTTTTGGCAATTGCTCCTTGAGGTTCAGCAGGAAGAAACTCCACAGAGTATCATCAACAGCTATTGTCGAGGAGTCAAGGCCCTTGCCACTGAAAATGGACTGCATTTTGGCGAAGGGATCTTCACCGTCAGTCCAAGGCTGAATCATCTTGATCCAGGTATTCTCACGGATTTGCTCTTCATATAACGCAGGAACCAAAAACACAGGTTCATGGCATGTAGGGACTAGCAAACTCAAGAATCTGGGCATTTGCCCTTCTGAAAATCCGGTCATATACAGTAGGTTCGGCGATGCAGTGAATAGAAATCCTCCGATATTATCAGATGCCATAAGGCTCTGAAGCTTTTCTACTCTCTCCTCATAGATCTCCTCAAAAGCCTCTATCATGATGCAGCCTCCCTGAATGGAACATTAATAGACTGTGAAATGCAGTCAATCATACCAATACTACAAGGATTCCCTTTGTCCTTCAGCAATGCTCTGGGATATTGACTTATCGGGTTTCGTCAGCCCGTAAGCTATCGCATCCTTTGGACACACGACGCTGCATTCATGGCACACGAGACATAAGGCCGGGTCGATTTCTGCTTTACGATTCTCGATTTCCACTGCCTCAGCAGGGCATGCTTTTCTGCACAATCCACAGCCTGAGCATGTGTTATCTACTTTCATTTTCAGTTTTGCGAACCTCCCGGGAAGGCGGAGGATAACCCCGTAGGGGCACAGGTATTTGTGCCAAGCTGCTTGCGGATATCTAAGAGTCATAAGGAATCCTAAGCCTATCATGACAAGTAGAAACGGTAGCTTAAGCCTACCTGTCATGTTAAGGAAGGCAAGCATAAAGGTGAGGAGTAGCATTACATAGGCGAATTTGCCGGAACGGAGGCCGGAAGGGATGTCGTCTCTTTGGATCTTCAATTTCTTGCCGATCCATTCACCGACCTGCATTACGCTGTTTATCGGGCAAATCCAGCCACAGTAAAACCTGGCAAACAGGGCGCTTAAAATTGCGGACCCAAGGAAAACAATCATCCAATTCATAGGGCGCTTCATCTTGATTAAGGCGATAAATACGAGCAAGAACAATACTTGACTAAGTATCCGGATACTACGATTTCTGCTATTTGCGTTAGGGCTTCTTCCACTCATTTCGCTATTCCTCCATTCTCTTTCGTTATTTAGCTGACTTTGGCGAAGTTGAATCTGAGCCAACAGGGTCAACGTGCCCTGGATTAAGGGCGTACGTATTTTACTGTTCATATTTTACAAGGAATCTAGCAAGTCTGTCCCTGTTTTCCTTGATTACCAGAGCCCAGTTCTCAAGGAGAATGAGGCCGTCCTCTGTAAGTTCATATACTCTCTTCTTGGGACCCTGCGAACCTTCTTCCCATTCTGACAATACCATTCCGTCATCTTCCAATTGGCGCAGAGTCCTGTAGAGAGTCGCCATATCACTGGAAGTCCCTTCAAAACCCAAGTCGCCTAGCCTTTCCATGAGTTCGTACCCATGAGATCTCTGTCCGCGAAGCAGCAATAGGAGACAGGGTTCCATGAATTTTGCCATCCTACCTTGAACACATGGTGCATTGGGTTTGCGTGCATCGTGTCCGTCCATGGTGAGCCTCCTCATTCAGGTTGCTTTCTTATGATCGAGTGCTATATGCAATAATGCTATACTAACTACACATATAGTACATATATGCAGAGATGAAGTCAATATGCTATCAGCAAAGCCTCGGAAAAAACGTGATTCAACTCAAGAAAACAACCGGTCAGAACTTTTGCAATATCATGTCGCGTCATGTATGCTCTTGCAGGAAAGGCTTGAGACATGTAGAAAGGTACCTGCAAATCAGGAAGAATATTCATTTAGTGTTTATCTTGATCTGGGGCGGTTTCCAAGGGGGGTTCAAGATGGCTGGTGGCAAGTGCACGGAGAAGGGAATGGCTCTTCTCTCCGTCCTCTTTATCGTTGTTCTTATAACAATGGCGGTTGTAGCTTCAGCGGCATTGGTTGCTCGAGCCACTCAAACCGCTGTATGGTCAGGAGAAAGGACGAGAGGTTTATATGCGGCTGAGGCAGGCCTTAACCATTGGCTTTATCAAATGACTTTGGCCTCCCAAGAGGGTATGAATACTCCAGAATTGCTGGCCCTCACGGTGACGGGTGAAGCTAACGGAATGCCGTATGTGGCTAGAATAGCTGAGACAGATTCCGAGAACAGCACATATCGCTTGGTGTCTGAAGCAAGCACAAGGGAACGTCCGGTCAAAGTATCTCTCCTGCTCGGACAAGCATCTGACGCTTGGAGACATGTGGTGTATTCAACTATGCACCACAAAAATGTCATAAAAGAACTGACTAAGAATGGGTATGCTGTTAATGACGCCGGCTCACAGTGGACACCGGAGACAGGAGAATCATCGCATATTTGGATGCAAGACGGGAAATTCGCGCCTCTGCCTATTTGGGAAGAAGGAACAGAGGGATACAGGCCTAGCTTGATTTCAGGTGCCCCGGCGCAGTGGAGTCCGCCTGGACTTGAGGCAGTGCAGGTGAATCAACCAGGTGCGACAGTGGAGCTTCCCGCTACAGGGCCGGCATATTACGAGGGGAGCAAGATAGGTAAGTTGACAGGTAGTATTGACGGAGACTTATACCTTGACGATTGTGAAATCGGGGAAATAGATATTTCCGTGTCAGGGCACGTGTTCGCTGGTAATATCCGAGGCGAGAAAGGCAGCGGGAAAGGAACCCGTATCGTCTGCCATACCTTAGGTGATGTGTATCTTGAGAACTCTTACGTATCCAGCCTGGCATCGAAGCCCGGTGGCTTAATCGGTGGTAATGTGATTTCAAAGAACTCTAAGACTTTCAGTTCTGCCCTGGGTGTAGAGCGTATCTACGGAGATATACGCGGTTCCGTGTTGATAGAGACACACTGTGTCACTGAGAGATTAGGTGATTGGTTCTCTATCGGAGACAGCGAGGTTTCAACCAACATATATGGGTCTGTGTACATTAAGGGACTAATCCACGGCAATCGGTCTACGATCTTGAGAATTGCCGGGCCGGAAACTCCATCACCGGGTGTAACCAAGGTTCATGAAGGCGTGTTCACTCAGGACGCATGTCTCTTGGTTGACGGGGGAGTGGATGTCTGCAGTAACGAGGATAAACAATGGCCGGCCATTCTGTCGGATGGCTGGATCATCCTTAACGGTTCCGAGAAGCGGATCGATGTTACAGGGCCGGTTTATGCTCTCGCTAATAAGCAGCTGAGCAACAAACCCGGACCGTTAATCAATGAGATCCTTGAAGATCGCAGGCCTGAGCTTTGTGATAACAAGCTGGAGCAAATTCGCCATAACGCAGGGGTAATTGCATTCGGTGACGATCTTTATGGCAACAGCGCGCCCAGGGTTCAAATTACCGGTAGCATCGTTAGCCCGGCTAGAACTTTACTTGTGGGAAATGTCCATGTTGCATACGATGATAGCATTGCCCAGAACTCTCCTCCTTGGTTTACCGGGGCGGGAGGAGAATTAGCGTTGTTAGCAGGAACTTGGTCCTATTCGAGAGAGTAGAGAAAGGAAGCCAGGGAGAGATGGCGCGAAAGAGACTTTGCCTCATGTCAGACGGGGGTTTTAGCTATGTAGAAGTCCTTATTACCCTTGTCATTCTAGCGTTAGCCTTTCTTGTGTTGCTACCGGGTATCACATCACTGCTCGTTTCTGAAGCGAAGCAGGAAGTAAACCTTTCTGCACTTGCTCTGGCAGGTGATGTTATTGAAGAAACCAAGAATCTTGACCCCGGTGATCTAGAATCGCTTGAAGGGAGCGATCCCCAGATTACCAAGGTGGAAAAAGAGGGCAAGGAGTATTGGATAGAACGTGCTGTCGATGTGACAGTCCCCGATGACCAGGACCTCTCCTGCCGCCTGTGGCATGTGGATGTCTGGGTTTATGATGTTAATCCGGATGTTGCGGAGGCTAAGAGCAAGTGTCACCTGGAGACATCAATTTTCACCTTTGAGTAATACCGGATGATGGTGATTTCATGAAGATAGGCAAACAAGGCAGTCACAAGAATCTTCTTACGCGTATTGGCAACGAAGGGTTCACCTTGGTGGAAGTGCTTATTGTAATCATGGTTATTCCGCTGATATTAGGTGTATCCTTTGGTGTTATGTCTGCTGCTCTCAGCATGTACCGGACTATTGACGCGAGATCCGGCCTGTCTTCCGCCGGAACCCATATGCTCGAAGTAATTGGCCAGGATATCCGCGGTTTAACTAGACTGTATGACACATCGTCTGAGACCAGGCTCAACGGGTACATATACAAGCATGCTGCAGATGTTGACTATCAATTCATCCCGCCGGATTCTGACAGTCCCGGCGCGCTCACAAGAAACGGGAAAGACATAACAAGCAGCCGAGTGTCAGTGGCATCCTGCAAGTTTGACTACCTGAAGCCTGCTCAGGGAAGTGACGCCCCGAAACCACCTGAGCCTTCAGAATCCTCTGCATATGAATCTGTCCTGCCTAGTTTGGCTTCCTGTGTAAGAGTAAGGGTTACGCTGGAGTTAGGAACCTCTTCCATGACTTTCGAGTCTATCTTTCACATGAGAAATTTATAGGTGATTTTCTGGAATAGGTGAGCGTAATTCCTTTTTTTGCTTTCTTGGAAGGATAAGCGTGTGAATTGCCGAACTATTCTTCCAAGCCTATCGCTATGAAGGTCAGAGAGGTTGACCTTTAGCGAAAAGATCGGCAGGAGGTGTATGAGAAGTGAGAGGTTGTCGGTCGTGTTTGGCTCTGGTCTCCTTTGCACTGATTCTCGTGTTGGGGTTGGGAACGACTGTTTTGGGGGCAGGCGAGACTGCTCCGATCAAAATCGGTCTTCAGGCTCCTGTCACAGGTCAGTGGGCATATGAAGGAGAAATGGCCAGGAACTGCGTACAGATTGTCGCAGGCGAAATCAATGGGAAAGGCGGAGTTCTCGGAGGTAGGAAGATTGAGATAGTTGTTGGTGATGACCAGTGTAGTCCTAAACAGAGCGCTCTTGTGGCACAGCGTATGATTAGTGAGAAGGTAGTTGCTGTAATCGGAACATACGGGTCATCAGTGACTGAACCTGCTGCTACGATTTATGAGAGACAAGGCATACTCAACATCGCTTACGGCGCAACTGCAGTTCAGCTTACTGAACACGGGTGGAAGTACTTTTTCCGCACTTGCTTCAGGGATGATCGTCAAGGTGCTTTCTTTGCCCAGTTTGTAAACGAAACTTTGAAAGTCGGAAATGTCGCGATTCTCCATGACAACACGACGTTCGGCAAGGGACTTGCAGAAGCTGCCCGTGCTTCGCTGGAGAAAGCGAACAAAGCCAAGATAGTGTTCTATGATGTCGTTACCCCGGGTGAGCGTGATTTCACCCCGATACTCACCAGGATGCACAGGGCAAATCCGGATGTTCTCTATTTCACCGGATATTATCCGGAGGCAGGCCTCATTATCAGGCAAATGAGAGACCTGGGCAGCCAAGCCATATTCGTAGGCGGTAATGCAGCGATAAACGATGAATTCGTTGAGATTGCAGGTAAAGATGTGGCAAAAGGCGCTCTCATGACTCAGGAGCCAATGCCCACAGACCTTAAGTACCCTGAATCCAAAGCATTTCTAGATGAATACATTCTTCGCCATAATGCCCCACCGAGCAGTCCATGGCCTGTCTATGCAGCTGACGCCCTCAAGACAATCGCTGCAGCTATTGACGCGACAGGGTCCACTGATTCCAAAGTGCTTGCTGATTACATTCGAGACAAGATGGAAGGCCTACCGGGGATTACTGGGCCTATAGGGTTTGATGAGGTTGGAGACAGAGCAGGCGCCATATACCTGGCGTACGAAGTGACTGCAGACGGAAAGTTCCAACCATATGAACCTTAAGGTTCGTCAGTGATTCAACGGAGATTCGTCCTGTATTAGGAAGCGATGTCCTATCGAGCGGATGACTATCGGATGTAACTGTCTCATGCCTCGGTGAGAGTGTGTCCCAGGCTGGGTAACAGGCACAACCAGATAACTTGGTTGAGATTGGAGGTGCCTGCGTGGGGGCTTGCGGCCGTGCTGCCTAGGTACTGCCTGGGTGCTGCGTACGGCTAAGCCCCCACGCGGAGAGTATGGCATTATTCATAGAACAGCTTGTCAACGGACTTACAGTCGGCGCAGTCTATTCTCTCGTAGCTCTCGGATATACCATGGTTTACGGTGTCATGAGGATGATTAACTTTGCACACGGGGATTTCTTCATGATTGGATCGTACCTAGGATTCACGCTGGTTAGTAGCGCGCTGCTTGGAGGAGCTATTCCGCTGTGGGCAGCTCTCATTGTTGTCGTGGTGTTGTCCATGGCAGGTGTGGCTCTTCTCGGGGTCATAGTAGAACGTGCAGCATATCGCCCTTTGAGAAGATCAAGCCGGCTTACTGCAGTCGTATCTGCCATCGGTGTATCGATCTTTCTGCAAAACGCGGTAATGCTAATCTGGGGCCCGCGCTACCGAGCGTACCCTCCGTGGTCTGTTCCCAGTATAACCTGGCAGGTAGGAGGCATCTACATAAACTTCATGCAGGTGCTGATCCTGGCTGTCTCCTTCGGCCTTATGGTCGCTTTATACCTTTTTGTCCAGCGCACAACGGTAGGTGCAGCGATTAGGGCAACTGCCATTGATCACGATACTGCCAGACTTATGGGGATAGACGTTGATCAGATAATCCGTCTGATTTTTCTAATCGGGCCTGCTTTGGGTGCTGCAGCCGGTGTATTGCTGGGGCTGTATTACAGGCAAATCCACTTTACTGTAGGGTGGACTTACGGGCTCAAGGCATTTACTGCTGCTATTATGGGTGGAATCGGGAATATTCCAGGGGCCATGGTCGGAGGACTTCTCCTGGGTATTCTGGAAATGCTTGGCGCAGGTTATATCTCCTCCGCTTGGAAGGACGTGTTTGTGTTCCTCATTCTCATATTGCTACTCATGTTCCGCCCCACAGGGCTTCTCGGGGAACGCATCGCGGAAAAGGTTTAAGAGGGAGGGGGTATGAGAATGGCTGGAAGAGTCGAACGAGCAAACTCTGCAAGTAGGTTGGGGACGCCTCTTCCCTTGGTTGGGAGTTATCTTTCAAAATGGGGGCTCCCTGTGATTATCGGTATCGGGATTATCTTTCCGCATGTTGCAGGTAACTACTGGATAGATGTGGCTGTATTCTGGGGGATTTACGTGCTCTTGGGCTTGAGTCTGAATATTATCGTCGGTGAAGTCGGGCTCTTTAACATGGGGCACTCTGCATTCTTCGCTATCGGTGCTTATACGACAGCTATCCTAAGTGAGCGATTCGGAGTGTCGCTTTGGCTGTTGCTCCCGCTAAGCGGTCTTGCAGCAGGTGTTGCAGGATACATACTTGCCAAACCCATCATCCATCTTCGCGGGGATTATCTGCTTATAGTCACAATAGGACTCAATGAGATAATTCGAATTACTCTGCTCAATAACCCATTGGGACTGACAGGCGGTCCCAACGGCATTATTATGCTGGATCAGTTTCGCATATTCGGTCATGCGATAGAGCGTCCTATGGATTTCTACTACTTGGTTTGGGCCTTTGTCGCAATAACCGTGTTTGTCCTGATCCGCATTCAGAGATCACGGATAGGCCGTTGCTGGAATTACGTCCGCGAGGATGAGATCGCTGCCCAGGCCATGGGAATTGACACTCGCTGGGCAAAACTCATAGCCTTCACTCTCGGGGCTGCTATTGCAGGAGCGACTGGGACTGTTTTTGCCGCGAAGCTTGTAGTGATATCTCCTGAGAGTTTCACTTTCATGGAATCAGTGATTCTCTTCTGTATAGTTATTCTTGGCGGGATGGGATCCATTCCCGGAGTCATCTTGGGTTCAGCCGGGATGATGGTTTTGCCTGAACTCCTCAGGAATTTCGCCCAGTTCCGTATGCTCTTCTTCGGCCTTGCTTTGGTGCTCATGATGATCTTCCGTCCGCAAGGCCTGTGGCCCAGCAGACGCTGGACGACAATCCTTAGAGAGGGGGAGGGCGAATGAGAGCGGAAGAACAAGTCCTGCTCAAACTCAACAAGCTAACCAAGAACTTCGGTGGGCTGAAAGCGGTTGATGTGTTTGATCTGGATGTGGCTTCAGGCAGCATCACCAGCCTCATCGGTCCTAACGGGGCAGGGAAGACAACCGTCTTCAATCTGATAACCGGTATTTATCGCCCGGAGGCAGGCAGTATAGAATTCGACGGCCGGGAGTTAATAGGCAGGCAGCCACACCAGGTGGCGAAAGCGGGGATCGCCCGCACATTTCAAACCCTCAGGCTCTTTGAAAACCTGACTTGTTTTGAGAATGTATTGTCCGGACAGCATTGTCGCACCTGCTCAGGGATAATAAGCTCAGTCTTGGGAACCTCTGCTCAAAGACGTGAAGAAGCTGAGGTAAGGGGCGAGGCTGAGCGTTGCTTGAAGCTTGTGGACATGTGGGATTTCAGAGACGAACTGGCCAGGAACCTCCCATACGGGTATAGGCGGCGCCTGGAGATAGCCCGGGCATTGGCTACCCAGCCTCATCTGCTTGTCCTCGATGAACCTGCAGGCGGACTCAATGAGAAGGAGTCAGCTGACCTTATGGAGCTGATCCAAGGGATTAGAGACTCCGGGATCACGATTTTCCTTATTGAACACGATATGCAGGTAGTAATGGGGATTTCAGATTGGGTGGCGGTTATGGATAACGGCCGGAAGATAAGCGAAGGCACACCTTATGATGTGCAGCATGATGCGCGGGTGATTGAAGCTTATCTTGGGACTGACGACGATGATGACTTCTACTCTAAAGCAAGCGCCGGTGAGGAGTGGGAGGGGGAGGGGCGTACATGAGTCTGCTTGAGCTTGGTGATGTGCATATAGCTTACGGAAATGTCAAGGCAGTCAAAGGAATTGACCTTGTAGTAAACGACGGCGAGATCGTGACTCTTCTCGGCGCCAACGGGGCGGGAAAAACCACTACGCTGCGGGCCATATCAGGCCTTCTCAGGCTGCAGTCAGGGGTTATCAGATTCGGTGAGCACGAGCTCCAGGCGATGCCTGCCCATAAGATTGTTGAGCTGGGTATCTGCCATGTCCCTGAAGGACGAAGAGTCTTCGGGACATTGACTGTGGAAGAGAATTTGAACCTCGGCGCCTATAAATACCGCAATGATTCCGGCCGTGTCCAGTTAGGTCGAGAACGCGTCTATCAGTTGTTTCCTCGACTCGAGGAACGACAGAGGCAACTGGCGGGCACGCTCTCCGGCGGTGAGCAGCAGATGCTGGCGATTGGGCGAGGACTGATGTCAGACCCCAGAGTGCTTCTCCTTGACGAACCGTCCTTAGGACTTGCTCCTAAACTGGTTCAGGAGATATTTCGGACAATCTGTGAAATCAACAGGCAGGGAGTGACTATTCTCCTTGTTGAACAGAATGCCCGCATTGCGCTGAGAGTGGCTGAGAGAGCCTATGTGCTTGAGACCGGACGGATCGCGCTCAGCGGTGAGTCTTTGGAGCTTAGGCGCGATCCCAGGGTGCAACAGGCATACCTCGGAGTCAAAGAGGCGGCAGGCCTCTCATGAGGCCTGCGCCTATCCTCCCTCTGCTTCTTACGCGATCTTCATCCGCCCCTTATCGCAACTGCATACCGGCAGAAGTGGTGGTACCCAGCTCAACTCAGTTTGACGCGGATAACCTATGAGAGTAGTATTGGGGGTACCGGATTTATTCTTGCCGAAGGCGTGGAGGTGCGAAGGCTTGGCTAAGATCGAGTTCTTGAACGTTACGAAAACCCGATCAATTGACGGTGAAATGCGTAGCGTTTTGGATGACGTATCAGTTGCTGTAGAAGAAGGAACTATACTTGCAATCGGCGGCCCATCCGGCGCAGGCAAGTCTACCATGCTAAGACTAGCCAATAGACTTGAAAGCGCAACTTCCGGGAGAGTGCTCTTAGATGGAGTGGATATTTCCACGATAGACCCTGTTAGGCTAAGACGCAAGGTAGGGATGGTGTTTCAGCTCCCGAGCCTGTTCCCGCTAACTATCCAAGAGAATCTCACATATGGACCGGAACTTCGAGGGGTGGAGCCGTCTTCCCTCCACGACAAGGTAAGAGAGATGCTGGATATGGTGGATTTGCCTGACCTTAGTCCAGGGAGGCAGGCAGGTGAGCTCTCTGTCGGCCAGCAGCAGAGGGTAGCCATTGCGCGGACTCTCATGAATGAGCCTGAGGTTCTTCTTATGGATGAGCCTACATCCGCTTTGGATCCTGCCACTGCGAAATCCATTTTGGAGCTTGTCTGTGATATAAGGTCGAGGTATTGCATAACAGTGCTCTTCGTAAGCCACAGTCTTGAGCATTCCAGGCTTGTAGGAGACAGGTTTCTCCTTATTGTAGATGGGAAAGTTGTGGAAGAAAGCGATATTGAGGCATTCTTTCGAGGGCCTCAAACTGAACTCGGCCGCAAGTTTCTTGCAGGGGAGTTGAAATAGATGGAGTACATAAGCTTGTCATACGCATCTCTTGGGATAGCGGTGCTGTTTATCGTATCCGCCATGGCAGTCTCCTTCAGATATAGCTTAGGGCTCGAGAGGGATCTTGCGGTAGGGGCGGTAAGGGCGTTTGTGCAGTTAACCGCTATCGGGTATGTGCTTCAACTCTTGTTTGTTTCGGCGCGGTGGTATTATGTAGTGATAATGCTTATTATCATGCTTGCTGCGGCGATTAAGAATGCTGTAGCCAGACAGTCGGCAAAGCTCAAGGGCATGTTTACTACGTTAGGCATATCCATTTTTGTAGGGTCAGCCCTTACGACTGCTGTTGTGATAGGAATCATACTTCGCGTCAGGCCTTGGTACTCACCTCGGTACCTCATCCCTCTTGCAGGCTCAATCCTGGGTAATAGTATGACAGGCGCTGCCCTTGCTCTCAACCGTCTGAGATCTGATATCACTCATAGAAAGCCGGAAGTCGAGGCTGCGCTGGCCCTCGGGGCTACATCCAGGCAGGCAATAATGCCTATGATTAGGGATGCGCTGAAATCTGCTATGCTTCCGTCAATCTCCTCGCTCATGGTAGTGGGTATCGTCCATCTGCCTGGGATGATGGCAGGGCAGATTATTGCCGGGGCGTTTCCTGTAGATGCTGTGAAGTATCAGCTTATGGTCGTGTATATGATTGCAGCTGCGGTTGCCATAACATCCATGATGGTGGTATATCTCGCCACAAACCTTTTTTTCACGCCTGACCATATGCTAAAGACTGAGGCTTTAGGTTCTACTTGATAGTGAATGCTCATCCTTAAATGGGAGTTCCCCTGAATTCAAGGATTGACATGAAAACAGACTACCGCTCGGAGATGATCTTTCCGAGGACTAACGCATAAATCATTCTTGAGATGAACTGAAAGAATACTTGTTCTGTTCGATTGCCGGCGACGACATTGCCGCAGATTCTTGTTGACAACCGGTACCCCGACGTGATAGTATCGGGGCAATTGGAATAATCACTTGCGATGATTGGGGCTAGTAAGCGTATCACTACTGGCAAAGCGAGTCAGGGACAGTGTAAGCCTGGCGCTGGGAAGCACGACTGAATGGGCCTGGGAGCAGTGGGCCGGAAAGAACTTTGAGTCAAGTAGGGTCTACCGGGTTCCTCCCGATATAGAGGCAGGGTATAAGGAGATTAACCCTCCCGTACCCGGAGAGAGAGTCAGGCGAGTATTCCCATACTATGGGGAACTCATCCGGACTAATTGGGGTGGCACCACGGTAAGTACCCGTCCTCACAGTAGGACGGGTTTTTTTGTGCCCTTTTCTAAAGTAGTGTCCGGCCTAGTGAGGTTCAGCGGAGAAAACCTCGTTCACATTGAGAGCGGGGACGACATCAAAAGCTACAAAGAAGCGAGGAGGCAGAGAAGAGATGAAGAGACAGTTTCAGCTTCGGTTTAGGAGGACGCGGAATCTGGTCAAGTTCCTATCTATGGTAACTCTTATTCTATGTATCGGGACGGGTTTTGCGTACAGCAAAGAGCTTCCGCCTGTCAAGATCGGCGCTGCAGGACCGTTTACAGGGGATTTGTCCAAGATAGGGTTGGATGCTCTAAACGCTATTCAGATGGCGGTAGAAGAGGCAAATGCCGAAGGTGGAATCAAGGGACGGAAGATTGAAGTTGCAATCGGAGACGATATGGGAGACCCGTCTAAGGGGGTATTGGTAGCAGAGAAGTTTGCCATGGACAAGAACGTCCTCGGCGTCGTAGGCCCTATGAACAGTGCAACTGTCAGCGCTGCGCTCCCTGCATATGATCGGGCAGGCCTTGTGATAATCAGCCAGTCTGCCACGAACCCTGACCTTAGCGAACGGGGATACCGTGTCATGCACAGGATATGCCCTAGGGACGATGCCCAAGGCCCTGCTGCTGCCAGGTTCATTGCAGAAGAGGTCAAGGCAAAGAACGTCTACATCATCGACGACAAAGGCACCTACGGACAGGGACTGGCTGACCAGGTGGCAGCTGCCTTAGGCCCACTAGGGGTCAAAGTGACTCGAGGACAGATTACCCTTGAAGACCGAGACTTCTCACCTATCCTTACTCGGGTGAAAGCCACGCAACCGGACTTGATTTACCTTGGACTCTCAAACCCGGCTCAAGCTGCAGGCCTTATGAAACAGGCAATAGGCCTGGGCTTATCAGCCAGGTTCATGGGGGGAGACTGCATGAAAGAGAAGGATCAACTTGTCGCCGGCGCCGGAGGGGCAGCTGAAGGAATGTATGTTACTGCAATCGGAAAGGATATCGCTGAAGTTCCTGCTGCACGCGAATTTATCAAGAAGTTCGAAGGCAAATACGGCGCAATGAGCGTATTCTCCGGGCAGAGCTACGAGGCTACGAAGATCCTGATTGAAGCCTTAAGAGTAGCTGCGGGAGACGACCCGGCAGGCCTTACTAAGGCCAAGGCACTGGATGCAGTCCATAGCATACGTGACTACAAAGGCATAATGGGCTTCCCTATAGGTTTTGACGAGAAAGGCGACGTATTAGGAGCCAGTATCTATGTATATCAGGTAGAAAACGGCGATTTCCGAGAGGTCAAAGAGTACCCTGCGGAGGTTTAGTAAATGGAACAGATTTTGGCTCAGCTTCCCCAGCAGGTAATAAACGGTCTTACATTAGGCAGTATCTATGCACTTCTGGCGCTGGGGTACTCCATGGTCTACGGGATTTTGAGGATGCTCAACTTCGCCCATGGTGATGTTTTCATGGTCGGGTCCTTGATAGGATGGGGAGTCCTCCAGTTATTCGTCAGGGGAGAGACTACGCTGGCAAGATCCGGGTTAGCGCTGGTTTCCATGGTGTGTGGTGCAGTGATTGTCACCTCAGCGTTGGGAGGCACAATTGAACGGTTTGCCTACCGTCCGCTTCAAAAGGGATCAAGGCTCACGACCCTTATCTCAGCCCTTGGCACGTCTATAATCCTGCAGAACGTGGCTATGCTTTTGACACAAGGGCGCGCGAAAGCTTATCAGACTGAACTTGTCATTTCGTCTGACTGGGCAATTAGCGCGCTCGGGGCTACCATATCCGCGACACGGCTTATCATAATCTGCGTGTCAATTGCGCTTATGCTGGCTATGGACTACGCGGTAACCCATACAATGCTGGGAAAGGCCATGCGAGCTACGAGCCAGGACAGGGAAGCTGCAGAATACATGGGGATCAGGACTCAAAGGGTCATATCTGTTGCTTTCATCATCGGTTCAGGCCTGGCAGGGATTGCAGGTGTCATGATAGGACTTTACTATACACAGGTGGACTTCATGATAGGCTTTTCTGCAGGTATGAAGGCTTTTACCGCTGCGGTGCTGGGAGGCATCGGGAATATCCGCGGCGCAATGGCAGGCGGACTTGTCCTCGGACTTGCAGAAAGCCTCGGGGTTCTGTTTTTGGCGCCGGTATATAAGGACGTCATTGTCTTTTCGGTGCTTATTGCAGTGCTTATATTGAGGCCCCAAGGAATCTTGGGGAAACCTGTAGACGAGAAAGTATAGGCGGGGGAGGGAAGGGCGCCATGAATCGTAGCAAGAGATTTCCAGTCCGGCCGTGGATGATATATGCAGGATATGCTGTCTTAGCATTTCTCCCCCTCATCACAGGGAACTTCTACTACATGAGACTCGGCGGGTCGGTTGCGTTGTATCTTATACTTGCCCTTGGCTTGAATATTGTAGCGGGTGAGGCAGGACTGCTTGATCTTGGATATGCTGCGTTCTATGGGATTGGGGCGTACACATATGCTTTACTTGCATCGCCTCAATTCGGACTGCATTTGCCTTTCTTGCCTGCAGCAGCTTGCGGAGTATCTGCATCAGCCTTGGCTGCACTCCTGGTGAGTATCCCCACGCTTCACTTAAAAGGCGATTACCTGGCAATGGTGACATTAGGCTTCGGGCAGATTATCCGTATCCTACTGAATAACCTGGATCGTCCAATCAACATCACAAACGGGCCTAACGGGATAGTAGCCATTGACGCGCCTAGAATCCTTGGGGTAAGCTTCGATTCCCTTGAGATGTCCTATGCTTTCATATGGATAGTTGCAGTGGCTGCAGTCGTGATCGTAAGTCGAGTCGTGCGCTCAAGTGTCGGGCGTGCCTGGTCAGCTATCCGGGAGGATCCCGTGGCTGCATCATGCATGGGTGTTGATGTGGCCAGGTACCGAGTGGCTGCGTTTGTGTGGGGAGCTGCGCTGGCGGGGCTTGCCGGTGCTTTGTTTGCATCCTGGCAGAGGGCGATTTTCCCTCAGAACTTCACAATGCAGGAGACTATCACTGTCTATTGTATGGTGGTGCTGGGCGGGCTAAGGAGCCTTCCCGGTATTATGCTGGGTGTCCTGGCTTTGATCATCATTCCTGAAATGCTGCGCGCCTATAGTATTTACCGGATGTTGATATACGGGGTTGCGCTGGTGCTTCTTGCGATATACAGGCCCCAAGGGCTTATTCCGCAAAGCGCAGCTGGAATTGCCTCGTCTGTCAAAAGCATGTTGAGAAGTCCGGGCGTAGGTAGACCTGGGCACTGCTCAGCCGGAGGCTATGTCTGTGGCGATGTGGGCTTAGGCTATGCGTCACCTGGGACTCGGCAGGCAATTGAGATTAAGGATGTCACATGTTCCTTCGATGGATTAACAGCCTTGTCTGAGATAAACTTCAGCGTTAAGCCTGGTGAGGTGGTAGGCATCATTGGTCCCAACGGGGCGGGGAAGACTACGTTGTTTAATCTCCTTACCGGAGTGGTGAATCCCACGTCAGGCCGGATTGTAGTCCTAGGTAATGATATTACCCATATGCCACCTCATAAAATCGCTGAGTTGGGTGTTGTTAGGACATTCCAGAATATCAGGCTTTTCGAGAACCAAAGCGTTCTGGAAAACGTCCTTGTCGGCTGCCACCTGAGGCTTAAGGGAGATGTGTACAGCGCGGTTCTGGGCACGAAGGAATACCGGAAGCGCCATGCTGCCGGCGTAGAACAAGCGCGGGAAGCCTTGGAGTTCTTCGGCAAGGATTTGGCGTCTCGTGAAGCTGAACCTGCCAGGGATCTCTCTTATCCTGAAAGGCGCAGAGTGGAACTTGCAAGGGGACTGGCTTTGGCCCCTCGGATCCTGCTCCTGGATGAGCCGACAGCCGGGATGACACCTGACGAGGCGGAAGAAGTTGTCCGCGGGATCTGTGTTCTCAGAGAGCATGGATATACAGTCCTTGTTATAGAGCACAGGATGGACGTGATTGCAGGAGCGTGTGACAGGGTGATCGTCCTGGATCACGGTGAGAAGATCGCAGACGGGACTCCTCGGGAAGTGGTGGCAAACCCTGAAGTGATCCATGCATATCTCGGGACCGGGGGAGGGCAGGATGTCGCCAAGGAGGCCGTGGGAGATAGCACAGATGAACTCGCCAGGGACGGGCAGGGGGATGCCGGGGCAGATGCCAAGAAGGTTGCAGGCATGCGCATTGAGCGTCCGGGTTTACCTGATGAACACTCATATGCATGTAACGAGTCTCCGGTTGTGGTTAGTGAACGCATGGCTGACCGTGAGAGACTGCACCCGACTGCTGAGCCGA
>JAPXLY010000013.1:0-24689 GCA_033809295.1 Bacillota bacterium
AGTTTCCAGTGGATGTGCATGGTATTTGTGACGATCTACACTCCGGTAGTGATTTCCCGTGATTCTACGGATGCGAAGGCCATCACAGGGCATGTCTGGAATTTAGGATTGTGTTTCTACACATAGATCCGAAATCCCTGCTACAACCAAACAAAGAACATGGCGGCGGTCAGCGTTCAGCCCGGGAGAGCGTCCCCCTTTCGGGCTCAGCCGGTGAACTGCAAAATGGACGCAACTAGCAGGCAGTGGATAGCTTGCTGTCATCGTCCTTTTCTTACTATTACTATGCAGGTCTTCTTTCGCCACCTGAAGATAGGTCCGATAAGCCTCTCAAGTAGCTGATACATAGAGGTAACCTCCTATCATTGTCTTTCCTTCACTCAAATAACCTCGCTGCATGTCCTTGTTGCATAGATATTCAAGTGATAGGCTTTTGGGGTCTATGATGGCAATATTTTTGATCATAGACCATGATATCATGTTTAAGGCTGAATTGTGCAGTTCTTTGAGGGATAAAAGGCGCGTTTTTCTCTCCTAACGTAGTTGCAGGAAAGAAGGAATCAGGGTGTTTTAGTCTAATATAGTAATGGGAATCTAGTAAGTGTCGGTTCCAACCGGTGTATTTATGAAGTCAGGCTTACCCCCGTACTCCGGGAATGCTTTGTGTTTTCCATGAGAATGCCGGTAAGAAGTGCTGACGAATATATCTGCTCAAGGACACAGTATTGAATAGGTTGCCGGATGAAGCCAGAGGGAGATGCCTTCACAGGATCAAGGGGTATCTAACGATCCGTAGAAGAAGGAGCCGTAGGAGCAAGATATCTTTCAAGCCGAAAGGTGTCCAAACTCTCAGGCAAAAGCACCTCCGGCTGACGGACCTCTGGAGAGGCGCATTCTACTTACGCAGGAGCGCCGCCGAAGGAGTAACCCGCCCGCTCTGCCGGCAGACGGGGAATCTCTCAGGCGACAGGACAGGGAAACGGGCAGCAAACTTTGCCCGTTTTTTTCTTAAGAATAATCAAGGAGGTGCTTGACATGACAGAAACCCACGGTGGTGAACCAATGAAAACTCCTCTATACGATGCTCATATTCGCGCCGGGGCAAGAATGATCGATTTTGGCGGCTGGATAATGCCGGTGTATTACCGAGGAATCGTAGAGGAGCACAAGAAAGTACGACAGGAAGTGGGTCTATTCGATCTCTGTCATATGGGAGAAGTTAGAATATCCGGTCCACGGGCTCTCGAATTCCTGCAGAAGGTTACCAGTAACGATGTGTCTACGTTAGTTGCAGGCCAGGCTCAGTACACGCTACTCTGTTATCCTGATGGCGGAATAGTCGATGATATCTTAGCCTGCAGGACAGAGGATGGATATTACCTTGTCCTAAATGCTTCCAACGCTGATAAGGACATAGACTGGCTCAGGTCTCATGCAGAAGACGGTGTAGAGATTAAGGACGAATCGCCTGAAACCGCTCTCCTGGCTATACAGGGGCCTGACTCAGCAGCGTTGCTTGCCCAATTGACCGAGACGGATCTGGACAAAGTCTACTACTACCAGTTCACTTCGGGGCGTGTGGCAGACGTTGACTGCTTGATATCTCGTACCGGATATACAGGCGAAGATGGATTTGAGCTATTCTTTGACCATACTCATGCCGAGAAGCTGTGGGATGCTTTGCTCCATGCCGGTTCTAAGTTTAATATTGAACCTATCGGGCTCGGGGCCCGTGACACCCTGCGCCTTGAGATGGGCTACTCTCTCTACGGGAATGAGCTGGATTCAAAGACCAATCCTCTGGAGGTAGGGCTAGGCTGGATTGTGTCCAGGACGAAGGGGGATTTTGTGGGGAAGGATTCTATCGAGCGGGTCAGGAAGGAAGGTATTTCCAGACGACTTACAGGATTCAAGTTGCTCGAGCGTGGCGTACCCAGGACAGGGTTCCAGGTCGAGAAAGACGGTAAGGTAGTGGGGGCTGTAACAAGCGGTTCTCTGTCTCCGACGCTTGGTATAGGTATTGGTATGTGTTTTGTCCCTCCGGAGCTGGCCAAGCCAGGGAATCAGTTCCATATTGTCATTAGAGGGAAGAAAATCCTTGCAGAATCTGTGAGGCCCCCGTTCGTAGAGGCGAAGGTAAGAAAAGCTAAGTAAGAATAGGATTACCGTGTATTGTGGAACCGATGTTCCACGTGAAACAATGAATTGTCCCACTATTCTCGCGGTTAGCGCCGGCTTTGTAGGACAACGTCAAGGGTATCAGAAGGAGACAATCAATGGATCTAGGCTTTCAATAAGCCTTGAAGGTAAGGAGGAGAAGTAACGTGTATCCTAAAGATCTGAAGTACACCGAACAGCATGAATGGGTGCGTGTAGACGGAAACCAAGCAACTGTAGGCATTACCTATTTTGCCCAGGATCAACTTGGTGCAATTGTCGGACTAGGGTTGCCTGATGAAGGGGCGGATGTAGAGAAAGGTTCAGAGCTCGCAGATCTCGATTCGATGAAGACTGCGGATCAGATTTTTGCCCCCGTGAGCGGAAAGATCATAAAGGTCAACACAGCATTGGATACTCAGCCTGAACTGCTAAATGAAGATCCGTACGGCGAGGGATGGGTTGCTGTCATTGAGATGACTGACCCGAAGGAAGCCGAGGATCTGATGTCTCAAGAGGAATACGAAGCTCACGTTGCCAAGGAGGCTGGTGAGTAATGAACTACGTTCCCCATACAAGTGAGGACCGTAGTGAGATGCTGAAAACCATAGGTGTTTCCAGTGTTGATGAGCTGTTCTCGGACGTTCCTTCCCATGTCAAGCTTGATCGCAAACTAAACCTACCACCTGCGATGTCCGAATTCGAGCTCATGAAGTACATGTATGACCTTGCTGGAAAAAACACTACAACTGATCGTATGGTTTCATTCCTGGGTGCAGGTGTCTATGACCACTATGTACCTAGCGTTGTGAAGCATATCATCTCACGGTCCGAGTTTTACACGTCGTATACTCCGTACCAAGCGGAAGTAAGTCAGGGAATGCTCCAATCCATCTTTGAATACCAGACACTCATGTGCGAGCTTACTGCTATGGATATCAGCAATGCCTCGCTATATGACGGTGCGACTGCAATTGCTGAAGCTGCAATGATGGCGAGCAGGTTGACTCGCAAACAAGAAGTGATCATTTCGCGAGCAGTACATCCTGACTATCGTAGGACATTAAGAACATATGCACATAACCTGGAGCTGAATATAACAGAGGTTCCTCTCAAAGACGGTGCAACCGATATCGAAGCGGTACGAGATCTTGTTTCTGATAAGACGGCTTGTGTCATTCTGCAAAGCCCGAACTTTTTCGGGTGCATAGAAAACATGGCGCTTGCGGCGGAAGCGGCTCACGAGAAGAAGGCGCTCTTTGTCGCGTGTGTTGATCCGATCTCTCTAGGCATCATAGCTCCTCCGGGCGAATATGGAGCTGATATCGCGGTAGGTGAAGGCCAGGGTCTTGGAATTCCTATGGGCTTTGGCGGGCCGCATCTGGGTTTCCTGACCTGCCGTAAAGAACATATGAGACAGATGCCCGGTCGAGTTGCAGGCGAGACACATGACGATCAGGGACGCCGAGGATATCTCCTGACGCTTCAAGCCAGAGAGCAGCATATCAGGCGAGACAGGGCAACATCAAACATCTGCTCAAACCAAGCGCTTTGCGCTCTTGCTGCAACAGTATACCTATCATGGCTAGGGAAACAAGGGATAAAGGAAATTGCAGAGCAGTGTATTGAGAAAGCGCATTACGCGTGTGGGAAGCTTTGCGAGATTCCCGGGTTTGAGCAAAAGTACTCTGCACCCTTCTTCAAGGAATTCGTAGTAAGAACACCTGTCGAGCCGGAGAAGCTTTCCAAAGGCGTTCTCGAGGCCGACATTCTGGGTGGGCTGCCGCTTGGAAGGTTCTATTCCGGCCTGTCTGATTCCATGTTAGTTGCAGTGACGGAGAAGCGAACCAAAGAAGAGATTGATGCACTATGTCGGGCATTGGAGGGATTAGTATGAGTATGCCACTGATTTTCGAAAAGAGTAAGCCTGGCCGCAAAGCCTATTCCTTGCCCGAGCTCGATGTGCCAAAGAGTGAGAAGCGAGACTTGTTACCGGATTGGGCAATTCGAAATCAGCATGCTTCTTTGCCTGAAATAAGTGAGGTCGACCTGGTTCGTCACTATACCGCTTTGTCCCGGCGAAATTTCGGCGTAGATCAAGGATTCTACCCTCTCGGATCATGTACCATGAAGTATAATCCTAAGATAAATGAGGATGTTGCAGCTCTTTCAGGATTCAACAACATCCATCCGTATCAGCCTGAAGAACTGGCTCAGGGCGCGCTGCAACTGATGTACGAATTCGGACGCGATCTGTGTGAAATCAGCGGGATGCACGAAGCTTCGCTTCAACCTGCGGCAGGGGCTCATGGCGAACTCACAGGGCTCATGTTAATAAGGGCATATCATGAGAGCCGCGGAGAAGGCAAGAAGAGGACCAAGGTGATAGTGCCTGACTCGGCTCACGGAACTAACCCAGCCAGTGCTGCATTTTGTGGATACAGTGTGGTTGAGGTAAAGTCAAATGAACGAGGGGGAGTTGATCTTGATTCCCTGCGCGAAGCTGTATCTGACGATGTTGCAGCTCTCATGTTGACAAACCCCAATACATTGGGCCTCTTCGATGAAAACGTTACTGAAATCGCTAAAATCGTTCATGATGCCGGAGGACTTCTCTATTATGACGGCGCTAACATGAACGCAATAGTAGGTATAGTACGTCCGGGAGACATGGGTTTTGACGTCCTCCACTACAATGTGCATAAAACCTTCTCTACTCCGCACGGCGGCGGCGGCCCGGGCTGCGGAGCTATTGCAGTTAAAGAGATCCTGGCCCCGTTTCTCCCTGTGCCTGTTGTCGCGAAGCAGGGTGACAGATACATCCTAGACTACGGCAGGCCTCACTCCATTGGTACAGTGAAAGGGTTCTACGGCAATTTCAATGTCATGGTAAAGGGATTTGCATACATTAGGTCGCTTGGAGCTGAAGGATTGCGTAAAGTGGCTGAGACTGCAGTTCTTAATGCGAATTACATCATGAGAAGGCTTGAGAAATACTATCACTTACCTTATGATCGTCACTGCAAACATGAATTCGTGATTGACGCGTCTCGCCAGCTTCAATACGGAGTTCACACTAATGATATTGCTAAAGCCCTTCTTGATCTGGGATTCCACGCTCCGACGGTATACTTCCCCCTTATTGTCAGGGAAGCCATGATGATTGAGCCTACGGAGACGGAATCAAAAGAAACCCTCGATGCTTTCATCGAGGCGATGATCAAAATAGCGCAGCTTGCTGAAACCTCACCTGAGAAGCTACAGACAGCGCCACATGATACAGTTGTGGGTAGGCTGGATGATGTTACTGCTGCGAGGCGACCGGTATTGCGTTGGACTCCGCCGGAGGAGTAGATGATTCTTTAGGATCGTAGAAGTTCTACTTTAGCTACAAGAACAAACGCTTTGCTTTGATGTTGAGGGTTACCTGCGCTTTCATCTGCGGATCGCTTTGAGGTTAAGAGCGCAGGTAACCCTGCTAACTCAGGAAACACAGCAACTGCGGAAGCCGAATTCTTCCGTAACAACAGAAGCGGAATCCTTCCGTAACGGCAGAAGTGGAATTCTTCCGTAACGACGGAAGCCGAGTTCTTTCGTTATCCCCGGTATTCGTAGGGAGAACTGCTGATGAATATGGCAAACCCCCGTGTGGAATCAGAGATGAAGTCATTAGGGGCCCAGCCGCTGGAGAGTCTGATGAAAGCTGCATGGGATATCCGTGTCAGCAACTTTGGGTCAAGCATTAGCTGGGTAAACCCAATTCGTACTGGAGTTCTGAGCGTTACCGGAACCGCATGCTCCCTCAAGTGCGCTCATTGCGGGGGTAAGTATCTTAGGCATATGCTTCCCATTGAACGTAGAGGCGAGCTTGACCCGTCTCAGATTTCCAGTTGTCTTGTGAGCGGTGGATGCGATTCCTTCGGCAGGGTTCCGGTGGAACGGTATGTCCACGTGCTCCCTGAGCTTTCGTCAAAATGGCGGCTCAATATGCACCTTGGCCTGGCCTCTGAAGAGATGATAAAGAACGTCGCTCCTTTCTGCCAGGTGGTTTCATTCGATTTTCTGGTTGATGAGGACACTATCAGGGACGTCTACGGCTTTCCAGCCTCCGGAGAGGATTTTCTGAGGACATACTCCATGCTAAGACAGCATGTAAAAGTAATCCCTCATATCTGCATTGGCTTGCATGGCGGACAGATTTCAGGAGAGCTCGACGCGCTCTGTGCCCTAACCGAAATCGGGGCTGACGCTATTGTTTTTATCGTATTCATTCCTACATCGGGGACTCTCTATGAAAACTGCATGCCTCCGCCGATTGAAGGCGTGGCTCGTATAATTGCCACTGCAAGGTGCCTATTTCCTCAGACACCGATTTACCTTGGGTGCATGCGTCCTCATGGCAGGTACAGACATGTGCTGGATCCTATGTCAGTACGAGCAGGGGTGAACCGGATAGTAGTGCCATCACAGCAGGGTCGAGCGGAGGCTTCAAGGCTAGGGCTCAATGCATCATGGATAGAGGAGTGCTGTGCACTTTGAACGAGAACCGGACTATAAGGGTATCTGTGGGCACAGCGGCAGCCTTAGGGCTGGCAAATGTCCGTTGCGATATTCTTCCCAGCACAGCCTATTTGATGACTTGCGGGGGATGTGTATCGCGATGCGCATTTTGTGCTCAGGCGAGATCCAGCAACAGTTCTGAAGACCTCCTCTCCAGAGTGAGTTGGCCCCGTTATCCTACTCAGCAGGTTCTTGACGCTCTTGCCCAAGATAACCCATTCCTGCAGCGAGTGTGCGTCCAGGTGACTTCCACACCTGCCGCACGGAAAGCCACCGAAGAATTAGTCAGCGATATGGTAAAGGTTAGACAAGCGTACGGACCTAATTACCGGATATCGCTGTCATACCACCCTTCTTCTGTCTCTGATGTGGAGAGCCTATTCTCATTAGGAGTAGACAGGATAGGAATTGCGCTGGACGCTGCGACTCAGCGCGTACATGAAAGAACCAAAGCGGGATCAGGATCCTGGGCCGGAACTCTGAGGCTCCTTGAAGAGTCTTCCGCCCGTTTCCCGGGGAGAATCAGCACCCACCTGATAGTCGGCCTCGGAGAGACAGAGGAGGAACTGGTGAGCATAATGCAGTATATGAAAGACCTTGGGATAACGATAGGGCTTTTTGCGTTTACGCCTGTTAAGGGAACGCCAATGGAGTGTGTTCCTCAGCCGCAACGGGATACGTACCGCAGGGTGCAAATAGCCCGGCATCTTATTACCGGAGGGCATGTGACAGATGAGGATTTCGCCTATGTTGACGGACGCATTTTCGATATACGTTTGGATCTTGCAACTCTTAGAAGACTAATAAGTGACGGCTCTCCATTTGAGACCTCGGGCTGTCCGGATTGTAACAGGCCATATTATAATGAGCGTCCCGGAGGAGTCACGTTCAATTATCCTAGGCCATTGACAGAAGCGGAGACTGAGAGCTGTCTGCTGGAAGCAGGACTTAAGTGTGTGGAACGGCCCTAAGTGAACATGCCGGACTTGATTCAAGTGGAAGCAGGTCCGGATTGAGGCATAGGCAAGCAAGGTACAACCCGGCAGAAGTTAAGCCGGATGGAGGAAAAGCCGGGCGGAATAGGAGCCGCGCAGAAGGTGAACCGGATGGAAGAAGAGCCTGGCGGGCGGAAGGTGAGCCTAGCGGAAGGCGAGCCAGGTAGGAGTGAAGCCGGGTGGAGGCAGACCTTGGCAGAAGAAGAGCTGCGCGGAGGAAGACCCGGATGGAGGAAAAGCCGGGCGGAAGGTGAGCCAGGTGGGTGTAAAGCCGGATGGACGAAGAGCCTGGCAGAAGAAGAGCCGGGCGGAGGAAAGGTCGGGCCGGCCAAGACCCGGATGGAGGGAGACCGGGATGGAAGGCGGACCGGGCTGAAGGTGAGCTGCGCGGAAGATGAGTTAGGTGGACGCGGCGGATGGAAGAGGGGCTTGGCTGAAGGCGAGCCAGGTGGAAGTAAAGCCAGGTGGGAGAGGAAGAACAATGAAGTGGAGACTGCTTCGCACAGGACATAATTCCGGTGCCTGGAACATGGCTGTAGATGAAGCTATTATGATTCATGTGGCGAAGAAGGTAGTTCCCCCTACCTTCAGACTGTACGGCTGGGTGCCGCCTGCCCTGTCCCTTGGCCGGCTGCAATCTTATGAGAGGGATGTAGATCCTGACAGTTGCAGGAGCCTGGGAGTGGATGTAGTGCGGCGTCCGACAGGAGGAAGAGCTGTCCTTCATGATAATGAGGTTACCTATAGCTTCATAATCAGTGAAGACGATCCTCTGCTCCCTCCGGATCTTCGGGATTCCTTCTATTTGGCTACAGAGGGGATAGTGAAAGGACTTGCTATCTTTGGAATAGAAGCTGAAATTCAGGGCAGGCAAGGTGCGGGAAGCCTGGCTGACGCTTATCGGAAGGAATCACGAACCCGTCGCGCGCCGGATCAAGGCGTTCAGTCAGGGGCGTGTTTTGATTCGCCTTCATGGTACGAAGTAGTCGCAGGCAGCAAGAAGCTGGTGGGTAGTGCACAAGCTCGGCTAAAAGGAGTGTTCCTTCAGCACGGGTCTATCCTCGTCACACTTGACGCGGATAAAGTATGCCGGGTGTTGCGGTATGATGATTCTGATGCCAGGGATCAGGCCTCGACACAGCTTCTGGAAAAGGCTACCTCAATTGAAGCCATACTGGGACGTGCCGTAAGCTTTAAGGAAGTGGAAGAAGCTGTTATCTCAGGCATCAGGGGCCATATTAGTCCTGTAGAACTTGTTGAGGGCCAATTGCTTCCTGAGGAATTATCATCTGTAGAGGATCTAATCTCCGAGAAGTACGGGGCAGACACTTGGACGAAGCGACGATAGCCGGCGTACCCGGGAAAAAACTGCACCCGGGACAAAACGACACCCGGGAAAGAACCGAATCCAGGAAAGAGGGAAATACGAGTGCTTAGGAGGCGTCCTTATTGATGTCAGAACCGAAATCCGGCGGGAGTGGCTTGGAGCGGTTAAAGGCGGACTTGCGCCTAATCCTTGACAGTGCGCTGGGTGCAGTAGATCCTTACAAAGCTGTACATTCTCATGTTATCAGAGAAGGGCGCTTCCTCAAGGTAGATTCCCATAGATATGACCTTGAGGGAGTGGAGAGAGTAATCGTAGTCGGCGCCGGAAAAGGCAGCGCAAGGATGGCAGTGGCTATTGAAGAGATTCTGGGAGATTTGATTAGTGAGGGGCTAATCAATGTCAAGTACGGCCACGGAGAACCCTTGAGGAAGATAACGGTATGGGAGGCAGGCCACCCTGTGCCTGACCAATCCGGCATAGACGGTGCTCGTAGGCTGCTTACTCTCGTGAAGGACGCAACAGAGCGGGATCTGGTAATATGCCTCATCTCCGGAGGAGGCTCCAGCCTGTTGCCACAGCCCACTTCCGGGATAGACCTCATATCGAAACAAGAGACTACACGGGCTCTTCTTGAAAGCGGAGCGACGATTCACCAGGTCAACGCAGTACGAAAGCACATTTCCGATATTAAAGGCGGTAGACTTGCACAAGCTGCGACACCTGCCCGCGTAGTATCACTCCTTCTGTCAGATGTTATCGGAGACGATTTGGATGTAATCGCGTCCGGGCCTACCGTCCCTGACACAACAACGTTTGCTACTGCTCTCGATGTGCTGGCCAGGTACGATTTGACGCAGCGTGTTCCCGCCAATGTGCTTAGCCACTTACAAGCCGGCGCAAGAAATGAACACCCTGAGACTCCCAAGCCCGGCGACGCCGTTTTTCAGAATGTAGTCAACGTAATAATCGCGAATAACGCAGGCGCAATCAACGCTGCTGCGAAATGTGCCGGTTCTTTGGGATACAACCCGATGGTGCTATCTTCATTCGTCCAAGGAGAGGCAAGAGAGGTCGCGCGGGTCATGGCAGCAATCGCCCGTGAGATTGCCGTGAGCGGAAGGCCAATCCCAAGGCCTACCTGTGTGATAGCAGGCGGAGAAACCACGGTTACCCTGAAAGGCAAAGGTACCGGTGGACGTAACCAGGAGCTTGCCCTCCAAGCATCACTGGACATCGAGAACATTGACAACATCCTTATCCTGGCTGCAGGCACTGACGGAACCGACGGCCCGACTGATGCGGCAGGCGCCATAGCTTCAGGCAACACACTTGCAGCAGCAAGGGGACTGGGCTTATCCGCAAGGGACTATCTTGCCAATAACGACTCTTATCACTTCTTTGAAGCAATAGGAGATCTTGTCGTAACAGGGCCTACAGGCACAAATGTAATGGACATAATCCTTATACTGGCGGGGCGGTGACAACTTCGAAGTCTCATCCCTAAGTATGAGTTCATAAGACCGTTGTTCTCTTTTATATTATGTTAACACAGCCCGCCCGCATCGCAAAAACCGGCCGACGTTTTCGGCAAAACCGGCGGTTACTGGAGAAGTCCAACGGTCTCGTTCATTAGTTTTCGCCGGTTTTCCGATTGTCTTGGGTGGCCCCGCACGGTACGTGCGTTTTCTGAGGCCGGTGATTGCAACGAGGGTGTCAAAATCCGGCCACCGGCATACGGGCCGGATTTCGTCAAGGCAACCCGCTTGGGGAGCCGTCTCCTTAGTGCAACACCGGCAACCCCACATGGTACTTACATTTTCGAGAGCCGTCGATTACTTATGGCGATCTACTTAGAGCTATAGCATGGTGCATATTGCGTCAATATCTGGTTACTCTATATTTAGTATCCAGCGAATTCTGACTGCAGGGGGTGAAAGCAGGTGGGTGACTGGCTTCGCCATATAGTAAGGTTTGTTGTGTCAGCTTTGGTGCTTATGTTCATTGGGCTTATCGTGCCTGGTTTCAGTACGCTCAGCTTCTGGAATGCTCTGTTAGCAGCCGTAGTCATAGCAGGCATTGGGTATCTGATTGAGGCTGCAATCGGGAGAAACGTCTCTCCGTTCGGCAGAGGGGTCGTGGGATTTCTGGTGTCCGCTGCTGTTATCTACGTTACGCAGTTTATCGTCCCAGCGCTGAGAGTTACGCTTTTGGGAGCCTTGATTGCTGCGTTTATCATTGGGCTCATTGACATGTTCATTCCTACCACTTTGCGATAGAGGCGTCTATCCGATCTGTAGCCGGTCTCAATAACAACAATTTGGACTCCCCGCCCGTCCGGACGGGGAATTCGCTTTTTACCCGACATATTCGTCCCATAACACGCTTGTCTGTTTTTCCCCCTTCCATAAGCAGATTTTGTCCTATGAAGACACTCTGAGATTTGTGCATTCCACGAATAGCTTTTCGGGAACCAATTGCATTTGCTCTCGAAAACATTAGAATATGATTGGGGATAGAAGAGCCTGCAATTATAGCCACCATGGAAATGCTGCATACTTTGTCTTTGCGAGATGCGCCTTGAAAGTCCTGCTGCCACTAACACGTGAGCGGATCGATGGAACGACGAATGAGTGAGGGAGGTATACAATCTGGACAATATTGTTGCGTCTATGATGGATATGCAAGAAGCCAGTGAAGGTGCTATTAACAGCATGTTTACTCTACTGGTGAGTGTCGGCGGAGTAATAATACGAGTAGCCGTGACCCTTTTAATAGCCTATTTGGCTATTAAAGCCGCGAATTCTGCGATTGACGGAATCATCTTGAAACGCAGGCCGGGGGAGACCCAGTTGCTGGACGATCGGAAAGCAAAGACCCTGAGCTCGCTTCTTCGGAGCGTGGTGCGATATGTGGTTTATGCCTTTGCGATAATCGCGATCCTCAGGCAAATTGGTATTGATACCACCGGTTTGCTTGCAGGTGCCGGACTGGCAGGCCTCGCTATTGGGTTCGGCGCTCAGAGCCTGGTCCGAGATGTCATAAATGGATTCTTCATTCTGTTTGAAGACCACTTTGCCGTAGGTGATTATGTGAGTATCGGCGACGTGTCAGGGATCGTTGAAAGCCTGGGCCTCAGGGTCACACGGGTGAGAGGTTTCGGCGGCGAGTTACATATTATTCCCAACGGGCAAGTGGAGAAAATAGTGAACCATATGGGAGCTTCGATGAGGGTGTTGTTTGGCGTAACTGTAAACTACAAGGCTGATATTGACCATGTGATCCAGGTCTTGAATCAAGATTTCGAAGCCGCGAGGCGTGAAATTCCCGGTATCATAGATGGCCCAACAGTGCTCGGCGTAAATGAGTTAGGTGACTCAGGAGTAGAACTTCGCATACTGGCAAGAGCCAAACCAATGGAGCAATGGAATGTGGAGAGGGCTCTCAAGAAGCGCGTAAAAGATGTCTTTGATCGGGAAGGGATAGCAATTCCCTACAGACACATGCAGGTCCTTGTAAGCAGGGAAGATGACGCCCTGAAGGAATACGACATTTCCCAAGCGTAGGAGGAGCAGTCATTGAAGTTTTACCTGGGCGACATTGTGCGGTTAAGAAAAGCACACCCTTGCGGGTCGACAGACTGGGAAGTCATGAGGGTGGGGGCGGATTTTCGCATTAAGTGCCTTGGATGTGGGAGAGTCTTGCTGATAAGTAGATCCAAGTTTGAAAAGAGCGTAAAGCAAGTAGTGTCTCGATTCGGAGGTGAAGAATAGTGGTCCGAGTGGGTATTGTTGGGCTGCCTAACGCAGGCAAGTCTACTCTATTCAATGCGCTTACTCGGGCCGGCGCCGAGGTAGCCAACTATCCGTTTACAACAATTGAACCTAATGTGGGGGTTGTGGCTGTCCCTGACAAGCGCCTTCAGAATCTCGGGGAGCTTACGAAGCCAAAGAAACTCACGCCGACCACAATGGAGTTTGTGGATATCGCAGGTCTCGTCAAAGGCGCCAGCAGAGGAGAAGGCCTCGGCAACCGTTTCTTAGGATACATACGGGAGGTCGATGCCATCCTTCACGTTGTGCGGTGTTTTCCTGATCCGGACGTGTCTCATGTCAGCGGGCATCTCGATCCAATCAGCGATATGGAGGTAATCGAACTCGAATTGGTTTTGGGTGATTTGGAGACTGTAGAGAAAAGACTTGAGAAGACCATAAGGATGCAAAAAGGCGGTAATGTACGGTATAAGGAAGAGGCCCTGCGGCTGGAGAGACTTAGAGAAGGCCTTGAGAAGGGTAAGCCCGGAAGAGAGGTTTTTACCTCAGAAGAAGACAGGCTGGCTGTGAGAGATCTTTTCCTTTTGACAATGAAACCTGTCATCTATGTGGCGAACATAGGAGAGAGCGACTTGGGCGGAGAGCCAAAACAGGTAAAAGCAATGGCGGAATGGGCTCTGTCGAGAGGGTACAGTGTTCCTGTAAACGCTATTACGGCCAAGCTTGAGTCAGAGCTTGCGGAGCTGGATTCTGAAGACGTTGCCGAGTTTCTTGAGGAACTGGGAATTCAGTCGTCAGCGCTTGACAGGATTATTCTTGCATCATATGAAACCCTTGGTTTGATAACCTTCTATACAACCAAGGGAGATGAAACGCGGGCCTGGACTGCAAATCGAAAGACGGCTGCACCACAAGCTGCAGGTATTATTCATTCTGATATGGAGCAAGGTTTCATAAAGGCGGAAGTCATTGATTACGAGAGCCTTATGACGGTAGGTTCGTTGGCGGGAGCGCGGGACAAGGGATTGGTGAGACAAGAGGGCCGGGACTATCTGGTAAAGGATGGAGATGTAATCCTATTTCGATTCAGTGAACCTTCGAGGAATTAGTAGCTTGGGGTGATACTTGTAATTCTTTTGTGTAATTGTCATCTCGTTATGCTGATGCTATAATAGGGACGCCGTGCATTTGGAATATAGATGTGGAAGAGCACAGGCGTACAAGATCCCTGCTCCACACAAGGTGTGGGGCCATAAGTCCGGAGGGAGGTGTCCAAGATGCGGGATTACGAGACTATGTTCATCCTAAAACCTGACCTGGAGGAAGAGGCTGTTGAGGCAGTCACAACAAGGTTCCAGGACCTCATAACTGACGGAGGCGGTACTATTGCAGGCGTCAATAAGTGGGGAAAACGCCGCCTTGCCTATGAGATTCAAGGTTATGGAGAAGGCGTGTACGTAATCTTGGAATTCTCGGCTGAAGCGGATGTCGCACGAGAGCTTGAGCGAGTCTTCAAGATTACGGACGAAGTGATACGATATCTTTTGATCAAGAAAGACTAGAAACCGAGTCTTAGGTAAGAGCACGAGAATAGGTGGTGCTATAACGTGAACAGGATAGTGCTCGTAGGGAGGCTTGCGCAGGAACCCGAACTTCGCTATACGCAGACAGGCATTGCTGTTACCAAGTTTGCCATTGCAGTAAACCGTCCTTTCCTAAATCAGCAAGGCCAGAGGGAAGCTGATTTCATTGACATTGTGGTATGGCGAAACCAAGCAGAAAACTGCGCGAATTATCTCTCCAAGGGAAGGCTTGTCGGTGTTGACGGCAGACTCCAGATTAGATCCTATGAGACTGCCGATGGCCAGAGGCGACGTGTAGCTGAAGTAGTTGCTGATCGAGTCGAATTCCTTGATCGGGCAAAAGATACCGGTGAGGGAAGTGACGACACAGGCAAGCAACAGGCAGAGGATGACAGTGGCTTCCCGGACGAGGTGCCATTCTGAGCCGTCGATTCATAATCATGACTTCTCGTAGCAAATCTTTAGGAGGAAAGAGCGTGAGAAGAGAAAGAGGCCGCAGAAGCAGAAAACGCGTATGTGGATTCTGTGTAGATAAAATTGAAGGCGTGGATTACAAGGACGTAGCCAGGCTCAGGCGCTATATAACAGAGCGGGGCAAGATTGTTCCCAGGCGGATATCCGGCAATTGTGCGAGACACCAAAGACAGGTCACTCTTGCGATCAAGAGAGCGCGTGCAGTTGCCCTGCTTCCGTTTACTGCTGAATAGTCTGATGGACAGTACTTAGAGCCGCAGCATTTGGGGGCTACCGGACAGGTGGCCCCTTTTCAGTGATAAACCCTGTAATGCCAATAGAGGTATCAATTGTTTCAACGGGCTGTGAAGGAGAACCTGAAAGAATCGGAGAATAAATGAGTCATGAACTGAAGTGATCATGAAAGCTCCGCTTAGGGAGGGGGCAGGGAATTATATGGCTTTCCAGGGGAGTGTCGGGAGTACGGACAAGGAAGTCGTATCCAGGGTTGATATTGCCCGCAATATCAAAACAATTGAATGGCTAAAGACTGAACTTATCACGGGCATATCTTCACTTTTCAGAGGCATGCTCAAGAACAGCGATGAACTCATTGCGGATTCCCTTGCTAACATCGTGGTAGGGTGTTATCTTCTAGGTAAGCGGTTGGGCCTTCCCTATGGCGCCCTTGACGGGAAAATAGCAGAGAAAGTCAAAGCAAATCTTGAGCAGGGTCATGAGATTGAGGCATGGTACGGTGATTTTTCCTTGCTTAATAGGTATCTAACCGGGAGGAAGACTTGAGATAAATGACTCGTTCTGATAACACCAGAATACTTGTGGAAAGCGCTCTTTTGGTTGCCATATCCACACTATTTTGCGTTCTTGATGCTTATATACCTATATTCGCCCTTGTTTATCCCATTCCCATTGTGATACTTGTGGTGAGACGGGGGCTCCGTGCCGGGGCCTGGGCAACCGTCGTTACAATCGCGGCCACCAGCATGTTTGTAGGGCCGTTTCAGGGACTCCTGGTCTTCACAAAGGTAGGGATTATCGGGATTACCCTTGCCCAGTGTATCCGTAGTCGGTTTTCACCTGCAAAGACCTTGGCGATCACTGCTGTAGCAGTAGCCGTATCCATGGCTTTTACCGTGGGAGTCAACTTGCTTCTTGGCGGTTTCGGCATAAATGAAATATGGGACATGATGCAACAGAGTATGGACTCGGCTATTGAGTTCTACCGGCGTATGGGTATTGCCGAAGCGGAAATATCCAGAATGGAGGCTTACCTGTCACAGATTACCGAGGCTGCAAAAATCGTTCTCCCTGCCTCGCTGTTCATGGTAGTGGTGACAGTAGCGGGTTTCAACTACTTGGTGGCCAGGCTGATTCTGAGCAGACTTGGCTACAAAATGGTGGAGCTTAAGCCTTTTTCGAAATGGAGACTATCCTGGCATTATGGGTGGGGTTATGTCGCCGGCCTCATTCTGGCATCTATTGGACAGGTTGCCGCCGTTACTTTAGTTTCTAACATTGGAACCAACGTGATGTCAGTATTCGGTATGGTTTTTTTGGTTCAAGGCGCGGCAGTAGCCTGGTATTTTTTTGATAAGTACAAACTGCTTCCTGTTGCAAAATGGCTGATTATGATTTTTATCGTCCTGAATCCGACTCTTCTCCAGATATTATCCTGGGCCGGAGTACTTGACGCGTGGCTGGATTTCCGTAGACTGTCTTCATAGAGTAAGGGGTGGAGGTATGGAAGTCATTCTCATAAAGGATGTTAAGGGACTTGGTAACGAGGGAGAGGTAGTCAAGGCAGCCGATGGGTACGCGCGAAACTACCTCATACCCAAAGGCCTTGCTGTGCCGGCAACCAAGGCTAACCTGCGCATGCTGAAGGATAAGAGAGAAACCATGGAAACAAAAGCAGAAAGAGAGCGTGCTGCGGCTGAAAAGACGGCGAAGCAGCTGGAGCATTCAGCAATCACCATCCGCCGCAAAGCAGGTGAAGGCGGCAGATTGTTCGGGTCAGTGACTGCTAAGGATGTTGCTGACGCTGTAGAGAAAGCATTAGGGATTGTTATAGACAAAAGACGGATTGATCTGGTAGAGCCTATTAAGGCAGTTGGTTCGTATACTGTGCCTATAAAGCTTCACTCAGAGGTTTCTACTGGAATATCGGTAGAAGTGGAGTCACAACCAGAAGGAGATCAGTAGTAATGGGGAATAATGTCGGGGAACTCTCAAAGACACATGGCGCTGATGGTTCAGGCAAGCTGGAACACCAGCTATCGGCCTTGCTCGAAGTGCTGGCCCAGATATACGGTGCTGATAAGCTAGTCCTCAAGGCAGGCAAGTTGGAGGCATTGGGGCTCCTGAAATCTCCCAGCCTCGAGGATAAGGTTATTGCGCTTCAACGTATCGTTTTCGAAGACCCCACCCTTGATGAACTACCTGAAGGCAAGGACATTCCCAATATCATTGGGGAAATCGAGAATGAAGTCGCTGAAATCCTGGCCAGGCGTGAGGTGGAAGACAGGCTTGAGCGGCGAGTAGTTGAAAGGATGCAGAAGAAGCACGAAGAGTATGTTCGGGAAGTAAAGATGCAGATGATAAAGGAAGACGGGGTAGCCGATAACGCTCACACATTGAAGAAATACGCAGAGCTTGAGAAGCTGGAGCGAAGGAAGCTGTCTAAATCCGCCCTTGAGTTGTTGCGTCCCAAAGAACTGTCAGAGGTTATCGGGCAGGATCGTGCCATCCGGTCCCTTCTATCGAAGCTTGCTTCGCCCTTCCCTCAGCATGTAGTACTCTATGGCCCTCCGGGTGTCGGAAAGACCACTGTTGCCAGACTGGTCCTGGAAGAAGCGCGCAAGCTGAAGTTCACGCCTTTTGAGAAGTCCGCGAAATTTGTGGAGGTTGACGGAACCACATTAAGATGGGATCCCAGAGAGGTCACCAATCCGCTTCTGGGCTCTGTACACGACCCAATATACCAGGGGGCTAAGAGGGATCTTGCCGAAAGCGGCATACCCGAGCCTAAGCTGGGCCTTGTCACAGAAGCCCACGGGGGAGTCCTTTTCATTGATGAAATAGGAGAGATGGATCCTATTCTCTTGAGCAAACTGCTGAAAGTGCTGGAAGACAAACGTGTGCACTTTGATTCCTCATACTATGATCCCATCGATCCCCATGTGCCGAAGTATATAAAGAAGCTGTTTGAGACAGGCGCGCCTGCGGATTTTATCTTGATTGCCGCGACCACAAAAGACCCGTCGGTTATAAACCCGGCATTGAGATCCCGTACTGCTGAAGTCTATTTCGAGCCATTGACCTCGACGCATATTGCGCAAATCGTCAGAGAGGCATCTGAAAGGATGAAGATACGCCTTGATAAAGACGTGCCTGAGATTATCAGCGACTACACAATTGAAGGAAGAAAGGCAGTGGCGATCCTTGCTGATGCTATCGGGCTTGCTCTCTATCAGGCCGGGGGAAAGACAAAAAGGCCAAAGGTAACCAAAGATCATGTCCTGGAAGTTGTCCGTTCAGCGCGAATGTCTCCACAAGTCCTTGTCAAAGCTGAAGACCGCCGAGAAGTAGGGAGAATCCTGGGGCTCGGAGTAAGTGACTTCGTAGGAAGCGTCATTGAGATAGAGGCGATTGCATTCCCTGCCAGGGAGCCTGGCAAAGGCAGGATCAGGTTTAATGATACAGCAGGTAGCATGGCAAAGGACTCGGTTTTTAATGCTGCCTCCGTGTTACGTAAGATTACAGGTAAAGACCTTGCCGAGTACGACGTCCACGTAAACGTCATCGGTGGTGGGCTTATAGACGGCCCTTCAGCCGGCAGCGCTGTGGCGATTGCCATCTTGAGTGCGGTTACCGCAAGGCCCATCAGGCAGAATGTTGCAGTTACAGGCGAAATCTCCATACAGGGGAAGGTAAAAAGCGTCGGTGGAATCATGGAAAAGATATACGGCGCCAGACAGGCAGGGGTCAATACTGTAATAATACCTCGCGAGAATGCCATGGACAGTCCCCCGGATCTCAGGGGAATTCGGGTGGCAACTGTTGAGCATATTGAAGAGATCTTCCCGTATGTCTTCGACGAAGGATCGTTCTCTGTTTCCGCAGGCTAGAGATACATGTATCCATCCGCGGGCACGATGATTCCAGGATTTCGGAGCAAGCTTTCAGGGAATAATACTTGTTTGGAAGAAAAAGCATGACGTGCCCCATTATGCCTTCAGAGTGCATATTCAATAGAGGCGAAGCTCCGGAATCAGCCGTGCCAAGACCAAAGACGTAATTAGAAAAGGGGTGAAGGATATGGAGGCAGCATTCGACCTCAGCCGGGTGCCGCCGCAAAATACAGAAGCTGAGCAAGCAACACTCGGCTCAATGCTCCTTGACAGTGACGCTATTACAAAAGCCCTGGATATCCTTTCGCCTGGGGACTTTTACAAGGATGCCCACAGGATTATTTTCGACACCATTGTCTCTATGTACGAAAAAGGAGAGCCTATCGACCTGGTCACTGTTACAGAGCAATTACGGCGGCGCGACGTGCTTGATGTCGTAGGCGGTATTCCATACATAGCGTCATTGGCGAGTATTGTTCCTACCGCAGCCAATATCCAATATTATGCCGGGATAGTGAAGGAAAAGGCCATATATCGAGCCCTGGTTAAAGTAGGTACAAGCATTGCCGCCCTAGGGTATGAAGGCACTGAAGACGTGGATCTGGCTTTGGATCAATCAGAGCAAATGATATTCTCCCTCTCCCAGCAAAGAACCACTGACGGCGTGGCAGACATAAAGGTAGTCCTCATGGACACCTTCCAACGCATTGAAAGCCTCTATGAGACTAAAGGAAGGGGAACCGGAGTCCCTACAGGGTTCAAGGACCTGGACGTAATGCTAACCGGACTTCAACCATCCGACCTTATTATAATTGCAGCAAGACCGTCTATGGGTAAGACCAGCCTTGCGCTGAATATGGCATCACATGTGGCGTTGAATGAGAATCTGCCTGTAATAATCTTCAGCCTTGAAATGTCCAGGGAACAGTTGGCAATGCGCCTTCTTTCCGCTGAAGCAAGAGTGGACGGGCAGAGGTTACGAAGGGGCCAGCTCGCAGACGAAGACTGGCAGCGACTCTCTTACGGGCTTGGTAGGCTCAGTGAAGCCCCGCTTTACATAGACGACAGCCCGACGCTTACAGCGTTGGATATTAGGGCAAGATCTCGCAGGTTAAAAGCGGAATGCGGTCTTGGCCTTATAGTAATCGACTATCTACAGCTTGTTCAGGGGAGAGCACGAAGTGAGAACAGGCAGCAGGAAATTGCTGAGATAACCAGGTCACTCAAAGCCCTCGCCAGGGAATTACGTGTGCCCGTTGTAGCCCTGGCACAACTTAGCAGGGCTGTTGAGACTGCCTCCGAGCGTAGACCGCTCCTCAGTCATCTGAAGGAGAGCGGAGAGATTGAGACTGCGGCTGATGTAGTGGCTTTCATTTATCGTGAAGATTACTACAATCAGAATAGCAAGAAGAAGAATATCGCTGAGATAATTGTGGCTAAGCAGCGCAACGGCCCTACCGGTTCAGTTGACTTGATGTGGCGTAAAGAATTCACGAGATTTGAGAATCTTGAGCGGTATCAGAAGCCTTCTTGACACTCCCCATGCCTAAAGGCAGGGGATTCCCGTGTGATTAAACTCAACTCCATTTTGCGTCCCGCGAAGTCTCCCAGGAAGCGCGCCATATATCCCCATAACTAAAGTCAGGGGCTTTACGGCGCATATGGGTAAATCAACGGGCAAACCGGTGCAGCCCCGCATTTCTTGCCATTTGCATAGCTTCTCGGTATTCGCGCGAGGTAATAAGTCGATTCAGAGGAGGGTGTTCTCCGGCACGATATTGAGGCCGGTATTGGTCCATGATGTTGATGTAGGTATCCCGGGAAATCTCATCAGCAATGAACTCCATGATGTCGGAAGTCCCGGCAAGCCCCTCAGGCAGCACCAAGTGGCGAACGATAAGGCCTCGCCGGGCTATTCCGTTCTCATCAATTACAAGGTCTCCGACTTGTCTATGCATCTCTTTAAGCGCTGACTTCACCACGGAGGGATAGTCCTTTGCCCGGGAAAAGCGAAGCGCGGATTCTGCGTGGGCATACTTGACATCAGGCATGTAGATGTCCACTATTCCATCGAGAATTTCAAGTATCGCCAGGGACTCGTACCCCCCGCAGTTGTATACCAAAGGGATTTGCAATCCCCTTTCGCATGCGGTTGCGAGAGCAGTGAGTATTTGTGGAACGTAATGGGTAGGCGTTACCAGGTTTATGTTATGACAGCCTTTTTCCTGGAGGGAGACCATGATTCTCGCAAGTTCGTCTTCTGATATCCGGCTGCCGATTCGCATTTGGCTGATATCCCAGTTTTGGCAGAATACGCATTGAAGGTTACATCCGGTGAAGAATATGGTGCCGGATCCACATGTCCCCACAAGGGGAGGTTCTTCACCAAAATGTGCTCCGTGGCTTGATATCTGCACTGTATCATCAGCCCTGCAAATCCCCGTCTGACCGGAAAGCCTGTCTATGCCGCATTTATGTCCACACAGATCGCAGGCGCCAAGTCTCGCCCATGCAGCTATTTTCCTCTTCTCGAGCTCACCTGTTTTCCAAAGAGACCTGTACGAACCAACGTATTTCATGAGGGATACCTACTTGCCGAGAAATAAGATAAAGAAGGACCGAGCTTCTCATATCAAGCCTATTATACCATCTCTCAACTTCTAAGTATGAGTTCAGCAGTTTTCGCTCGTTTTCCGAGATCTTGGGTGGCCCCGCACGGTGCGTACGTTTTCTGAGGCCGGTGATTGCAACGAGGGGTGTCAAAATTCGGCCGCCGGCCTACGGGCCGGATTCTGTCAAGGCAACCTGCTTGGGGAGCCGCCCCCGACTGCAACACAGACAACCCCGCACGTTATGTGCACTTTCTGGAACCGACGATCACTTATGGTGGAGACCGTTGGACTTCTCCGGTAACCGCCGGTTTCGACGAAGACGTCGGCCAGTTTTTGCGATTCGGGGGGGCTGTGTTAACATAATATGGGGGAGAACAACGATCTCATGGTGATCTACTTAGGCATTCTGCGTAGCAGGATTTCTCAATTCTTCGGCATATACTCTCAATTGGAGGTGACATGTGATGGAAGATGCGGGCTGTGACATAGGCAAGAATGCGGTATCATACTTTGCCGAAGGGTTTAGCTGTGCTGAGTCAGTAGCCAAAGCGCTCTCTGAGGCACTGGGGCTGGATACGCAGAATGCTGTGAGGACTGCAACTCCGTTCAGCGGCGGTATAGCAGGCCAAGGATATCTGTGTGGTGCAGTCAGCGGTGCTCTGATTGGTCTCGGGCTCAGCAAGGGGCGCGTGACTTCAAAAGACGACAGAACCCCCTGTAATAAGGCAGCTAGGAAATTTGTTGATGAGTTTCTCTGCGAGTTTTCCAGTCTTTCATGCAAAGATATTATTGGTGTGGACCTTTTGACCGCTGAAGGCCACAAAGAACACAAGGAACATCTACGCGACGAGAAATGCCGCCCTATTGTGAAGTTTGCTGCAGAGAGGATGTATGGCCTAATCAAATCCCCGGGCTGAACTCTATGTTGTGTGTACATAAAAATGGAGCGGATGACGGGATTCGAACCCGCGCTCCTCGGCTTGGGAAGCCGATGCTCTACCACTGAGCCACATCCGCCCGTCAAGGTATTCAGAGGCAAATGGTGGTCGCTGCTGGACTCGAACCAGCGACCTCTACGATGTGAGCGTAGCGCTCTAACCGGCTGAGCTAAGCGACCAACGTGACCTTATTGACCTTAACATAACGTATAATCATTATAGTATTTCAAGCCTCAAAAGGCAAGTGCGGGGATGGCAAAATCAAAAACATGGCGCTCCCAGCGGAATTCGAATCCGCGCCGCCGCCTTGAAAGGGCGGTGTCCTAGGCCACTAGACGATGGGAGCGCAAATTTGGTTCATTATTGGGTTGCTTGACACTAGCAATCCTAGCACATACTCAGCACGGATGTCAAGGATCTTCCGCGAGGACAAGAGGCTGGAGAAAGGGTGAAAGCAGCGAGTTGGAGCATGAAGAACTGAGGAATTACTGTGTACAAATATTGAGGCGTTATGAACTTCCTGAAGGTATCATAGACCATTCTCGGAGAGTAGCGCGTGTAGCCGAGTTTATTGCAGATAAGCTGAAGGCATCAGGTTATTCTGTCGACACCGGCAATGTGGTGGCAGGAGCGCTGCTCCACGACATAGGGAAGTCCAAGATTCACAAGCGGCGGAGTGCGGTCAATCATGCGGAAGCATCAGCGGAAATCGTAATCCGAGAAGGCCTTGAGGAATTGGCGCCTATAGTGTCCAGGCACATCCTGGATGCAATCATCAGCGAAAACCATCCGCCGCTTACGTGGGAAGAGAAGACTGTGTTCTACGCTGATAAAATTGTAACCCACAAGCTTGTATCACTGGAAGAACGTTTCAATGATCTCCTGGAAAGACGCCTGGACATAAAGCACCTTTTGAATGCTGCATACAAACCCACGAAGGCTCTGGAGTCTGAGGTGCTGAGGTCAGCCGGTATTAGCTGGGAGGATCTGAAAGCTCGTCTTGCAGAGGAATAACATCTGCAGCACGCTGAACTACGACACGACGCTTCCAACGCCCTGCTTTGTAGTAGGCATAATTCAGTATCGATCCTGCGACCGGGCCTGCGACAATGGCTATCCATACGCCATTTATTCCGAATCCGGGCAATCGTGACAAGGTTGCAGCCAGTGGGACTCTTACGACCCATAGAGAAGTCAAGGTAATAAGCATGGCGGAGACGGTGTCTCCCGCCCCGCGCAATACTCCTGACAGGGCAAACATACAAGCATATGGCACATAGGACAGTGCAGCAAATCTCAAGTAATCCGTGCCGACTGCAATGACACCGGTATCCTTGGTGAATACAGAGATAAGCTTGCCGGGAAAGGCTAAGACTATCAAGGACAAGGTGGCGGTAATACCCACTGTAAGGATGAGGCTCCAGCGGACTGAGTCTTTGACCCTGTCTTCACGCCTCGCTCCGAGGTTCTGGCCCACGAGAGAAGTGACTGCAAGGCCTCCGCTCATTGCCGGCATGAACGCAAATTGATCCAGTCTGAGGCCGGCGCCGTATCCTGCCATCACCGTGCTTCCAAACTTGTTCACTATTGAGTTGACTGTCAGGGCACTGACGGAAACCGCTGTCTGCTGAACGCTTGCAGGGATCCCGATCTTCGCTATCAGCGAAAACACGGAAGAATCTATATGCCATGTGCCTCTCCTGAGGGTGAGCAAGCCAGATGTTTTTTGGAGATATACGAGCGCAAGCACGGCTGAGAGGGCTTGAGAAAGAACCGTAGCAAGAGCAACCCCTGCAATTTCCATTCTGGGGATAGGGCCTGCTCCGAATATGAAAATTGGATCCAGGACTATATTGGCGACAGTCGCGTAGGCTAAGAAACGCAGCGGAGTCCTGGAGTCGCCGAGCCCTCGCAATATGGAACCGGCTGCGTTATAGAGGAACATTACAACAAGGCCTGAGAGATATATCCCAAGGTATGTGGATGCACCTTCAAACACATCAGGAGGCACATTGATTAATCTAAGCAACGGCCTTCTTATGACAATTCCTGCAGCGGACATAACCATTCCAATAATGGTCAAAAGGATGATGGAATTCGTTACTATATGGCGAACCTGATCCTCTTGTTTTGCGCCCCAGTG
>JAPXLY010000014.1:0-24222 GCA_033809295.1 Bacillota bacterium
ATGAGGAACTACTTCAGTGCCTTGCCCATAGAAGTCGAGGAAGCTGCGAAAGTGGACGGGGCATCCGACTGGAGGATTTTCCTCCAGATAGTTATGCCAATGGCCCTGCCTGCTGTTGCGTCATCATCAGTGCTGCAATTCATGTGGGTTTGGAGCGATTTCTTTCTCGCATTGATCCTGATATACTCGCCTTCAAAGCTCCTTGCCACCCAGCGCGTGCCGCTGCTGCGCGGCGTGTACCACGTGGATTGGGGTATTCTCGCCGCAGGAAGTATCATTGTAATGATTGTGCCTATCATCGTGTTCGTTCTGATGCAGAGGTACTACATTCGAGGCATGGTTGGATGGGTATCAAAGTGATGACAAGAAGAATTCCTTGGGGAGGTACGGCCTATGTTTCGTGAAGTGGAATTACCGGAGAAGTTGCTAAAAGACCAGATGCCATATGCAGGAGAAGAGGCAGTAAGAGAGATTAGACGACTGGCCCAAGGTATGGAGAACCTGAGAGTGCTCCATGTCAACTCTACTTCCTACGGGGGCGGCGTTGCTGAGCTGCTGTATACGATTGTTCCCCTGATGCGTGATGCAGGCCTGGATGCCAGATGGCATTCTATGCACAATGTGCCAATGGAGTTCTTCGAAGTTACGAAGAAGATCCACAATTCACTGCAAGGCGCAGAGAACCCGTTAACTGATAATGAATGGAAACTGTACGAGGACATTAACATGAAGTTCGCAGAGAGCTTCCCGCCCGGCCCGTGGGACGTAGTAGTACTCCACGATCCTCAGCCTCTGGCTACCCTGGCTTTCTTGGACAATATCCCGGAAAGTATGAGGCCTACTGTGGGCCGATGGTTCTGGCGTTGTCATATTGACCTGTCCACGCCTTTACAGTCTACGTGGCAGGGACTTGCATCTTATGTAAACAGGTTTGACGGCGCGATATTTACAAGCCGGAAATACGCGCAAGAGGAGGTCAAGATCGCGGTTACGGAAATCACGCCTTCGATAGATCCCACCAGTCCGAAGAACGCGCCTATCCCTGATGAGAAAGGGAGAAAGATGATAGCTTCTTTCGGAATTGATCCGGAAAGGCCTCTTATGGTGCAGGTCTCCAGGTTCGATCCATGGAAGGATCCCTTCGGTGTGGTAGACGCCTACCTGATTCTTAGGGATAAAAGGCCTGATTTGCAGTTGGCTATGGTAGGTTCAATCGCGCACGACGATCCCGAAGGGGTTGAGCTGCTTAGCAAGTTGAAGGAGGCAGCTCGCGACGATCATGATATTCACGTGCTTTCAAATGAAGACGGTGTCGGCGCGCCTGAGGTGGCTGCTTTCCAGCAGTTGGCCGATGTGGTTGTGCAGAAGTCCATCCGAGAAGGTTTCGGCTTGACGATAACTGAGGCAATGTGGAAGATGCGTCCTGTTGTGGCAGGGGCTGCAACCGGCTGCAAGCTGCAGATTACAGACGGTGTAGACGGTTTTATCATCAATACGACACAGGAGTTGAGCGACAGGGTTGATGAGATCTTGGAGAATTCGGATCTTGCCTCAAGACTCGGAACGGCGGCCCGCGAGACAGTTAGGCGGAAGTTCCTTTCCACAGGCCATGTCGCAAATTACCTCCGCCTTTTCACTTCGCACGATTAAGATACGGGCCACCGACCACGACCGATTTGATTTGGTAGCGGGTACTCCGTGTACCGGGGCGAACACAGCGCCTCGGGGAAAACCCCTACCTCCCTAATAAGGGGGGGCAGGAGTCATGTGCGAATCATACGGAAATCGCCCTATTAATCCATCTGAGTTTAGGGGAGGTATTGCCATAGATAGCATGTTGTCCTTTATTCTTCACCCAGGCCCAGTTTTGATTCCCAAAATCAAAATGCCACCATTCGGGAGGATAATTGGTAAATCCTTCATCAGACATTAAATGATATAAAAGCCTCCTGTTGTGAAGGATTGTCTTTTCTTCTTCTGTAAGTTTTTTATTCTTAGCAAGTTCTTCAAAATACCCGGTATAGGATTTGTCAGTTGTATCATCAAAAGCAGTTCCCATATTAAGCATTTTACCCTTATCATCAACAATAGTAAGATCTACAGCTCCTCCTGTCAGGTGAGGGGAGGGAGCCCCTGGGTCACTTGAAGGTAAAGCAACAAATTCCTTTGTTAAATCTATAAGTTCTTCTTCGTCTTTATCGGGCATCTCATTCCTTAATTCTCGATAATATTCACTGAAAAGACTAACTTGGACTCTTTCCGATCTCCAAGCATCAAAGATCAGCAACTTATAACCTGCAGGTAGTTTTTCAGCGACATTAATTAAGCGGCGTAGATTTCCTTCTCTAATAAAGCATTCCGGTAAAGCCCCTTCAATTTTTTGCAGGTAATACTGGGGCCTTACCAATAATTTTCCCGGAATGAGACTAAGAGGGACCAATGCTTCTCCAGATTCAATAATCTTTACATTTTTAACCTGTTCCCAACTGAAACCGTCATAACTTGGAATGGGCTTATCACACAAACTGATTTTACACCCCTCCTCAATTATAGGTTTAGTATACTGGGTAAGGCAGTTACCAGAGGCGGGAAGAAGATCACTAACAGTAAAACAATCATTGAGACACCTACAAAGGGCCAGATATCTCTAAACATCTTTTCCAGCGGGACTTTTCCTACAGCAGAGACAATATGGACACAAGCTCCCATAGGAGGCGTTATCAAAGCAATTGTTATATTAAGGGTCATGACTATCCCGAAGTGTATAGGGTTTATTCCGGCCACCATTGCAACCGGGGCAACTACCGGTGTAAGAAGGATTAGGGCTGCAACCTCTTCCATAAACATTCCAATGACGAAAATTATTGCACTGAGAATTAACATTAATACTGTTGGGTTATCACTGACATTCACTAACATCATGGCAAACTTTTGGGGGACCTGTTCCCATTTCAAAAGCCAGCATAAGGCTGATGCACCCCCCATGATGACAAAAATAACACTAGTACTTCTCACCGTTTCAAGAATAGCTTCCATAAATGACTTTATGGTGAGTTTTCTGGTAATGAAAAAGCCGACTATTGCTACATAGAAGATGGCCAGGGCTCCGGCTTCGGTTGGTGTTACCATGCCAAGAAGAATTCCGCCGATAATAATGAGGGGAGCAATAAGGGCAGCAATGGAACTTCTTGCAGTTTCAACTATTTCTTTTAGACTCGCCCGCTTACTCGATACAGGATAATCATATTTTGTGGAATAATAATGATTCATTATCATGAAAGCTAATCCCAGGACCAAACCGGGGACAATACCACCGGCAAAAAGGGCCCCGATTGGTTGATTCGTCATAGAACCATATAATACCATGAAGATACTGGGAGGAATGATTGGGCCAATTAATGAGCTGCCTGCAGTGATGCCGGCTGCATATGACCGATCATAACCTTCTTTTTCCATGGCAGGTATTAAGATCGAACCTATGGCAGATGCGTCAGCAGCAGCAGAGCCGTTAATTCCGGCAAATACGATACTGGCAACTACATTCACATGGCCGAGACCACCTCTGAGGTGCCCCACAAGTACTCGGCAAAAATCAAGTAGTTTGTCAGTTAGAGCGCTTCTGTTCATTAAGTAACCTGTTAAAACAAATAAAGGTATTGCCAGTAATGTGAAAACATCCATTCCTCCAAAAAATTGCTGTGGTATGACTCGTAGTAGAGATAGATCTCCTAAGTATAAAAATCCCGCAAAAGAAGCAATTAATAGGGAGATAAATATCGGGATGCCAATTAATAGTAAAAGCAAAAATACTATCAACATCAAGGTGGTCATTGATTTTCCTCCTCGTTAGTCGTTGAATAAAGAGCAGTAATTTCTAAGAGGATGTACTGTATCATCAATAACACCATTCCGATTGGCATTGCCATAATAGGTATTGCTCTGGGAATTCCTAAGGCAAGCGTCCTGGATCTCCAGCCGCCCTTGGTATACTGTATAGAGAGATAGGTTAACAACAATAAAATACCAATAACGAGTATGTTTCTTATCCACTTTATTAATCTTCCTACAGGAGCCGGTAGTCTGTTAACAAAAACTGAAATATTCACATGTTCACCATAACTAAGAGCGGCGGTCGCTCCGAACATAACTGCATAAATCAGGGTATATCTAGCTACCTCTTCAGTCCAGATAAGCGAAGATCTTAAAAAGTACCTGAAGAATATGGAGATCAGTATATCAATTACATTTATTAGGAGAAACACCCCAGCCAGCCCGAGGCTGAGGTGTTTAATGAAATTCGATATGTTCTTAGTTGTAGCAAAGATTATCGAATTTCCTGTTTTATTCACTAACCATTACCCCCCTGTTTGCTTCTTGAGCGCTTTTAAGAGCAGCGTCTATATATGATTTACTTACTTCAGCTTCAATCCACTTAATATAATCCGGCTGGCCGATTTTCTCAAACATATCCATTTCTTCCGGAGTAGGATAATAGACCTTCATTCCCTTGTCTGCCAAGAATTGGACCTTTTTATCTTCTTTTGCCTCAACACTTAAGCGGTTAACTACATTAGCAGCATGTGCAGCAGCTTTTATGACATAACGATCCTCAGGCGATAGGCTTTCCAGCCATCTATTATTAATAGTCAACCACTGACATGAGTACTGGATATTGGCCATTGTCACATACCTTTGAACTTCATAAAGGCTCCCGGAAATAATATAAGTGGGCGGGTTCATCTGACCGTCTACAACACCGGTCTGTAAGGCCATATATATTTCGGTCCAGGGAATAGGTGTGCCACTGGCGCCAAACGATTTATATAATGCTATTTGTCCTGGATCCATCGCCCTGAATTTCATTCCTTTAAAATCTGCCGGTGAACGAATTTCTTTTTTGTTGTTTGTGAAGGCAATAAATCCTCCTTCTTCAACAGCTTCTAAAAGAGCAACACCCGTTCTTTCTCTGAATTCCTTTTTAGTCATTTCCCAATATTCGCTCTTATCGAAGAACGCATGGGCAGCATGAAAACTGTTAAACATAAAGGGAATTGTGGCTGCGGAAATCTCGGGATAGACAGACATTACCCCTGCATTGGAGGCTACATTAATCTCTAATGCACCATCCATTGTTAATTCCATCCGCTGTTCTTCATTGCCTAGCTGACTATCTGGATAAAGAGTAATAGCAATACGCCCATTTGTACCCAATTCGACAAATCTCTTAAAATTGGTTGCAAATTCATGAACAGCATTTATTTCCGGATCGGGTGGGTCATTATAGCACATCTTAACATTCATTACATCGGCAGCATATGAAACACCACTAACAAGCAATATAAGAACTAAAACCAGCACTGACATTAAACCTTTCATTTTCACAATTACAATCTCCTCTCTATTCTTGCTATTGTATTTAATATAGCTATTCAGCATAAAATATGGAAACCCTTCAAAATTCTGAATAAGCCTAAAATTAATTCCACAGGCCATGTCGGAAATTACCTCCGCCTTTTCACTTCGCACGATTGAGATACCGGTCACGACTGATTTGATAGTGGGCGCTCCTTGCTCCGGGGTGAACATAGCGCCTCGGAGCTTTTTTCATGAAAAAAGGGATATACTTTCTATGCCCTACTCGGAATGGAAAATAACAGTTCTTGAGTTAGAGGGAAAGATTTGCTACAATTGGAACAACGTAAGCCCTAAAAGGAGCTCTAGACCATGGAATTTGGTGAAAAATTCGGTAAGTTCGCGCTGACTTTCGATGACATACTCTTAGTGCCCGGATATTCTGAAGTGCTACCAAGGGATGTAGATGTGTCAACAAAGCTTACGCAGAAGACTAGCCTCAATCTTCCCCTGGCAAGCGCGGCTATGGACACTGTTACCGAATCCAGGCTTGCCATTGCTATGGCACGGGAAGGCGGTATCGGTGTAATCCACAAGAATATGTCCGTGGATATGCAGGCTAATGAAGTCGACAGAGTAAAGCGCTCAGAACACGGAGTTATAGTTGACCCAATACACTTGGGCCCTGATGACCTTATTTCTGACGCGCTGAAGATAATGGAGACTTATCACATTTCCGGCGTGCCTATCACGAAAAACGGAAAACTTGTGGGGATTCTCACTAACCGGGATCTCAGGTTTGAAACCAACTTTGATCAACCCATAGAGAACCTGATGACTAAAGAGAATCTGATCACAGCTCCTGTAGGGACTACTCTCGAAGAAGCCAAGGCTATTCTTCAAAAGTACAAGATAGAGAAGCTTCCTCTGGTAGATGAGAATTATATGCTGAGAGGACTCATTACTGTCAAGGACATTATGAAAGCGCGGCAATTCCCTAATTCAGCAAAAGATGAACAGGGACGCCTTCGTGTAGCAGCAGCAGTCGGAGTTGTCGGCACATTGGAACGAGCCGGCGCCTTGGTTGATGCCGGTTGTGATGTTCTTGTGGTAGACACTGCGCACGGACATTCGAGGACTGTCTTAGAAGCTGTCCGGCTCCTTAAGGCGAATTTTAAGGATGTGGATGTGGCTGCAGGCAACATAGCCACCGGCGAGGCGGCCCTTGCCCTTATTGAGGCCGGCGCTGATGCAGTCAAGGTGGGAGTCGGGCCGGGTTCCATATGCACCACAAGAGTAGTGGCGGGAATAGGAGTGCCACAAGTAAGCGCTATCTTTGAGTGTGCAAGCGTTGCCAGGCGTCACGGGATACCTGTCATAGCCGACGGCGGGATCAAGTACTCAGGAGACGTAGTGAAGGCCTTGGCATGCGGCGCTGATGTGGTGATGATTGGCAAGTTGTTTGCGGGAACAGAGGAGAGTCCCGGAGAAAGAGTGATCTACAAGGGTAGAAGCTTCAAAATCTATCGAGGTATGGGATCAGTGGAAGCGATGAAGGCCGGTTCAGGTGATAGATACTTTCAAGACCCCCGGCATAAACTGGTTCCTGAGGGTATTGAAGGCATGGTTCCGTACAAGGGTGTGCTTGCAGATACTGTCTACCAGCTTATAGGCGGATTAAGGGCCGGTATGGGCTATTGTGGGGCGAAAGACATCAGGGATCTCCAGACAAACACAGGATTTGTGAGGATGACCGGTGCCGGCCTCCGCGAGAGCCACCCGCACGATGTTGTCATAACCAGGGAAGCGCCGAACTATAGCCTGGCGGATACAGATTCAGATGAGCTGCTATAGAGCGCTGTCAATGTCAACAAGAAAGTAAAGAAAGGGGCGGATACAAGTGTTAAAGAGCCACAGTAAATGGCTGGTGTTGGGATTTGCGTTGCTTATTCTCCTCAGTGTTTCACAGATAGGAGTTGCCGCTGACGAGCCGCCGGTTACGCTCTTTATCAATCCGAACCCAACTCCCGAATTCAAAGCCGATATCTGGGTTGATAAGGGACAGGGGGCTACTTACTACCCCGGTGATTCCATAGACGTTTATTACAGGTCGACCAAGAACAGTTACGTCTACATCCTTAATATTGACTCTGCCAATCGCTCCAGGTGGTTGTTGCCCAGTCAATGGTTTCCCAACAACTATGCGATGGCGAATAGAGCGTACGTCCTTCCTAACATGCAGGTAGAAGCGCCTTCTGGGAGAGAGTACCTGGTAATATTCGCATCAACCGAGCCACTCTCTCTTCCGTATCTCGAGCAGTCTGTCAGATCAGGGGGCGACAAGGCGTACATCGAAGGTGAAGCCGACCTGGTTTTCGGGGCTATTCAAGCTAAGATAAGAATAGCGCCGCAGCGGAACTGGGTAAGCTCAAGTACATACTTCTATGTCGGAGCAGGTTATACGATACCGATTCCGCAGCCAATACAACCTATACTACCTCCTGTGACAAGGTACGCTGCCATAAACGTATCTACGAATCCTTCCAGAGGCAGGGTATTCGTGGACGGGGTAGAGCGAGGCACAGCACCTATTCTCATGAAGGACATTCCTTTGGGAACGCACGAAGTCACAGTTGTGATGCCCGGCTATTACACCTATACGCGGAAGTTTGAAGTCAACCATGTTCAGACCTATTATGTGAGCGCAACATTGAAGCAGATAAAGTAGGAAAAATCTTGCTGCCGTGTGGTTAGCTAATGAAGCACAAGCCCAGGTCATGCCGGTGTAAGCAGGCCTGGGCTTATGCTGTTTTCCGCGGGCTTCTATGCCGGACTGCGGAAACCGTCTCCGCAGGCTACCTTGCGCTGCCGGTTTGCCGGCGCTACATGGCGCTGTCAGGCTATGGCAGGCGTGTTTCGGGGATGGTATAATATTAAGGCGCGAGGTGCCCCTGTAGGGCAACAAGCAGCCGTGCGAATTCTTGTAAGACTGGTGGGATTGCTCTGTGCAAAGTATCGATATCTCACATGTGGCTGAACATGTAGGTGAAGAAGTCGAGCTTGAGGGCTGGGTGTACAATAAGAGATCCAGCGGATCTCTTGTCTTTCTTATTGTGAGGGACGGAACCGGATTCATTCAAGCAGTCGCAGTGAAAGGTGAGATCCCTGATGAGGATTTCCAAAGATGTGACGATTTGACTCAAGAGTCATCAGTTGTGGTCACGGGGATGGTTAAGGCTGACAAGAGAGCGCCGGGAGGTTATGAGCTTGCCGTGACAGGCGTCCGGCCTATTCATATAGCAGAGGAATACCCGATATCTCTTAAGAAACACGGGGTTGATTTCCTCATGGATTGGAGGCACCTGTGGCTGCGTACACCCAGGCAGGTAGCTATTTTGAGGATACGGCACGAAATTATAGGCGCAATCCGGGATTTCCTTGATGGACGGGAGTTTGTCCTGGTTGATGCCCCGATTCTGACTCCGGCTGCCTGTGAAGGCACGACCACCTTGTTTTCCACGGATTACTTTGATTCCACCGCATATCTCAGTCAAAGCGGTCAGCTTTACATGGAAGCCGCTGCTATGGCCCTGGGGAAAGTCTATTGTTTCGGGCCTACTTTTCGCGCGGAGAAATCCAAGACAAGGAGACACCTGACAGAGTTCTGGATGGTAGAGCCGGAGATGGCCTGGGTCGATCTGGACGGAAATCTGAAGCTCCAGGAAGAGCTTATCAGCTATGTTATTCAAAGGGTGCTGGAAGAGAGGAAAAACGAACTCGAAGCCGTGGAAAGGGACACAGGTAAATTGGAAAACATAAACCCTCCGTTCCCGCGGATCTCCTATGACGAGGCAGTTGACATTCTGAACAAATGCGGTGTTGAGTTTGAGTGGGGCAATGATTTCGGTGGCGGGGACGAGACTATCCTGGCGGAGCAGTTTGAATTGCCGGTATTTGTTCACAGATATCCCACGGACATTAAGGCTTTCTACATGAAACCCGACCCGTTAAGGCCTGAGGTTTGCCTATCCGCTGATCTCCTGGCGCCTGAGGGTTACGGGGAAATTATCGGCGGCGGCCAGAGGATTGATGCCCCCGGACTTCTTGCTGCGCGTATCAAGGAACATAGTCTTCCTGAAGAGGCGTACGCATGGTATATGGACCTCCGCAAGTTCGGTTCTGTGCCCCACTCCGGGTTTGGCCTGGGCATAGAGCGTATTGTCGCCTGGATATGCGGGATTGACCACATTAGAGAGACAATACCCTTCCCAAGGCTGTTAAATAGAATTTACCCATAAAGGAGGGGTTTACGTGGCACGTTCTATTCTGACTCGGATGACTGCGGCGGCTAAAGCAAGCCCGGTGATCTTGACAGTCATTGCGCTTGCCTTATCTTTAGGTGTTCAGGCTGCAGGTATTCCTTCCTCTGATACTCCTTATGGCATTCAGGCGGGCAGCGACCTGGAGGCAGGAATTGACTTCTTTCAATCAGGCAGGTTTGAGGATGCGATACGAGCCTTCTCCCGCGCAATCGAAAGCGAGCCGGAAGGGCCGGAAGTGAGCGAAGTATATGCCTGGCTGGGTTATGCCTACTTATGCAGGGGATGGACTTCCGAGGCGGAGAAGGCCTATTCAGAGAGTGTTAGCAGAACAACGGATTCTGCTTTGAGGCTCAGGGCATTGCTGGCTCTGGGTCAATTGCATTTAGACAGCGGTGATTATGACAAGGCTGTCTCCACGTTTCTTGATGCTCTTCGGTCCTCCGGCGGGAAGGAGAAAGGCGTAGTCAAGACTCTGATTGGTATCGCTGACTATGAGGCAGGCAAGACTTCAGCCGCCAAAGAACTGTTTCAGGAAGTACTTGGCGAGTTTCCCAATGATCCTGTCGCTGACTATTACGTCCAAGTAATAGAATATGCTGAGAAGAAGAAGAGTGTGCTGTTTCCAACCAAGCCTAAGTTGGGGAGGAAGGAAGCGGCTGCTAAAAAGACGGGACAGGGAGCGCCTGATCTTCGAGGGGTGGTCTTGGTCGATTCCGGCGCCAAGTATACTATTACTCCCCATGTTAAGCTGACTGTCGGCACAGAGACTGATGTTCCGTTAGAAGGGTTCTTTCTTTCTGCAGGAGATGACAGTTTCAGATGGCATGATTGGCAGTCAATGAATATTGAATGGATACTGCGGGGAGAGGAAGACGGTGTCAAGAAGATCAACGCAGTCTACTATGGGGAGGGCTTTAGCAAAACGGCAATCGCAGACACATCCATTGTACTCGACAGGAGGCCTCCGTGGGGCTCGTTTGGGATAAACGATGGCCGGAAGTATACCAATAACACGCTGGTTGCGTTAAATCTTAGCTTCTATGACAAGTTGAGCGGCGTTGCCGGCATCTGTCTGAGTAACGACGGTATGGTATGGACCGGCTGGATGACATACCGGAGTTCCGTTCACAACTGGCAACTGCCTCCCGGAGACGGTACGAAAAAGATATACGCCCGTGTCCATGATGGTGCAGGGAACATATCAGGTGTTATTACTTCTGAAATCCGGTTGGATACAACACCTCCTCTGCTTTGGTTCGTCAGCTTGAAACACCTGAGTCCCACCTCAGTGGAGATTACTTGGATGACTGACGAGGACTGTGATTCAGTCGTCGAGTACAGGCTGGATACTGACAGGAGGCAGACTATTACTATTCGGGACGACAAGTTCACTACTCATCACGTAATTCGTCTTGAAGACCTTAAGCCATCTACCAAGTACCGGTTTAGGGCGCTTTCGCGGGATCTTGCGGGAAACCTCTCTGTCTCTCAGGAATACTCATTTGTCACGAAGGCTCAGAATGAGAAGTGATATGCTCAGGCGGTGCACGGCTATTAAGGTGAGGGAGCGAGCAGGTAAATGACGATACACAGAACAGGTGAATCGTATGATGTGATCATTATCGGCGCAGGCCCCGCCGGAATATTCTCCGGGCTTGAACTGGGGAGAGACAGGCGCGGGAGTATTCGTGTTGCCATCATTGAGAAAGGCCCTGATATTGACGCGAGGATATGCCCTTCCACTGAGGGGAGCTCTGCGTGTAGGAGGTGCGACCCTTGCAGCGTAGTGTCAGGCTGGGGTGGAGCAGGGGCATTCAGCGACGGGAAGCTTACTCTTTCAACTCAGGTAGGCGGAATGCTGGACATGTATACAGGCGAGGCCAAGTTGAGAGAGCTCATCAGTTATGTGGACCGGATCTACCTTGATTTCGGGGCTCCTACAAGGGTGTGGGGCGAGGACGAAGAAGCCATACATGAACTGGATCGAAAGGCGATTCTTGCTGAGCTTAAGCTGATCCCTGCGCCTATTAGGCATCTGGGCACGGGTAAAACGAAAAAGATCCTCGAAGGCATGAAGGAAGAACTCAGTCGATCCGCTGATATCATCCTGGGTGAGAGTGCAGAGAAAATCCTGGTCGCCGACAACAAAGTAGTAGGGGTTGAGACTTCGAAAGGCCGTGTGATCAGGGGTTCTTATGTAATTGCTGCGCCGGGCAGGGACGGAGCGGAATGGTTGTCAGAGGAGGCTCACAGGCTGGGCTTGTCCACGGCTATTAACCCTGTTGACATCGGTGTCCGGGTTGAGCTCCCGGCTGTGGTGGCGGAGCCGTTGACTGATGTGTCTTATGAGTCGAAACTGGTTTATCATTCCCGATCCTTTGATGATAAGGTCAGGACGTTTTGCATGTGTCCCTACGGTCAAGTCGTCACTGAGAGTTCAGACGGGCTTATTACGGTGAACGGGCATACTCACTCGGAGAAGAAGACTGAAAACACCAACTTCGCACTCCTGGTGAGCAAGACCTTTACTGAACCTTTCAATGATCCTATCGCGTACGGGAAATACGTGGCCGGCCTGGCGAACCTTCTGGGCAACGGTGTAATCGTTCAAAGGCTTGGGGACCTGATAAACGGGAGAAGATCCATTAAGGAGCGAATCGCAAAAGGGACTGTCATCCCTACGCTGAAGGAGGCAACGCCGGGCGACCTCAGCCTGGTATTCCCGTATAGGCACCTTGTGAGTATCATGGAAATGCTGAAGGCTTTGGATGCAGTTGCACCAGGGGTCTATGGCCGTAATACTTTGCTTTACGGTGTAGAGGTGAAATTCTACTCGTCGAGACTGTCAGTCACGCAGGCCTTGGAAACACAAATAGGGAACTTCTTTGCCATCGGAGACGGCGCAGGCGTTACCCGTGGGCTTATGCAGGCCTCAGCTTCGGGTGTTGTGGCTGCCCGCGAAATATTGAGCAGGCTTGATAAGATGTAGGCCGAACCTGCATTAGAGTAAGCTCCGCGTTTTCATCCTTTCGATGGTGCCGGCTGTGGGCCGGCACGGGGGACTTGCGCAAAAAAGTACTCGAACTAGGTATCGTTGCCTCACGGGAAAATGTACTCAAAATGATAGCCGAATCCTTGACTTGACTTTTGGCATGTTCTATACTCAAAACATAGACTTTAGAGGAAAGTCATCCAATAAAAGGTATTAGAGCGAATCAGGAAGGGGGGCCGTCAAATGATCAATCTCAGCGTTGGAGTGGTTATGAAAACAAGGCCCCACCTTGACTGTTGACTGGTAAATAATGTCAAGGTCGTGGGCCGGATACACCCACGACCTTTTGACTGTGATATGCCGCTGATTGCTTGTGTCATTTCTGAGAGTCGTGGGAAATCCTACGGCTCTTTTTAGTTTGCTTTGTTCCCGATTGTTGAGGGTTGGATATGAGAAAGTGAGGCTTAGTTGACATGTCGTCTGCGCTGGAATGTCATAATGCCAGAAAGGTCTTTCATGTAAAAAAGGAAATGACGGACGGCTCGACCCTGTGTCGCCTGATTGCCAGGCTGATTCCTAAATACAAGGCGGTAGAGGCGGTGGATGGGCTCACTTTTCATGTGGAGCCCGGTGAGATATTCGGCATCTTGGGCCCTAACGGCTCAGGGAAATCGACTCTGATACGATTGATTTCAACGCTTCTTCTGCCTGATGAAGGCTGCATTACGGTTTTCGGGCATGATGTGGTCAAGGAGAGACTCCAGGTTAGGAGGCTTATCAACAGGGTTTCGGTGGATGCTGCTTTCTTCAAGGGGCTTTCTGCCATGGAGAATCTAAGCTATGCTGCAAGGCTATACGACCTTGACAGAAGCGCTTGGCAGGCTACGGCGGCTGACGTCCTTCACCGCTTGGGGCTGAAACGCGACAATCTTCATGAACCGCTGGAAGACCTGTCAAGAGGGATGCAGCAAAAAATCGCCGTGGTCAGGGCTCTGCTTACCCATCCCTTGTTGTTGCTGTTGGATGAGCCTACCACCGGGCTGGATCCTGTATCTAAAAAAGAGGTCCAGGATTTTGTCTTGGAAGAGAGGGAACGTCGCGGGACAACCGTAGTCCTTACCACCCATGACATGCAGGAGGCTGATAGGCTCTGTGATAGGGTTGCCATTATCGACCATGGCAGATTCGTGGCCATGGATACGCCGGGAAACCTCAAATCACAGGTGTCAGCGAATGGTGAGGACGTAACCCTGGAAGAAGTCTTCTTTGCGCTGACAGGGAAGAACCTGAAAGATAACGGTAAATCAGTGGGGAGAGATGAGGATCGTGTTAGAGATCAATAAGGAGCTCCGCCGGAGCTATGCTTTGGTTGAGAGGAACTTCAACCTCATAAAGAGATACCTCGGCTGGGAAATTGTGTTTATGGTCTACACAGTCGTGAACACGTTGACAATAGCGTTTATCGGCTTGTCTCCTGACGGCTCGGGACGGGAAAGAGTCCTTTACCTTATAGTCGGGGCTTTACTTTGGGGATTTCTGTCTGTCCTGTTCCACGAGGTTGCCGAGTCAGTCCAGTGGGAGCGGTGGGAAGGGACAATTGAGTACTCTTTCATGGCGCCTATGAGAAGACTCTCGTACCTTGGCGGAGTATGCTTGTATGCTTCGGGTTACGGAGCCATAAGGACGGTAATAGTCATGTTTGCCGTAGTCAGCGTCTTTGATCTGGATCTTAGCTCAGCGAACCTTGTTGCAGGTTTTACCGTGCTTCTTCTGTCAAGTCTGTCATTTATCGGGGTAGGACTCATGGCTGCGACGCTTCCTTTGATGTCAGCCGAGAAAGGATCCCAAGCAGCCCACATACTGGAGGCTGCGATCTTGCTGGTCTCAGGCGTGTACTATGACGTAAGCGTGTTACCTGTCTGGATGCAGAAGCTGTCTCGAATATCGCCCGCAACCTATACTTTGAGGGCAGCCCGGGAAGCGCTTCTCTTCGGAGCGTCTCTTCATGACATAAGAGGCGAGCTGCTGATTCTCCTGGCTACCGGGGTGATTCTGATTCCTTTGGGATTGCTTGTGTTCAACCGGGCTGAGCTCTATGCCATGCGCACCGGGAAGCTGAAGAGGAGCGGCTAAGGGCCCGGGGCTTTGGCCCGTTCTTGTCATTGATGGTGCATAGTGTCTGTGCTATAATAACTAATTGGCAAGGTCGCAGCTATGGACTGCAGAGGTCACAGCCATGGACTGCAGAAGTCGTAGCGATTGAATGGGCGAGGTCTCAACTATGGACTGCCCAGGCCGGTAGGGAGGTAAACGTAGTGAAGAAAGGAATACATCCTGAATACTCTATGACTACTATTACGTGTGCATGTGGCGAGAAGTTCGAAGTCGGCTCAACCCGGAAGGATATGCGGGTAGAGATTTGCTCAAAATGCCATCCTATGTTCACAGGGAAACAGAGAATAGTGGATACAGGCGGCCGAGTAGAGCGCTTCATGAAGAGGCATGGCCTGGATAAGTAATAAGTAAGATTTGACACCGGGATTTCCGAGGAGTAGCAGAGATTGTCACTGGAGGGCACGATTTGAGCAAGCAGTTCTCCTATGGCGGCCAGGCTGTCATAGAAGGTGTGATGATGCGGGGCAGGAATAGTATAGCGATTGCAGTGAGGAAGCCTGACCTGAGTATCGTAGTGGAGAATAAGTCCACGAAGATGCTGGCTGAAAGGTATCCTGTATTCGGATTGCCGATAATAAGGGGAGTTTGCGCGTTCATCGAAACACTGATAATAGGCTTCAGCGCGCTCATGTTTTCAGCGGATCAAGCCAGCGGTACGGAAGAAGAGCAATTGAAACCATGGGAGCTTACGCTAACCGTTATCGTGTCTTTCGCGCTTTTCGTCGGCCTTTTTATTGTGCTTCCGAACGTTGTTGCAGTCTGGATTCAGAAAACCGTCCATAACAGGGTTTTGGTGAATCTGGCAGAGGGGATGTTCAGGATTGCCTTGTTCATCGCGTATATTGTGGGTGTATCGAGGATCCAGGATATACAGCGGGTATTTCAGTACCATGGAGCTGAACACAAAGTCATCCATACTTTCGAAGCGGGAGAACAGCTTTCCGTGGAAAATGCGAAGCCCCACACAATTCTTCATCCTCGATGTGGCACTGCGTTTTTGCTCATCGTTATGGTCACGATGGTGCTGATATTTTCAGTCCTTCTTCGCTCGACCACCCTGGCCATGCGAATTCTTACGCGACTCGCGTTATTGCCGGTTGTAACCGGGATATCATATGAAGTGATTAAACTGGCGGGCAGGCCTAATCCGCCGAAGTTCGTTCAATGGATGATAGCGCCCGGACTCTGGTTGCAGAAACTCACCTGTAAAGAGCCGGATGAAGATCAGTTAGAAGTGGCAATTGAGGCTCTTACGAGTGTGCTTGAGGCTGACGGCGCTTAGCTTAGATGAGGCTGATTTACGTGTGTGCCCGAGCCCGTATGCCGTTTCCCTCAAGGGGGGTGAGACGTGATGCAGAATAGACTTGATGAGATCGAGCAACGTTATATCGGTCTGGAGGCGGAGCTTTCTAATCCTGAGATCCTGACTGATCAGGAGAGGCTCAAGAATACTGCCAAAGCTCACGCAGACCTCGAGGAAATTGTAACGAAATACAGGCAGTATAAGAGTGTTGAGTCTGACATAGAAGAAGCAGAGGAAATGAGAAAGTCGGGCCCTGATGAAGAGCTGGCGGAGTTTCTCGATTCCGAGCTGGAACGCCTCAGGGCGGACGAAGCCAGGTTGGAAGACGAGCTGAAAATCCTCCTTCTCCCTAAAGATCCCAATGACGACAAGGATGTCATTGTTGAAATCAGAGGAGGGACCGGAGGAGAAGAAGCTGCGCTTTTTGCCGCGGACTTGATGCGCATGTATATGAGGTACGCAGAGCAAAACGGGTGGCAGACGGAAATCATGAGCTCAAGCCCTACCGACCTGGGAGGATTCAAGGAAGTAATCTTCTCTGTGCAGGGGCGAGGCGCGTATAGCAGGCTGAAGTACGAAAGCGGAGTGCACAGGGTCCAACGAATTCCTGACACTGAAGCTTCAGGGAGAATTCATACGTCCACGGCTACAGTGGCTGTGCTGCCTGAAGCGGAAGAGGTGGAGTTGGAGATAAAGCCTGATGATCTGCGTATCGACGTGTTCAGGTCCACAGGACATGGCGGACAAAGTGTGAACACCACTGATTCAGCGGTTCGAATAACCTATATTCCCACAGGTATGGTGGTTACTTGCCAGGACGAAAAGTCTCAGCTCAAGAACAGAGAGAAGGCCCTCCGTGTTTTGCGCGCGCGACTCCTTGACGAGCTTGAAAGCGAGCAGAAAGCGGAATTGGATGAAGCCAGGCGTATCCAGGTAGGAAGCGGAGAACGTAGTGAGCGCATACGCACCTACAATTATCCGCAGAACCGGTTGACTGATCACAGGATCAGTCTTACCTTATACAGACTGGGCGAGATCCTGGAAGGGAATATCGATGAAGTTATTGATGCCTTAATGGCGGTTGAACAGAGCGAGAGGCTGAAGAAAATTGGCTGAGCCGATTGGAATTGTTACTGCCAAGGATGCGCTTCTTGCTGCAGTTCGGCGATTGCGTGAAGCCGGCATTCCAAGTGCGCGATTGGACGCAGAGGTTCTGCTTACGTATGTGCTCGGGACCAGGCGTGAGCACCTCTATGCACATCCTGAAAGGCGCCTTGATTTTGATGAATATGAAAGATATCAGGCAGTTCTGGAACGCAGATTAACCAGGCTGCCTGTGGCTTATATTACAGGCAGAAAAGAGTTTATGTCCCTGGAATTTGCCGTAAACGAGCATGTGCTCATACCCAGGCCGGAGACTGAGGTCCTTGTCGAAGAGGTCATTTCCCGCATCGGGAGTTCCCCTCCTGAGGGCAGTCCTATTATTATCGCAGATATCGGAACCGGAAGCGGGGCAATAGCCGTTAGCATCGCGTGGCTCTTGAAGACGGCAGAGATTATTGCCACTGATATCTCAGCCGATGCGCTTGCCATAGCCAGAGGGAATTCAAGGAAGCACGAAGTAGATGGCAGGATCAAGTTTCTGCAAGGAGATCTTCTGTCCCCTCTTGCCGGGGAAGGGCTGGAACACCGGCTCACTGCAATCGTCAGCAATCCCCCTTATCTGTCAAGGCGAGCGATGGCACGTGTCTCGCCTGAAGTGGCGCGTGAACCGAAGGCAGCTCTTCTCGGCGGCGAACAAGGACTTGATTTTTCTTTTGCCATTCTGGAACAGTCCGGGCCCTACCTGGCACCGGGTGGGTTCGTCGCACTTGAAGTCGGCTATGATCAAGCTAAAACCGTGTCGGACTTCGCTAAGAAGGAATCAGGATATGGCAAAGTCGAAGTAATAATGGATCTTGCCGGTATTGAAAGAGTGGTAATAGCGGGTCAATAGCAAGTCAGTCAAGTCAGTGCCGCCATCATTGGCAAGCTCTGCGGTCTGTGAACAGCCGGCCTAGGACAATGGGCACTTGGTGCCGAGGAGTGAGCAACCATCTCCCGGGAGTAAAGGGGTAAAGAGGAAGCTTGAGAGAGACACAAATAGTAAGAGTAAATCCGGATAGCCCCGATATTCAGGAAATAAGGCGAGCAGCGTCGATAATCAGAAGCGGAGGCCTTGTCGCTTTTCCCACTGAGACCGTTTATGGCTTGGGCGCAGACGGATTGCGCGCTGACACTGTAGACAAGATCTTCCTCGCAAAAGGCAGACCCCAGGATAACCCGCTTATTCTTCATGTGGCTTCTCCTGACGACATAGGGCGGGTGGCAACTGAAGTTCCCCCGGCAGTGGACAAGCTCGTTCAACTCTTCTGGCCCGGCCCTCTTACATTGGTCCTTCCCAAGAAGCCTCATGTGCCGGACGTAGTGTCCGGAGGCCTTCCTACCATAGGAATGAGAATGCCTGACAACATCATAGCCTTGACTCTCATTGCCGAATCAGGCACCCTTTTGGCTGCTCCCAGCGCCAACCTTTCAGGGAGGCCCAGTCCTACCCAGGCAAGCCACGTCGTGGACGATATGTGGGGCAGAGTTGATCTTATATTGGACGGAGGCCCTACCAGGCTGGGTGTGGAATCGACTGTTTTGGATCTGACGAAAGACCCTCCTTTGATTCTAAGGCCCGGAAGTGTCACTTTGGAAGAACTCCGGGATGTGCTCAGGTATGTGGAAGCACCGGTTCGCGAATCCCAGGACAGGATTTCTTCGGGACAAGAACCCCCCGGCGTGAAATACCCACATTATTCTCTTGACATACCGGTCGTCCTTGTTGAAGGTCAGCCTCAGGCTGTCGTCAAACGGATACAGGAGGAGGCCGCGAAGTACCGAAGCCGCGCAAAGAAGGTAGGGGTCATGAGTTCCCTGGAAAGCAAGGAGCAGTATTTAGATCATGCGGACGTGGTGAAGTCTGTTGGGTCCGGATACGACATGACCCAGGTTGCAGCGGGTCTTTACGGTACTCTGCGAGATTTCGAGACACATAAAGTCAATGTTTTGTTCGTAGAAGGGTTTGATGAGGCAGGGCTTGGATTTGCGGTGATGAATAGACTAAGGGAGGCCTCAAGAGGGCGGATTATTTATGTATGATATCTTCTTGTTTTTCAACCGGACAAATGATTCCTTCCAGCGGGAGGGCGTTGTTTTATGAAGCGGCCGGGAACTATCATGTTGGTGTGCATGGGGAATACGTGCAGGAGCGTCATGGCTGAAGCTATGCTGAGGCAAGCACTTGAAGAGGTTATGGGGGATGACGCTAAAGACATACGGGTGATTTCAGCGGGCGTGTCCGCAAGTTGCGGTGATCCCGCGTCTCGCCACGCAGAGGCTGCCATGAGAGAACTCGGCCTTGATGTGTCGCTCCACAGAGCCCGTGGTGTTTCCGCTGAGGCCCTGAACGAGGCTGACCTCGTGTTGACTATGACGACGGCGATAAAAGATGAACTGCTCAAAGACTACCCTGCCATGGAAGCAAAGGTAATGACTCTTACAGAGTTTGTCGGCTTAACTGAAGAGCTGGGCCGGGACATCAAAGATCCTTACGGCTTGCCTCTTGGGGTTTACAAGTCCAGCGCAGAGCAGATCGGTAGAGCTGTCAAGATTGTGGCAAGGAAGATCAGGGATTCATATGAATCGAGGAGAGATAGTCATGAAGATCGGCATAGGGAGTGACCATGCAGGCTTTGAAATGAAAGGGAGCCTGAAGGTCTACCTTAGCTCACTGGGAATGGAAGTCGTAGACTTCGGATGTCAGTCTGCTGCTTCCACAGACTACCCTGACATAGGGTATCCGGTAGCAAGGGCTGTGGCAGCTTCCAAGGTTGACAAGGGTATCCTCGTATGTGGCACAGGGATCGGCATGTCAATAGTCGCCAACAAAGTTCCTGGTGTCCGTGCAGCTTTAGCAGGGAATGTTCATGTAGCGAAGCTTTCCAGGGAACACAATAACGCGAATGTCTTGGTCCTTGGCGCCAGAGTAATCAGTATGGATGAAGCCAGGGCCATAACGAAAGCATTTTTGGAAACTGAATTTGCGGGAGGACGCCATGGGAGGCGCGTGGACAAGATAACTATGGGCGAAGCCGGAAAGGAAGAGGTTTGCATGTCTAGAGTTCACCTCATCGATCATCCACTCATTCAGCACAAGCTTACTCTTATCAGGGACAAGACCACAGGTTCCAAGGATTTCCGAGATCTCGTGGCAGAAATCTCCACTCTGATGGCGTATGAAGTCACTCGTGACCTGCCGCTCGAGGATACCGAGGTTGAGACTCCAATCGGTCTAGCCGATGCCAGGGTCATCTCAGGCAAGAAAGTCGGAATTATCGCTATCTTAAGGGCAGGCCTGGGAATGGTAGAAGGTATGCTAAGACTCATACCCGCAGCCAAGGTGGGGCATATCGGCATTTATCGAGATCCGGAGACGCTAAAGCCTATAGACTACTACTGCAAGTTGCCACCTGATGTAGGTGAACGAGAACTCATCTTGGTTGATCCTATGTTAGCGACAGGCGGGTCCGCCACCTCCGCAATAAGATTCCTTAAAGAAAGAGGCGCAGCCAATATAAAGCTGGTAGTGCTTGTATCTGCTCCGGAAGGTATTAAGATGGTGCAGGGTAATCATCCTGATGTGGACATATACACTGCCGCAATTGACAAATGCCTGAACTCACATGGTTACATTGTGCCCGGGCTTGGAGACGCAGGGGACAGGCTTTTCGGCACCAAGTAGGCTTTCAGGCACCAAGTAGGCTTCTCGGCGCTGAGTCGGACTTTCGGCCCCAATTGAGGTTTTGGGTGGCAAGCGGTGTTTTCGCCACTAAGTGGGCGGCTTCTTGACGCCAAGTAGAGTCACAGGTAGCGAGCGGGCATCAAGCAGCGTTTCCGCCGGTAAGTAGGCTTTTTGACACCAAGCAGCGTTTTGGGCAGCGAGCGGACTTTTGGGCATCAAGCAGCGTCTCAGGTAGCGGGTGGGCTCCTTGACGCCAAGCAGGGAAGGAGTAAATAAGATTGACCGAAGGATTTGTGCGGCCGTCCTGGGATGAGTACTTCATAGGTATTGCCAAATTGGTTGCCGGCCGGTCAACATGCTTGAGAAGACAAGTAGGCGCAGTGGCTGTGAGAGACAGACGTATTCTGGCTACCGGATATAACGGGGCACCTCGGGGGCTTGCCCACTGCGCGGAAGTAGGATGCCTAAGGGCGGAACGGCACGTGCCCCCCGGTGAGCGCCATGAGCTGTGCAGGGGGCTTCATGCGGAGCAAAATGTGATAATCCAGGCAGCTTTACATGGAATAAGCATCCAGGGGGCTACTGTATACTGCACAGACTACCCGTGTTCATTGTGTATGAAAATGCTTATCAATGCAGGGATCAAAGAAATAGTCTACTTCGGCGCCTATCCTGACGAGCTTGCCTCGGAAATCGCGAAAGAGGCAGGCTTGGAGATTCGTCAATTCCGGAATTCCTGAGTCGAGGGGGACTAACCTTGACATGCCTATATACCTGGGTTAGAATGTGAACGATGGCCGTAAATATTCCCCTAATCTGCATGATGCGTCACCATTTTCAATTGTACATACGCGAGATGTACACATATACGAGGTGTACACATATGTGAGGTGTACACACATATAAGGCCTCGAATTGAGAGGAGAAAGCCGGCCTCAAATGATAGCCTATGTTCCTATCCTTATAGAAGCCTCCTTAATATCGTTCCTCCTGACTCCCATAATACGTGAAGGAGCTATCCGAACCGGGCTTGTCTATATGCCGAACTCGAGGACTGTTCATGACCGTCCCATGCCTGTCATGGGCGGATTGGCTATCTTTATCGCGTTTTCTGTGACTGTCCTTCATCGTGTAGGCCTCGGCTATGACACACTGGGCTTGCTTCTGGGCGCTCTCATTATCGTAGCAGTCGGGATGTGGGATGATATCCGCGAGCTCCGGCCGCTGCCGAAGCTTATCGGACAGATCTTGGCTGCCGTCGTTGCAGTGGGACTTGGTATCAAGATTGAGTTCATAACCAATCCTTTCGGATCCGGAATGATTTACTTGGGTCTTTGGGGCATACCCCTTACCATCCTCTGGATTGTGGGGATGGTGAACGTAATCAACTTCCTTGATGGCTTGGACGGTTTAGCTGCAGGTGTATCAATTATCGGGGCCTTTGCCCTCTTCGCAGTGGCTTCGTCCCGTGGACAAGTCTTCGCATCCGCGCTTGCGGTAGCGCTGGCAGGGAGCGCTTTGGGGTTCTTGCCGTATAATTTTAACCCTGCCAGCATATTCATGGGCGATGCAGGCGCCATGCTGTTAGGCTTTACGCTTGCTGTGATCTCGGTGGAAGGCGCGCTGAAAGGCGCAGCTACCCTTGCCTTGGCTGTCCCCATGTTCACCCTGGGCGTACCTATTCTTGATACGGTTTTTTCAATAGTTCGCAGGGTCAATAGGGGTACGCCTTTTTACCAGGCTGATAAGGAGCACATTCACCATCGTCTCATCAATAACGGGTTCTCCCACAGGGGAGCCGTAGTTCTTATATATGCAATAACAGGATGCCTTGGGATAATGGCTATTCTCATGGCGAGGTCCGGCGTCACACTTACCGGCTATGTTTTGGTTGCCCTGCTTCTCAGCGTCATTTTGATATCCGGCCGGAAACTGTGGAGCATCCGCGCACGGGATACGCGGAGAGGCGGTACAGATACCCAACATAGGTAAGAGAACCATAGGCGAGGGAAACACAGGGGAGCCCATTGCCGGACAACGCTGATGGGCCGGATGACAGACTCGATGACAGGCCGGGCAACAGGCCGGCTGATAGGGCTGGATAAGAGATTGGACGAAAGGGGATTGGAATGCCGAGGAAGAAAGTCATGACGGTATTCGGGACTCGCCCGGAAGCAATTAAGATGGCGCCGGTGGTGCAAGCTCTAAAGAGTTCCCATCAGCTATCAACGGTTGTAATTGTAACTGCTCAACATCGGGAAATGCTGGATCAGGTTCTTGACATCTTCGGTATTGCTCCTGACTACGATCTTAACATAATGCAGGAGGCACAATCCCTATCGGAAATTATGACCCGTACGCTGATCCGACTTGAGGAGCCTCTCAAGAAAGAGAAACCCGACTTGATTCTTGTGCACGGGGATACGGCGACAACTTTCGCAGGAGCCCTCAGCGGATTTTACAACCACATCCAAGTTGGCCATGTTGAGGCAGGCCTCAGGACTCACGATAAATACTCGCCCTACCCCGAGGAGATGAACAGGCGCCTTACAGGGTGCCTTTCTGATGTCCATTTTGCTCCGCTGGGCGCACAAAGGGATAATCTGCTCCTGGAAGGCACGCCTTGTGAGTCAATCCATGTCACAGGCAATACAGTGATTGACGCCCTCCTTAGTATCGCGTCAATCCCGCATGAGTTCACCTGTCCGGACCTTGCGTCCATCGATTACACGAACAGAAGGGTTTTGCTTGTCACTGCCCACCGTCGTGAGAATCTGGGCGAACCCCTTCGAAGGATTTGCCGGGCTCTTAAGACACTTGTGGAAACACGGCCTGACATTGAGGTGGTTTGGCCGGTCCATATGAACCCTGCAGTCAGGCAAGATGTCTTTCAAATCCTCTCCGGCATGCCCCGTATCCATCTGCTGGATCCTGTAGACTACCAAACAATGGTAGCCGTCATGTCCCGATGCTACTTAGTCCTGACGGATTCCGGCGGCTTGCAGGAAGAAGCGCCTTCCTTAAAGAAGCCGGTCCTGGTGCTGAGGGACGTTACAGAGCGTCCTGAAGGCGTTGAGTCAGGCACTCTGGCCCTTGTGGGCACAGATGAAGACAGAATCGTTTCATTTGCCCGGGGACTGCTTGAGGATCCACACGAGTACCGGCGGATGGCGGAAGCACGTAACCCTTACGGAGACGGACAGGCTGCTTGCCGCATTCGTGACGCAATCTTGTGGAGGTTTGGAATTAA
>JAPXLY010000015.1:0-23941 GCA_033809295.1 Bacillota bacterium
GTCATACGCACAACTACAGGAATGTTCCACGTGGAACATTCCTCCCAGCCTGCTATTTAAGTAGATCGCCACAAGGCTGTTGATCTTGTCCTGTAACTGCCAATTTTGTCGAAGACAGCAACCGATTTCTGCGATTCAAGCGAACTGCGGTGCCATAATATGGGAGACATCAACGGTCTCCGCCATAAGTAATTGCTGGCTCTGGAAAATGTACGTGCCGTGCGGGGCCACCCAAGACCTCGGAAAACCAGCGAAAACTAATGAATTCATACTTACATCTAGCCTTACCACCCCCAATGGCATAGGCCTCCTTTCGCTAAACCAGGCATTTTTTGCGGTGCCCACTGACATGCTGGCATCGCAGGCCTGTTCCCTGGAATGGGCGAGTAGCAAAGCAGAAGCAGGCTCTCACGTTGTCTTGCGCCGGAACTCCTGCGATGGAAGATTGGTGGAGGCATACCACCAATCCCAATGGCATTCTCACAGGCATGTATTCCACTGCCAATCGGGTAGGAGGCTGGCCGTTATTCGACCAGCCGACCTCCCACCGCACCGTACGTACCGTTCGGTATACGGCGCTTCCAGACTTTACACATGTGCAGCAAGATACTCCTTCTTGCTTGCTTGTGCTGGTGGTATCCGTTTCAGCCATCCTGGGTGACACGCACACTCTTGCATAGCTTTCCTGTTCCGCAGTATTCTTCTGCGGGTAGTCCCACAAAGTAAGTTGTCTATGCTCTAATTCGCCACTTTTGGTAGCCTTCATTGACCTCCACCTCATCTGGTTCAGCCCTTCCCATCCGCCTTTCGGCTTCCGGTACTATGGCTTCTGCTGACTTCCCACGGCAAATCTTATTTCAACCGGGCTTCACACTCTGCGTCTGCCCGTCCGTGAGACCTCCCGGGGTAAGACGCTTCACCTTCATTCCATTTACCTGCCACATCTACACTTTCGGGTCCGGATAACTTCTGGGTTTGGTTTGACCGGCAACCTTGCCCCCCTTGAAATGCCTTCTATGTGGTTCGTGTTCCTCAGGCCGGAACTTTGCCTCGGGCTTGCTTCAGATTCCACCTCACGATGGACACCCTTGCCCTTGGCTTACACTTGGTCGTTACCTACCCGTCGAGGGGACTTTCACCCCCGTATGAAGCGCCATGCCCGGCGCACTGGGTTGCTCCGTGATAGGCTATGCTATCACGAATCCGCTCCTAACGCCTACACCGGCAACGGTTGCGCTGCGATGAGTCTCACTCTCATTGATTTCCTGCTATGAGTTTCATTGTCATGGGTCAAGCTGACATAGGTTCTCTCCATGGACTGCACTATCATGAATTGACCTCAAGACTGGATGATGCAGGGCCATCCATAGACCCGAGTCTTCGAGCGTGCTCCTCAGCACTAAGTAAGACTTTATGAAACCGTTGGACTTCTCCAGTAACCGCCGGTTTCGCCGAAGACGTCGGCCAGTTTTTGCGATTCGGGCGGGCTGTGTTAACATAATATGGGAGAGAACAACGGTCTCGTTTATAAGTAACCGACCGGTTCCGGTTTTCCATGCATAATCCCTGTTAGATCTACACGTTCGGTGTCCTTATAGACGCCGTAGAGACGTTTTTCAAGGAACTGACCGAATCAAGAGTCCTTACGCCGCCAGCTCATATCTGTCGAAAACTAATGAAACCTTACTTAGTGTGCTCCTCAGCACTAACGTACAGCGCCAGGCATACCGAAAGAAAGAGTCCGGAACATTCGTGGCGTGATGGGACACACCACGCCACGACCAACTCAGAATCAAATGCTATTCACTCTATCTCACCCGTACGAAAGCCAATCTCACCTTCGTTACACAGTCATTCACAGCCTGAAGATCATAGTACGAGCGAAAGGATCCTTTCGAGATCTTCATCACTGTAGTATTCAATCTCGATTCTTCCCTTCTTCTTGCCTGGGCGAACTCGAACTTGCGTGCCAAGGGCACGTCTTAGCCTCTCCTCAATCGCCACGACATGCGGGTCTTTTGCCTGCTCAGTCCTGATCTTAGCCTTCTGTAACCTGCCTGTGGCCGCTACCCGGCGCACAATCTCCTCAGTCTCCCTCACAGAAAGCTGCTTCTCAACCACATGCTTACAGACCTTCTCTTGTAGCCTCAAATCGTCAACTGCCAGCAGTGCTCTGGCATGACCCATGGAAATTGTTCCACGTGAAACAATTGCTTGTACTTCGGGAGAAAGATTCAGTAGCCGCAGGGTATTTGTGATTGTGGGCCTGCTTCTCCCGAGGACTTTTGCCAGCTCTTCCTGGGTCATTCCAAACTCTTCAACAAGCCGCTTGTATGCTTCTGCCTCTTCGATTGCATTAAGCTCTTCTCTCTGCAGGTTCTCGATGAGAGCAACCTGAACCATCTCAATGTCCTCGAACGGCTTTACGATAACAGGCACCTTCTCCAGGCCAATAATCCGAGCAGCCTGAAGCCGGCGCTGGCCCACCACCAGTTCATAGGAGTTGCCTTTCTGCCTTACTACGAGAGGCTGCACAATACCATGCTGTCTAATGGACTCGGCAAGCTCCGCCAGTTTCGATTCATCAAATCGCTTCCTCGGCTGAAAGGGGTTGGGCAGGATCCCGTCAATGGGCAATTCCCTTACCTCATGATCTACAACTGTCTCTATCTCCGGTATGAGCGCTCTAAGCCCTCTCCCTAGCCCCCTCTTAGCCACCTGCCATCACTTCCTTTGCCAACTGTCGGTATGCTTCAGCGCCCTTTGATCTCTCATCATAGGTAATGATCGGGACTCCATGGCTGGGCGCCTCGCTTAATCTAATGTTCCGAGGTATAACAGTCTCATATACTTTGTCAGAGAAAAACGTCCTCACTTCTTCCGCTACTTGTTGAGAGAGATTGGTCCGAGAATCATACATAGTAAGGACTACTCCCTCAAGTGCCAGGCCGGGATTCAGGTGTCTCCTTACTAATTGAATCGTGTTCAGCAATTGACTAAGTCCCTCAAGCGCATAGTATTCGCATTGGATAGGTACGATGACAGAGTCTGCGGCAGTTAATGCATTCAGTGTCAACAATCCCAGCGAGGGAGGACAATCAATAACCACATAGGCATAGTCCTCACGTATTGCCTCCAGCGCTTTCCTCAATCTCATTTCCCGTGACATAGTGGAGACTAACTCGATTTCTGCGCCTGCCAACTGTATGGTGGCCGGCACTACTTGCAAATGTTCGACTGACGTATTAAGGACCAGGTTCTGGATGGGTTCATCATTTATTATCGCATCGTAAACGCACTTGCCTGTGGCAAGTTTATCAACTCCTACACCACTGCTTGCATTGCCTTGAGGGTCAATATCCACCAGAAGAACATGTGTGCCGCCATCTGCGATGCATGCGCTTAGATTCACTGCGGTAGTGCTTTTCCCTACTCCACCCTTTTGGTTGACAACAGCTATTACCTTTCCCATAACCACCCGCTCCTGACAGGCCTTTCTTTCGCAATCCAGATTCGCTAACGTCAGGCCAGTCTGTGTCTGCTGCGATTCTCCGTCTTTGCTCCATCCCATGGCTTCGTTATGCGAATCCTAAGTTCCAACACATCCTCATCACCGACCTCTTCGGTGATAACCCTCACACCGGTTGCTTTCATTTGTCCCACGACATCTTTTATGGCATTTAGGAAAAGTCGTATGTCCTTGATTGCACGAACAGAACCGTCTTCTTCTCCTCTTATCTTTCTTCTCAGCCGCCTATCATGAAGCTGTTTCATCCTTACGTCTATCAGGGCTTCGGTCTGGCCGACAGTGAGGCCCTTCCTGCATATCTTGTCCACCATAGCGACCTGCTCGCGCTCAGATTCCATCTTCAATAAGGCTCTCGCATGTCGCTCAGTTATTCTCCTCTCTCCCAAAGCGTTGAGAACAGGCGTAGGAAGCTTTAAAAGTCTAAGTTTGTTAGCAATAGTCGATTGGCCCTTGCCTACACGTCTTGCAAGTTCCTGCTGGGTCAATCCGAATTCTCTAATCAATCGTTCGTACCCGTTGATTTCCTCGACAACTGTCAAATCTTTACGCTGCAGATTCTCGATTAGGGAAAGCTCTGCTGATTCACCGGGGGTAAGGTCCCTTACTAATGCGGGGACAGTGGCGAGTCCGGCCATGCTACAAGCTCTAAGACGCCTCTCGCCAACAACCAGCACGTACCCTTCGCCGCTTGGCCTCACAATCACAGGCTGAAGCACCCCGTGTTCCTTAATGGAGGCACTCAACTCTTCGAGGCTCTCTTCGTCAAAAGTCTCGCGCGGCTGGTAAGGGTTCGGCTTGATCTTCTCAATGGGGATTTGTGCAATTCGGTCCTTTGTCGACATCTTATCCTTCCCACGAAAGCCGATAAGGCGCGACAGCTCCTCTCTCATCTGAAGACCTCTCCTTAGAAATACCGTAGATACTATTTCGTCGTAGAAAACTGAGTTCCTTCCCTACCTTCCTCGTACCCCTCTTGACCAAGTTCCTGTTAAAGGCGGTGCAGTCCTCTGTCTTGCCAGCTCAAACCCATATGAACCTTATCCAATTCCCCTGATTTATGTCACCTATCACCGGAAAATCCTACTTTCGGACGATGGGACGCTTGCCGGGAATCCCAGGCCTCCTCGGAAATCTCTCAGGCGTGGATGCCTCTTTCCCGATTACTACTATACGCCTCTCCCCATAGCCCCACGGTAATTCTATTGGCGTGATGTGCTCAATCCGCCCTCCCATAACTTCTATAGCCTTCATGGCTTTCGCAAGTTCGTGCTCAACCCAGGGTCCTTTGAATGCGACAAACGCCCCGCCCACCCTGACGAATGGTAGACATAACTCGGCCAAAACCGCAAGTTCTGCAACTCCCCGCGCAACCGCCAGATCATAATTCTCCCTGTGCCGCACCGTCCGGCCTATGTCCTCAGCCCTACCCCATACCACCTCTGTGTCACTGAGTGCGAGCTTAGACACGAGGAACTCTAGAAATCTCACGCGCTTTGCTGAAGATTCCAGCAATGTGAGAGCCAGGGAAGGCCTTTCCACCTTCAGAGGCACCCCCGGAAAGCCTGCACCGGTTCCGATATCCACGAGATCCCAGTTATCTTTGATTTCGATTGCCTTGGAACACGTAAGAGAATCAAGAAAGTGCTTTACAGCAACTTCCTCTTTCCCCTCTATCGAGGTTAGATTCGTTTGCCTTCCAAACTCCGTGAGTGCTTCATAATGAAGCCCGAATTGATCCAGCATATCTTCACGAATCTCAACACCCAGGGCTTGCCCACCGCCAATAAGCGCCTCCCTAAACTCCATCTGCATCACCGCTGCCCTGCTTTCGTCTGTAATCGCCGGTCTCAAGATATGCGACAAGCGCTACAATATCAGCAGGCGTTACACCGGATATCCTGGCTGCTTGTCCAAGCGATCTGGGTTCTATAGCAGTCAGTTTCTCTCTTGCTTCCCGTGAAAGCCCATGAATCAGCGAGTAATTCGTACCCCTCGGTATCCTGCGTGTTTCCAGGCGTTGAGTTCGTTCTATTTGACTCATTTGCTTTCTGATGTAGCCTGCATATTTCAGCTCTATTTCCACCACAAGAATTACATCATCGGGCAATTTCACTCTATCCTTATCAATAACAGCCAGAGACTGATAGGTGACTTCCGGACGTGACAATAAGTCCCCCAGTGAAGTCTGGGATTGCACAGGCGCGGTTCCTATTTCTTCCAAAAGCTCTGCGGTGGCTGCATTCCCAGGGACAATTGTTGTCTTGAGTCTGGCAAGTTCGTCCTGGATTCGTCGGCGCCTCTTGATAAACATCTCATATCGCTCTTCAGACACCAAGCCCACGGCAAATCCCTTATCCGTCAGCCGTAAATCCGCATTGTCTTGCCTAAGGGTCAAGCGGTATTCCACACGGGAAGTCATCATCCGATAAGGCTCTTTGGTCCCCTTTGTGACAAGGTCGTCAATGAGCACGCCAATATATGACTCAGAGCGCTCTAACACGAAAGGCTCTTGTCCTCTCAGCTTCAAAACCGCATTGATCCCTGCGATGAGGCCTTGACTCGCAGCTTCCTCATAACCTGATGTCCCATTGATTTGTCCGGCGGTAAATAGCCCTGGCACCTTCTTTACTTCCAGCCATGGAGATATCTCGGTAGGAACCAGGCAGTCATACTCTATTGCATATCCGGGGCGCACAATTTCCGCATCTTCCAAGCCGGGGACACTATGGACTATCTCTACTTGAGTATCCAAAGGCAGGCTTGTCGATAAGCCTCCCAGGTACACGATTTCTCCGGCTTTCGTCTCAGGCTCCAGAAACACCTGGTGCCGTTCTCTGTCAGGAAACTCCATCACTTTTGTCTCAATAGAAGGACAGTAGCGGGGCCCACGGCCTGTGATAGCCCCTGTATAAAGCGGCGCTTTGGACAGATTGGCTCTAATGATATCGTGCGTCCTGGGTGTAGTATAAGTCAAATAGCACAGCACCTGATCCTCTCTGGTGCCGCGGGTTTCAAAGGAGAATCCGAATGGAAGGATGTGCCCCGGTTGCTTCTTAGTCTTCCCGAAATTGATGGAAGCTCGAGCTATCCTGGGTGAAGTGCCTGTCTTGAACCTTGCAAGTTCAAGTCCAAGACCCCTCATGATCTTGGTTAGCCCGATAGATGCAGGTTGTCCATGAGGCCCTGAAGAATAGCTTACATCTCCTATATAGACTCTACCCCCAAGATATGTCCCTGTGGCAAGGATTACAGCAGGTGCCGGATACTCTTTGCCTTCGCCGGTCAAAACCCCTCTCACTTGGCCTTCACTGTCAATGAGGATCTCCTCTACATGCGAGACTTCTACTGCCAGATTATCCTCTCTGTCGAGAACTTCCCTCATTCGAGCCTGATAGGCGTCTTTATCTGCTTGAGCACGTAATGAGTGCACTGCAGGACCTTTCCCCGTATTAAGGAGCCTAATCTGCAGGTAAGCATGGTCAATGTTCCTGGCCATTTCCCCGCCTAAAGCATCTATCTCTCTAATAATCTGAGCCTTCCCGGGACCGCCAAGGGATGGGTTGCATGGCATATCCGCAATTGACTCCCGCCCCAAAGTCAGCAGGAGGACAGTCGCGCCCATTCTCGCAGCAGCCAGAGCAGCCTCACACCCTGCATGGCCCCCACCGACGACAATGATATCGTAATCATGCACTCCTGCTGATACCTCCTTTGAAAGAGCTCAGGCAACCGCTTACTTACCGATGCAGAATTCACTGAAAATCTTCTCCATCAAGTCCTCTGAGGCGGATCGTCCGGTAATTTGATCAAGCCAGAAGAGGGCTTCGTATATGTCAATAGCAGCAAGATCCGGCGAAACGCTATTACTGAGGGCATGTGCCGTCTCCTCCATGGAATGCATAGCATTTCGTAACGCCTCAAGCTGGCGAAGATTAGCCATGACAGGCTTTTCACATGCACCTGTAATCTCTTCTACAGCAAGGTCAGCCAAAGCTTGTTCAAGCTCATTTATACCTTCTCCTGTTTTAGCGCTCGTCCTCAGTATCCTCTTGCCTCCTCGATGCGATATGAGACTGCCTTCTTCGATTTTACTTTCGAGATCGCACTTGTTTACAGCCACTACACCGGGCTTGCCCATTACCTGCAACAGCATGTCTCGGTCCTCATCACAAATAGGACGACTGCCGTCAATGACCGCTACAACGAGGTCAGCTTCTTCAGCCTGCCGGTTCGCTGCTTCCACCCCAAGTTTCTCTATCAGATCCCGGGTCCTCCTCATTCCGGCAGTATCCACCAGCCTTACCGGAACCCCTCTAATCGTAGTCCAATCATCTATGACATCACGAGTGGTCCCCGGTACGTCAGTAACAATTGCGCGCATTCTGCCTACAAGGGCATTAAACAGACTCGACTTGCCCACATTAGGCTTTCCGGTCAAAACCACGCTTACACCGTCTCGATAGACCCGGCTGCTCATCCCGGTGTGGACAAGTTCATTAAGCTGAGACGCTGATTCTTGAGCCCGCTCCGCCATATCCTTTACTTCCAGAGCCCCGATATCCTCATCAGGGAAATCAATTGAGGCTTCTATATGTGCAAGGAGTATCAACATATTGTCCCTTATTCGGCTTACCCGCGTTGAAAGCTCACCTCTCAAATTCGCCAGCGCGAGCCTACGTGCAGAGTCCGTCTTGGCACGAATAACGTCTATTACAGCCTCTGCCTGGGAGAGATCAATTCTGCCTGCCAGAAACGCTCTTTTCGTAAACTCTCCGGGTTCTGCAAGCCGTGCCCCGCATTTTATTACAACTTCCAGGACTCTTGTAAGGACTGCAACTCCCCCATGGCAACTGAACTCCACTACGTCTTCCCTTGTAAAGCTATTGGGGGCGGGCATGGCAACAGCAAGAGCTTCGTCGATGTGCTCCCCTGTCTCGAAATCCACTATAGAACCATATCTGACTCCCCAAGGTTTCAGCTTTCGTTGACACTTGCCCGAAGGATCCCTGAAGACCTTATCAGCGATGGCAAAAGCCAGCCGCCCGCTGATCCGGACGATTCCTATACCGCCCTCTCCCAAAGGGGTGGATATAGCTGCAATTGTCTCCCTGTCTTTTGACACGGGCAGAGCTCCTCTCAAGACTATCTCCTACTCAGGCAATCCGCCTTCTAACAAAGAGTGTAGCACAAATGAGTACAAGTTCCATCCCGGGCATGCCACCTTAAGTCGTGACCGGTCAAGATACACCATGGGTCTCAGCGGACAAGCCAAGCCTTCTTACCTCGAGACAAAGAAAAAGCGTGTCATGAAGACACGCATTTGTTTTCATCCTGTTCTCGGTCTACCTATATTATTGTGTCGCCGCACCCCAACTGATACTGTCAAAAGACTCAGTCATCTTCTTTGTTCTTTGCATGATACAACTACATATCTAAACGGGTCTTCGCCTTCACTGAATGACTCTACACCCTTACACTCTTGAACAGCAAGATGAACGATTCTTCGTTCCATCGGATTCATGGGCTCCAGGCGGATTTCTCCTCCGTCCCTTCTAGCTCGCTCTGCTACAGACCGAGCCAGCCTCTCTAGGGATGCCGCCCTTCTACCGCGATACCCTTCCGCATCAACGATAACCCTAATTCGCTCTTCTGATTCTCCCTTTGCCTCCAGTTGTCTCCAATAGTTTCCTGCAACAAGATTCACTATATATTGCAACGCATCAAGAGTAGCACCGCGCCTTCCAATGAGGGCGCCTACTTCATCGCCGAATATTTCAAGCTCCAGCGTACCATCGGCAAAGGAAGACTCTATAGTAATGTCTTCCAGCTTCATATGGTCAATCAGTTTCCCAAAAAACTCACAGACTTGATGTGCCAAATCCACCTTCTCTGTTACCTTGACACGTGCTAACTTCTGACCGACAAGTCCGAGAATCCCCCTCGAGGGTTCTTCAAGAACTTCGATTTCCACTTCATGTGACGACAGGCCTAAATCCTTCAACCCATCTTGAACTGCTTCTTCTATAGTTTTACCGCTTTTCTCGACGCTTCGAATCATCTTAGTCTTCCCCCTTGCCGCCTTGCTGCGGATTATCAAGCAAGGCCCTGGGCGTGCTCCCTTTCTCTGAATGCGACGATAGCTCCTCAACGCGCCTCTTCATTCCTGCGCTTCGGCTGATCAACCAGCGCTGGAACATTTCTACGCCCATAGTTACCACCCAGTACAAGGTAACGGCTGCCGGGAATTGAGTGCCCCCAAGATACGTAATGAACCCGGTCATCACCACACTCATCATCTTCTGGCTGGACTCGGTCGACGTCATAGCGGATTGAAAGTATGTGCCTGCCCCTGCAAGAATCGCAAGGATCCAGTCACTCTTTGCGAGATCGGGTATCCAAAGGAAAGATTCTGTAAAAGGGTATGTTCTAAGCGCAGCAAAAAGCGCCCAGATAATGGGCAACTGAATCAAGGTGGGCAGACATCCGCCAAGAGGGTTAATGTTATAGGACTTGTAGAGTTCCATAACCCGTTTTTGATATTCCTCACTCTGAGCCCCGTACTTCTCCTGAAGCTCCTGTACTTTTGGCTGAAGCAACTTCATTTCTTCCATGGCTTTAGTCTGCTTAAGAGTAACCGGGTACAGCACCAGCCTCAAAAGAACAGTAAACGCAATTATTGCTAACCCGTCGCTACCGGTGACACCTCGAAGAAAGTGCACCAGCAAATTGATTAGTTCTGTAATACGAGCCAAGAGCTGTGACCTCCTGTCGCTTCTATGTGATCACATTCGTGTTCAGGGTACAGGGTCCCATCCTCCGGGGTGGAAGGGATGGCACTTAACCAGGCGCCTCATGGCAATGTATGTCCCTTTCAACGCACCATACTTGCTGACAGCCTCGTATGCATATGCCGAACATGTGGGGTAGAATCTACATGTGGGCTTCGGCTTTCTACAAGAGACCCATTTCCTATAAAAAGCGATAGCTCCTAACTCTATGCGTTGCCCAATTTCGAATAGATTCTTCCGTTCCATTTTCCACGTCAGCCCTTACTTTTCTGAGCCAGATCCGACTTTTCACCATCTCTTGCAACCGTTTCAATGATATTGCCTTTCACAAGTAACTGCTGCAACTCGTCAGCGATCTCCCGGAAAGAACCGGTTTTCGCCTTCATCCTTGGCACCAGGACCAGGTCAAAGCCCTTTCGCAACTGGCCTTCACGAGCTCGCCACGCTTCTCGCACAATTCTTTTCAATTTGTTCCTTTCGACGGCGCCACCTAATTTCCTGCTTACAGTTATGCCGACCCGGCTGTATGACAATGCGTTTTCAAGGGCATATACGACCATCTTGTCACCGACAAATACCTTTCCGGATTTGAATACCTTGCGAAACTGCTCGTTCTTGCGGAGACGCTCTACTCTTTCCACCGGTGGCACCTTGCTTCACTCTTTACATTATCGATGTTACGCAGTGAGACGCTTTCTCCCTCTCAATCGTCTGTTCTTCAGAACGCGACGACCTGCCCGTGTTGACATCCTCTTCATAAAACCATGCCGCCTTTGTCTGCGGCGCACTTTCGGCTGATATGTCCTTTTCATTAATAACCAACCCCCTAAAGTCCCCTCCGGACCACCCTGTGTAACTACGAGTATAAGCTAACGCCTTTCTACGTGTCAAGGTTATCATTTTACCTTTTCCATTATTAAACTCTTTCACTTTTCCATGCCTACATATCAAACAGAATTTCATGGCAGGCCTTTGCCTTTTCATTCCCTGCCGACACGCCTATGTCTCGTACCGCTATTGGGCCTTTCGACCCTTGTCTACTGCAGAAACCTTTGATAATATAGGCATGCGGACTTTTCCAATCTTTCCATAAATGTTGGTAAGAGGTATAGTTTTCCCCCGAGAGCAAACACTTATACACAGGTTGTGGATAATTCTGTGGGTAACCCGTTGATTTCTTGACTAAGCGTTCTCTAAGACTTTCGCACCTTTCCGAAAGCACCTGTGGATAACACGTACAACGAGCTAAGGTCTGTATTTCAAAAAGAAAACCGCCTCCTAACTGTCGTAACTTTATCCACAGATTCTGTGGATTGACTGTGGATAGAACGTGAGTTTCCTGTGAATCTCCAACTACTCGCCATCTTTCCACATACCTTTCCACAGTATGTGGAAAACTCAGAGTGAAAGGCATGACAATGAATGATGAGCCTCATTTCACGTCTCTTCGGAAAGCGAATTGAAATGCATGACCGGCGCCTTTCGCCTCATTCCAGAGGAGATCAGCCGGCATCCGCTGAACCGGAACGTGGTGTCAGAATCGCAGTATACGATTCACTGGGCGCAATCCCGAGAATCGTAGATATTCGTTCCAGTCATTATGGCGAGCTATTGAATGAGGTATCATCGAAGACTTATGCTTTTGCCCACGATAAGGGGGGCACTGTACCTTACATAGCAATAAAGGAGATTGTGGAAAACCTCCTTCATGCCGACATTCAGGAAGCGGTCATAACCATCCTTCCTGACGGTAATACTATCAGAGTATCCGACCAAGGCCCTGGCATTACTGACAAAGAAAGGGCTTTCCTTCCCGGTTTCACTACAGCATCATCCAGAATAAAAGAGACTGTAAGGGGAGTAGGTTCAGGCCTTCCCATAGTGAAAGATTCCATGCGCTCTGTCGGGGGCCACGTCTTAATAGAGGATAATTTGAAAGAAGGTTGTGTTATTACGCTTTCGTGCGCAACGGAAGGTCGAGAACCCTCCCGCACACCAAAAGAGCAGCTTGCCGTCGCAAATACGGTTTCTGCCCAGGCTTCCGCAATGCAACGTACACCCGACGCCACTGAAAAATCACAGACATATGAAAAGCGGGAGAATGCAGTGGAAAGCAAACGTGCAACAGGCACTCCTGTTGAAAAACTCCATGGCATGCTTTCACGGCGGCAGCAGAAAGTTTTCATGATTCTTGCGGAAGAAGGTGAAGGAGGTCCTTCTTTGGTGGCGAAGGAATTACAAATCAGCCTTAGTACCGCATATCGAGATTTAGTTGTTCTGGAACAGCACGGTCTCATCCAGACTATAGACTCTTCAGGAAAACGTAAGTTGACTTCAAGAGGCATTGCATTTCTCCCCTATATTACGGGCTAACTTATAAGGTGTTTATTAGGGGTTTTTCAGGGGGTAACGTTTTATGACTGAACGCGCCGATACGCTTTGGGATCAGGTCCTTCAGGTCATGCAGGGAGAGGTATCGAAACCAAGCTATGAAACATGGTTCCGAAATACTGAAGGAGTAAAGGTTCACGGGAATACAATAGTCGTCAAGACACCGCATGACATAGGAAGGAAATTTCTAACTGACAACTACCGTAACGTGATCCTTCGTACGCTGCGAGCAATTACTGGTACGGATATGGACGTGTCGTATGTCTCAGGCGATCCTTCTCCAACCGAATCGCCTGTCATTAATGATCAGGTTCACTTCAGCACTTTACTAGGTGATGAAGTCTACGTTACAAGGCTTAATCCTAAGTATACTTTCGAGACTTTTGTTGTTGGCAACAGCAACATGTTTGCACATGCAGCGTGCCTGGCAGTTGCGGAGGCACCCGGCAAGGCTTATAATCCCCTTTTTATCTACGGAGGAGTGGGCCTGGGTAAAACCCATCTTATGCAGGCAATAGGACACTTTGTTCTGCAACGCTCCCCTGCCATCAAAGTAGTGTATGCCCCTTGCGAGAAGTTTACAAATGATCTCATTGATTCCATCAGAGACGATAAGACTATGGACTTCCGCGAGCGTTACCGCAACGTCGACGTTCTCCTTATTGACGATGTCCAATTCCTGGCCCAGAAGGAGCGTACCCAAGAGGAATTCTTCCACACTTTCAATACCTTACACGAAGCGGGGAAGCAGATAGTCATCTCCAGTGACCGTCCTCCAAAGGAAATTCCTACGCTGGAAGATCGTCTGCGTTCTCGATTTGAATGGGGTTTAATATCTGATATTCAACCACCTGATCTTGAGACAAGAATCGCCATCCTAAATAAGAAAGCCCAGCAAGAAGGTCTCGACATACCTCAAGACGTCATGGCCTACATAGCAAACCAGATACGTTCAAATATTCGTGAATTAGAAGGTGCTCTGACAAGGGTGGCTGCTCATTGCTCAATTCACAATCGCCTAATGACGGTTTCGGCGGCAGCAGATTGTTTGAAAGACTTAATCCCGTCACAACGGCCCAGACAAGTGTCGATTTATCAGGTGCAGCAAGCAGTTGCCCAATACTTTCGTGTATCAATAGACGACTTTAAGTCTAAGAAGAGAACCAGAAGCATTACATACCCAAGGCAGGTTGCAATGTACCTTTCCAGGGAGCTTACTGAGGCATCTCTCCCCAGGATAGGGGATGAATTTGGAGGCCGTGACCACACTACCGTAATGCACGCCTGCTCAAAGATTCAAGATGAAATACAACAAGATCATGCCCTTGCTACCTCTGTCAAGGACATCATATCCAAACTCAAAGAAATGACCTGATCACAGACGGCAAGGAGAACTCCGCGTGTGGACTATCTGTTGGTAACATGTTAAGTAGTTGTGGACATTATGTTAATGCTTTCTCGAAATAGATCGATCTCTGGATTATGTGGACAACCTGTGTCGAAAATCCACATGTTTGTCCACACCTAAAAACTCCTAGTATCGTTGCCTATAGTGACTTATCCACAAATTCACAGGCCCTACTACTACTACTACTAAATTGTACAAGTACATATATAAGATCGTATAGTAGTAGTGCTTGTGGAATAAATATGGTAAATAATTACACTGCAGCAAATTAGTGTCGCTTCTTTTCCAATAGATATTCATTTATGTTCGACCATTCAAAAAGGAGGAACCTCTGCATGAATAATGTGCCGAATACCGACTGGGAAAATCTTGACTCAGGTGCTGTATCCGCTATGCAGAATAATGTCATTTCCTGCGACAGGGAGTTGCTCGCAAAAGGAGTAGGTACAGTGCAACGGGCCGTGTCGCCCAGAAGCACGTTAACTATTCTTCAAGGTGTGTTAATTGAGACATCTGATAAGGGGCTTCATCTAATCGGAACAGATCTTGAGTTGTCGATAGAGACGTATGTTCCTGTCACATCTGCCGGCAACTTTCAGATGGTTCTTCCAGCTAAGTATCTTGCGGATATAGTGCGCAGACTACCTGAAAGAGAAGTAGTAATTCAGTATGACACTACAAAGAGGGTCGCGACGATCTCAAGCGGGAAAGCTGTATATGAAATCAATTCCATGGAGCCGGGAGAGTATCCTTTGTTCCCTGAAGTACCGGATACGCCTTGGTGGAAAGTCACCGGGAAGAAACTTGCCAATTTTATTAAGACGACAGTCTTCTGCGTGGCGGTTGAAGAAACCAGGCCGTTCCTAACCGGCGTTTTCATGGAATTTGATGAAGATGAAGTAAGGCTTGTTGCTACTGATTCGTTTAGACTGGCTTTGACGCGGATTCCTTCAGGTGACGGTGTTTCTGAGAAGAGGGACAAAGGATTACTCGTTCCTGCCAGAACTCTGAGCGAAGTCGCAAGAATAGTCCAAGGATCTGACACCGAAGTGGAGGTATATGCGTCAGAAAATCAAGTAGCTTTTAAGTGGGGAGAAACGACGGTGGTAAGTAGGCTAATTGAAGGTCAGTTTCCAAACTACGATCGGGTAATTCCACAGCAGTACACCACTCTGATAGTTGTCGAAAGGGAAGCTTTCCAGGAAAGTGTGGATCGTGTGTCAATTATGGGGCAAGATGAGTTTGGGACTATTCGTCTGAATGCCACCGGCGAAATACTTACGGTAAGCGCTAATGCACCCCAAGTCGGAAAGGCTCTGGACCAGATTGCAGCGGTTCAGATTGAGGACGGAAACGGAGAAATAGCTTTAAAAGCACGATATCTTATGGACGTTTTGAAGGCTGTAGAAGATGAGCAAATATCCCTTAAGCTAACGGGAAGCACAAGTCCGATGATTATTACTGATGTACAGGACGACTCCAGGCAGTCAGGAGGGTTTCTCTATCTGATAATGCCTGTAACACTAAATGTGTAGAGAGGGTAGAAATTGGGTTGTATTGACATGGACAAGACTAAATCTCACACGTCTCACACGGTCAGAATAAGAGGAAATGCAATCAGGCTGGACCAATTCCTGAAGTGGGCAGGTATTGTCAGCACCGGAGGACAAGCCAAAGAACTCATACAATCAGGGTGTATTTTCGTAAACGGAGTAGTGGAGACTCACAGAGGCAGGAAACTCAATATCGGAGATAAGGTCAGTGTTAAGAGTATGAGAAGGCTTCTCTACGAAGTTGCGGGGGACGAAGAATATGCTCCTTGAGAGGTTGAGGCTGAGGAATTTTCGGAATTATGCCTCCCTTGATATTGAGTTATTTCCCGGGAAAAATGTCTTGCTGGGTAATAACGGACAGGGAAAGACAAACATAATAGAAGCTATCTACCTATGTTGTATCGGAAAGTCATATAGAACGTCCCGCGATACGGATCTTATTAAGTGGGGAGAGTCAACCTTCTATACGGCTTCGCGGTTTCTCCGCAAGAACGGAGAACTCCTTGTGGAAGTCGCATGCAGTCAAGAAAGAGGAAAAAGAATTCGCCTAAACGGGGTTCATCAGGATACGGGTATTGAGTACATAGGCGCTGCAAATGTTGTAATATTCGGCCCGGACGATCTCAGAATTATTAAGGGAGGACCGGTTGAGCGAAGGAAGTTCCTGGATTTGGAAATATCCGCAGTCTACGAACGGTACCGTAAGGATCTGGCCAAGTACAGAAGAATCCTGACACAACGCAATACATTTCTGAAGGATTCACGCCATTTAGTAAGCTCCATGCACGGCAAAGCAGCGTTGGACGTTTGGGATGAACAACTGGTTTCTGTCGGCGTTAGGGTAATGGTTAAGAGGGCCGGGGTTATAGAGGACCTTTCCCGCTTGGCACAGACTGCTTACAGAGAGATTTCCTCTTCCGGCCTTCTTGAACTCACGTACCGGCCGTCGTTTGATGTTGTGCCATCCTGTCCTGATGATCAGCAGGGAACAGTTGACGCATGGTCAGCCTTGTTTCACAGAGAGCTCCTGAGACTAAGACAAGCCGAACTCATGCGAGGAGTCACTCTGGCAGGCCCTCATAGAGATGATATGATGTTCACTCTTGACGGTGTTGACATGCGGGCTTTCAGTTCGCAAGGCCAGCAAAGAGCGGCAGTGCTGGCTCTTCGTCTAGCAGAGCTTGACTTTGTCAAGAATGAGATGGGAGAAGACGCTATTCTCCTCTTAGATGATGTGTCAAGCGAACTGGATCCGTCTAAGAGAGCCCATCTCTGGAAGTATATTGACAGGGGAATTCAGACTGTTATCACTACGACGGATGAAAAGGCTCTTGATGAGCTTTCGAAACCTGGGAAGGTATTCAGAGTACAATCCGGCTCTGTCCAGGAGGTCAATGAATGACAGTCCGAATTAACGTAGCTATTGAAAGTAGCTTACGTAGATTTGGGATAGTGAGGAAAGTAAGACGCTCCCAGGCTGTGTTCATGTGGGAGGAAATAGTAGGCCCTGCTGCTGCCAAGGTCTCCAGTGCAGTTGTCTGCAAAGACGGGATACTATTTATTGAGGTGAAGAACTCTGTCTGGGCACAAGAGCTGTCATTGCTGAAAAGGGATATCATAAAGAGACTTAATCGACGTTTGGGTAGGGGAACCATAAAGGACATAAGATTCCGTGCCACAGGAAGGAGCTTTCAAGAGCACAAAGCAAAACACGGTAAGGGAGAGACAGACGCGGACCGTATTCTTCAGAAACAAGCTCTCCCAGGCAGTGAAATCGCAAGGATAAGGGAATTAGCCCTAGACATTAAGGATCCTGCAATACAAGAGGTTTTTGTGAGATTTGCCATTACAGCGCAAGAGACTCGCAAGTCACGCAGTAGAGCTTCAAGGGGTTGATATTCGTGTTTGTTCACTTAGGAGCTCAGATCAGCATATTTGATGAAGATATCATAGCTATCATGTCCATGGAAGCCATGGATAGATCCAAACTGAATATGGAGTTTCTCAACTTCCAGAGAAGTCTGGGCAAGGTAACGCCAGTGGATATGAGCAAACCTAAATCTGTTGTCATAACTCCGTACTCTGTCTATTTGTCTCCCATATCGGTTTCAACTCTGAGGAGGCGCTGCAACGCAGGTTGCCGAAAGCTCCCTTCTCCGGTCCCAAAAGACGCCGGCAGGTCAGATGAGCCGTACCGTTGACACAGATTCTCAAGTATAATAACATTGATTCGTGAAGAGTCACGTTTATGGAAATACTACGAGACGCGGACAATTCGTAGGCCTTTAGGATGTCCCCGAGGTCACAGATATCACCAGGACGCAGGGTTGACTACGAACCTATGTTTGCTATAATTCTTAATAGAGAAGCAGTTGGCTGAGGAACCGTGGTGGACTCCATCACGGTTCTTACCAGTCTGAACAAAGGCCCGTGTCTGATTGACTAACTGACGCAGGTGTTTTCAAGTGGTCTTGGCGAGAAAGCAAGTCGCCGACTTCCTGCCGGAAGTCATTTGCCTTGACAAATACGGAGGTGACGGCGTTTTCATGGGCAACACTCCGGATAACCGAGGAACAAAGAATAACCAGGCTCCAGTGTCCGGCAATCTACCGCAGCATCATTCTCTTGAGACCCCGTATGACGCGGCTAAGATCCAGGTTCTGGAGGGGCTTGAGGCTGTCAGAAAGCGTCCGAGTATGTATATTGGCAGTACAGGTCTGCGCGGCCTCCATCAGCTCGCTTTTGAAGTCATAGATAACAGTATCGATGAGGCTATGGCCGAATACTGCAACGTGATAGAAGTCACTGTCAGAGAGGATGGCTCCTTAAGAGTGGCTGATAACGGTCGAGGGATACCTGTTGACATCCATCCGAGCGCAGGCAGGCCCGCAGTTGAGGTTGTCTTGACAGTACTACATGCCGGAGGTAAATTCGACAGCGGAGCTTACAGAGTCTCCGGCGGCCTGCATGGTGTGGGCGTATCAGTTGTGAACGCACTTTCAGAATGGTTGGAAGTTGAAGTTCGCTCCCACGGGAAGACATACAAACAGACTTATGAACGAGGCCGTCCTGTGACTGACCTTGAAGTTGTCGGATCTTCTGATACCACAGGCACTACCATTACGTTCCTGCCGGACAAGAAGATCTTTGAGATAACTGAATTCAGTTTTGATACGCTGGCGCATAGATTGAGGGAGCTCGCCTTTCTCAACAAGGGTGTGAAGATCTGTCTTGTTGATGAAAGAGACGACAAGTCCGTTGACTTCTTATATGAGGGCGGAATAATATCCTTCGTTGAGCACCTTAACAGAAACAAAGACCCTATCCACAAAGAGATCTTCTATATTTCAAAGGAAATCAGTGATTCTTTTGTTGAAGTAGCCCTTCAATACAACGACGGGTATATCGATAATACTTTCTCATTTGCCAACTACATTAATACTACTGAAGGCGGAACTCACCTTGCAGGTTTCCGTTCAGCCCTGACACGTACGATTAATGATTACGCTCGTAAGGCAGGGCTTCTCAAAGAAAGCGAGGAGAACCTCACAGGTGATGATGTGAGAGAAGGCCTGACCGCAGTTATCAGCGTGAAGCTCGGCTCTCCTCAATTTGAAGGCCAAACCAAGACTAAGCTGGGTAATACTGATATGCGCGGTTTAGTCGAGTCTGTTGTTTCTGAGGGCCTCACTGACTTCTTTGAAGAGAATCCCCAGGCTGCCAGGTCAATTGTAGATAAGGGGATCCAAGCATCCCGTGCCAGGCTGGCTGCAAGGAAGGCCAAAGAACTTACTCGTCGAAAGGGTGCACTGGATGGAGCTGCACTCCCCGGTAAGCTCGCAGATTGCTCTTTCCGCGAGCCTGAACTGTGTGAGCTGTTTATTGTCGAGGGAGACTCAGCAGGAGGCAGCGCGAAACAAGGGAGAGACAGGCGCTTTCAAGCTATCCTGCCTTTACGGGGAAAGATTATCAATGTGGAAAAGGCACGGCTTGACAAGATTCTGGGGAATGCCGAGATCCGTGCAATGGTCACAGCGCTTGGAACCGGTATTGGAGAGGATTTCGACATAGAGAAGCTTCGTTACAGAAAGATAGTAACCATGACTGACGCTGACGTAGACGGCGCCCACATAAGGACTTTGCTTCTTACCTTCTTCTATCGATATATGAAGCCGCTGGTGGAGGGTGGCCACGTTTACATTGCCCAACCTCCGCTTTATCGGGTCAGACAAGGGAAATCCGAGTGGTACGCATTTAGCGACAACGAACTTAGTGAGATTCTTGAAAAATCGGGACGCCGGAATATCAATGTTCAGAGATACAAAGGCCTTGGAGAAATGAATGCAGATCAGCTTTGGGAGACTACAATGAACCCTGAAACTCGAACTATCCTGCAAGTCTCGCTTGAAGACGCTATGGCGGCTGATGACATATTCACCACGTTAATGGGTGACAAAGTAGAACCCCGGAGAGAATTCATCCAGGCCCATGCGGGAGAGATCACGGAACTTGATATTTAGGACCTTTAAGGAGGTCATAGCCTTTGCTTGAATTCACTGACGGCAAAGTAATCCCAGTAAACCTGGAAGACGAGATGAAACACTCGTACATGTTGTATTCCATGAGCGTAATAGTAGGGAGAGCCCTTCCTGATGTTCGTGATGGCTTAAAGCCTATCCACAGGCGTATTCTTTATGCCATGAATGAGATAGGCCTTACTTCAGAGAAACCACACCGCAAGTCCGCTACAATTGTAGGAGAGGTTATGGGCAAATACCACCCCCACGGGGACGCCGCCATCTATGACGCACTTGTGAGGATGGCTCAGGACTTTTCACAAAGATACATCCTAATAGACGGACACGGGAACTTTGGCTCAATTGACGGGGATCCCCCTGCTGCAATGAGGTACACCGAAGCTCGAATGGCTAAGATATCCCGTAACCTCCTGGCTGACATAGATAAAGACACAGTAGATTTCACGCCTAACTTCGATGAATCATTGAAAGAGCCTGAAGTGCTCCCTTGCCGTTTCCCAAACCTCCTTGTAAATGGGTCTTCAGGGATCGCTGTAGGAATGGCCACGAACATCCCTCCTCACAACCTAGGGGAAGTCATTGACGGGACTATTATGCTTATAGACAACCCTGACGCCACGGTGGAGGATTTGATGGCTGTCATAAAGGGGCCTGACTTCCCAACCGGCGCGCTGATCGTGGGAAGGGAAGGGATACGGGATGCATATACCACAGGCAGAGGTTCTGTCCGAATGCGAGCCCGCGCTCAGATCGAAACGCTTACCGGAGGAAGGAACCGCATTGTAGTTTCGGAGATTCCGTATCAAGTGAACAAATCGAGGCTAATTGAGAATATCGCGGAATTGGTCCGTGATAAGAAGATCGACGGCATTACCGACCTTAGGGACGAAAGCGACAGGGAAGGGATGCGAATCGTCGTTGATATCAGGCGAGATGCAAACCCTCATATCATACTGAATCAACTCTACAGGCACACTCAGATGCAGTGGACCTTCGGAGTTATTATGTTAGTTGTCGTTAACGGAGAGCCTAAAATCCTTGACCTCAAGAGCATGATTCACTACTACATCAAATACCAAGAAGAGGTTGTAGTAAGACGAACAAGATTCGATCTCAACAAGGCTGAGGAGAGAGCTCATATCCTTGAAGGCCTTAAGATAGCCTTAGATAACTTGGATGCGGTCATTAATCTGATTCGTGCATCCCGAACACCGGATATTGCCAGAGAAGGCTTGATGAAGACTTTCAACCTTTCGCAAAAACAAGCCCAGGCTATTCTCGATATGAGGCTTCAGAGACTGACCGGCCTCGAGCGAAAGAAAGTCGAAGACGAACTCAGAGACGTTGTGAAGCTAATAAGAAAACTCAAAGGCATTCTTGCTGATGAGCGAAAAGTGCTTCGCATCATCAAAGACGAATTACTGGAAATCAAAGAAGAGTTCGCTGACGCCAGAAGGACAAAGATTACTGTCGGGAGTTCGAAATTCGACGTTGAAGACTTGATAGCTGAAGAAGATATTGCGGTGACCCTGACTCACCAGGGGTATATCAAAAGGCTGCCTTTGAATACCTACAGAAGTCAAAGGCGCGGCGGCCGAGGCATTACCGGCATGAACACAAAAGAAGAGGACTTTGTTGAGCACTTATTTATAGCGACAACCCTCAACTACATCCTTTTCTTTACAGATAAAGGAAGAGTGTATTCGCTAAAAGCCTATGAGGTTCCTGAAGCAAGCCGTCAAGCCAGAGGTACTGCAATCGTGAACCTGATACCCCTAATGCCTGACGAAACCATCAGGGCAGTGATACCCATCCGGACATTTGCACCTGATAGATACCTTCTCATGGCTACCAGGTACGGAGTGGTAAAGAAAACGGCTCTGCCTGATTTCGATACCAAGAGGAAAGGCGGGCTTATAGCAATTCGCCTCGATCCGGAAGACAATCTTGTCAGTGTGAAACCAACTACAGGAAATCAAGAGGTAATAATTGCGACAGCCCAAGGTTGGGCTCTTAAGTTTAACGAGAAAGACGTTCGGTCAATGGGTCGCAATACCAGAGGGGTTATAGGGATTCGCCTTGCAAAGGGAGATACGGTCATAGGCATGGATGTGGTCAAAGAAGATCGTGACTTCCTCGTTGTGACTGAGAATGGTTTCGGAAAGAGGACGCCTTTGGATCAATACCGCACCTATTCTTCCCGGGCCGGGAGAGGCGTCAGAACCATTAAGCTCACAGACAAAAGCGGTCTGGCAGTTGCGGTTAAAGTCCTCGATGGCGATGATGAGCTTATGTGTATCTCTGCCGAGGGGATTATCATCAGAATGGACGTGGCTGATATTCCTCAACAAGGCAGGGCGGCACAGGGTGTTCGAGTGATGCGGCTTGAGCCGGGAGACCAAGTCGTTTCCATAGCACAGGTTGTGACGAGAAACGGTGGGTAAGGTCGGTATGGAGCCTAGATACGAGATCTTTGAACACACGGCGGATGTAGGCCTTCGTGGATTCGGTGAGACTCCTGAGGAGCTCTTCGCTTCCATGGCCATAGGGATGATCCGGCTTGTCCTATCTTCTGACTCTCATGTTTCGTGTGTGGAAGAGAGACGCATAGAAGTTGAAGGCCATGATCCGGAGAGTCTTCTGGTGGCATGGTTATCAGAGCTGTTGTTTCAGGTTTACTCAGAGGGTTTCTTGCCGGGCGCCGTTCAAAGTATAAGAATTCAAAAGCCTAGGAATTCCTCCGCTGATTCCTACGGGTATTCCGTATCTGCGGTAATCAGCGGAGAGGAGTTCCGACCTGAAATACATGAACTGGTTCTGGAGATTAAAGGCGTCACCTACCATATGCTCAAGGTGGAACGTCTCGATGGGCCGGGACGGGGCCGAGATCATGAGGCCGAATGGTATGCACAAGTGATACTGGACATATAGAGAAACTAAAGATCCAAAGCTTATTCCTGCTTCTGCTTCTGTAACCAACCTTTCATTCAGTGAGTATGCCAATAGAGCGCCTTGCCGGCTTTTCACGCCTGACTGACATTAGGGGGTGTCATACTTATGAGCGATAGATGGAGAGGCCCTCTTGAGAGAGTAGACCGGTTCAGATGGAGGATTCCCGAAACGTATAAACCCGGTATGAGGGTGCCGGGATTGATCTACGTGGACGAGGATGATCTTGACGTCATGCGTGAGGATCAAGCTCCTGAACAAGTGGCAAACGCTGCACATCTTCCCGGAATAGTGGGCGCATCTCTCGCCATGCCGGATATTCACTGGGGATATGGCTTTTCTATAGGTGGTGTGGGCGCGACCCGCCTTGATGACGGTGTGATATCTCCGGGAGGGGTAGGCTTTGACATTAATTGCGGAGTCAGACTCCTTAGAACAGACCTCCGGGAAGAAGAGGTGCGCCCTCAGCTCGAGCGACTGGTAAATCAGCTTTTTAGGGATATTCCATCAGGAGTGGGCTCGGAAGGCGCTGTCAAACTCAAAAGGGATGAAATCGTAGAAGTCCTGGAGAAGGGCGCCGGCTGGGCCGTAGAGAAAGGCTATGGTTGGCAAGAGGATCTGGACATGACTGAGGAACGAGGTTGTATGAAAGAAGCCAGGGCGGATAAAGTCAGCGATAGAGCTTGTAAGCGAGGCTTGCCGCAACTGGGGACACTGGGCTCAGGCAATCACTTCCTCGAAATTCAGGTTATCGAAGAGATATTCTCGGAAAATGTTGCGGATAC
>JAPXLY010000016.1:0-23718 GCA_033809295.1 Bacillota bacterium
AAGGCATTCCCTATCAGATGAGGGAGCTTACCACCGGCGGGACGGATGCCGGAAGGATCCATCTTACAAGGGAAGGTATCCCGGCCGGCCTGGTGTCTGTTCCCACCAGATACATCCACTCTCCTGTGTCAATCATAGATAGGAATGACTTTGAGAATGCCATAAAGCTTATGGCAGCTTTTCTCGACAGTATTCAAGAGAGGGGGCTACCCTTTTGAAGAGCTTATTAAAGAAGTTAGTTGAGGCTTTTGGCCCCGCCGGGAATGAGGGCCCGACGAGAGAGATCATTAGGACGGAAGTTGAGGGCCTCGTGGATGAGGTTAAAGTGGATGCCCTGGGAAATCTCATAGCCGTCCGAAAAGGCCAGGGGCCAAGGGTGATGATTGCCGCACACATGGATGAGATTGGCGTGATTGTAACCCATATTGATGAGAAGGGATTCCTGAGGTTCTCCAACATAGGCGGAATCTCACCGTTCATGCTCATTGGTCAAAGGGTGGTTTTCGCCAATGGCACCCTCGGGACTTTTGGCATGGAGAAGCTGGATGAGATAAAGGACCTGAAGCTGAACAAGATGTTCATCGACATCGGGGCCAAGGATGAAGCTTCCGCCAGGGAAAAGGTGGCAGTGGGAGATATCGGCGCATTTTGCAGAGAAGCTCATTTCCAGGGGGATAGAATCATTGCCAAATCCCTGGATGACAGAGCAGGTTGCGCAGTATTGGTAAAAGTGCTGAAGGAACTGGCGGGCAGGGAAATTCCCAACCAGGTCTATGCAGTATTTACCGTCCAGGAAGAACTGGGCCTTCGCGGAGCGAGGACTGCCGCGTACGGAGTCAATCCTGACATCGGATTCGCAGTGGACGTGACAGGGACAGGGGATACGCCGGAGGCGCCCATTATGGCGGTCAAGCTGGGTGAAGGTCCAACGATTAAGGTAAAAGACTCAGTTGTGCTCACCCATCCCCGTGTCAGGCAGTTCATGGCGGAGATTGCAAAGAAGAAGCGAATTCCTTATCAACTGGAGGTCCTGGAGCGTGGCGGGACAGACACAGGTCCGATCCACCTTACCAGGGAAGGCGTCCCGTCAGGCGCGATTTCGGTCCCTACCAGGTATATACATACTCCATCAGAGATGGCGGATATGAACGATATCGAAAACGCGGTAAAACTTTTCGTAGCCATACTTGAGGAGCAACTGGATGCGGCGATTCTCTAACTAAAGTCAGTCCTGCCTTCGGCAGAGATTCAGGTTTCGGGAGCGTGGCAGGTCCACGCTCCTTTCGCTTTAATGGCCTTCCGCAGCCGAGACTCTGTCCGGCAACTTGTCTCCGGTATATCAGCTTCGCTTCGGGAATATATTAGTGCAAGCAAGACATGGTTACGTAAAGCCGATGTCAGCGAGAGCGGGTTATCGGAGCGGGAGGGAAGCTGAGTGCGAAGGGGGATCTCCTTTGGTTGTGCTGCGCTGATATGCGCGTTTTTTCTTTGTGTAGAGTTAGTCTTGGTTTCTGCCATGCCTTCGGCATCTTCTCTTGTCTCAGCCGGTGTCATCTCTCTCGGTTTCTATGAACACACCGAGTCTCATGAGAAAACTGAACCTTATTGGATTAGGATCAATATCCCTGCGTTCACACTGACTCTGTTCTCAGGTAAATCCCCTGTAAAGACCTACCCGATAGCAGTAGGAAAACCTGCTGCACCCAGTCGTATCGGGACCTGTGAAGTAGTCGCAAAGGCTAAGTATCCTACCTGGTATCCTCCGGACGGCAAGCCTCCTGTGCCGCCCGGCCCCGATAACCCCATCTCCTGTAGATGGCTGGGCTTGAGTTGGTCAGGATACGGTATTCACGGAACGAACAACCCTGCTTCCATTGGGAAAGCAGTGACTCTGGGCTGCATCAGAATGCACGATGAGGATGTCATGGAGCTTTTCGATATTGTCGCGGTAGGCACCACGGTGGAGTTCGTCTACGAGACTGAGGAGGTGAACTCCTATGGAGATGGACCTATGGCGGTGCGGCTCACTGTATACCGGGATCTATACGAGCTGGGAACAAACACGGTTGAACGGGTTATGGAGTCTCTAAGAACCTATTTAGCTCGGGTGATGCCGGGCGCAGAGCCCTACAGCATAGAGTCTTGCGCGGGAAATGACACGGCTACGATCCCGCATCCGATGCCCGATATAGATCAGCATTCTTTGGCCGCTTTGATAAGCGCAGCTCGCGGAAAACCCGAACCCGTTCCTTGGCAAGTGCGGGTGGAGCTGTGCGGCGAATGCGGTCCGTGCAATGCTATAGGTGACTTTTACAGGGCTGAGTTCGACGCTGATTTCGACGTAGATGTAACCGCATGCGAGAATTCGGCGGACACCTGCCGTATTGAAGCTTTGGGCTTAGTCCGTGTTGAGACGGAGCTCGCGCGCATTGAAGGTAGCCAGATTCTGGTGGCGCTGAGGCCTGTTGCCGAGACTTTCGGCTACAGGGTGGCCTGGGACAGAGAGTGGCAAGCCGCGATTGTCAATCAGAACGTGGCAAGCGGCGTGGTAAGAGAAGGAAGACTCTACGTGACTCCGGACGAACTCAGTCGTCTGTTGGATGAACTCGTAATAACCTGGGACCCGCAAACACTGACATTGAGAATAACCCGAATTTTAACAGCCGCGAAACCACCTGCCAATTGGTAGGATGTATCCTAAGAGCAAGAGACTTGACGAAGCCCGGGCAAGAACGTTTAGCAGAGAATACCGGCCAGGATCTGCAGAGAAAGCAGGATCTGCACAGAACGGATGAACTCAGGATCCTGGCGGGAAAAGCAGCATATAGCTGAAGTAACGCAGGCATAAGGTAGCAAATGCTCCATATGTCCCCCAAACGTCCACAACTTACATAAAGGGATAGCACCATGCGTGTGGAATGAGCGTAAAGGATGGGATAAAGACCCATCAAGCCAGGCAGGAGCAGGGCAAAGGGGGACTTGGCACATATGATCATACATGGCATAGCTCGCCGGGACGCCCACCGGCGCAAAACCATCGGATCCGCATTTCTGAAAGTTGCAGTCGTCGCGCTGCTGGTCGCAGGCATAGCCGGATCGTCCATAGTGACTCATCACGCAGAGGCTGCGCCCGGACCAACTGACATTGAGGGCTGTTGGGCGGAAGAAGCCATTGTAGCCTTGATCGACGAAGGGATAATCACAGGTTATCCTGACGGGACATTCAAACCGGAAAACCCGGTGACAAGAGCGGAGTTCTCGAAAATGACAGCAAGGGCTTTCGCAGTCCGTGCTGCAGGCGAACCCACATTCAGTGATATCAAGGACAACTGGGCTAAGACATACATTGCTGCGCTCACAGAAGCTGGGATAGTCTCAGGCTTCCCTGACGGCACATTTCGTCCTTCAAAGGACATAAGCAGAGCGGAAATGACTCAGATACTGGTCCGCGCGATAAGTCTTGGAGACAAGATGGACAGTCTCACCCAGCCGGAACCGAGCTTCATAGATGTGAGCCAGGATCACTGGGCATTCAGCAGCATTGAAATCGCCAACACCCTCGGGGTGCTGCCGGTATACTTTGGTGTAGTCTTTGAGCCTGAGATTCCTGCGACACGGGCTGAGACTGCATACATGATTAAGTCCCTAATTGATCTCCGTATTTACGAGGGCAAGCTGGCGAAAATTGATAATCAGCAGGGGACTCTCACAGTCACCACACCCGGCGGAGTCGACCGGCAAGTAACTATGGCTTTTGATACGGTCATTTACAGAAACAACGTAGAGGCCGAACTCGATAGGCTGCTTCGTGGCGATGAGGTCTACATCGTATCTGACGCCTTCGGTGAACCAAGGTTCATCAAGGCGCGCGGACTCGTAACCAAAGACGATGTCACCACCAAAGTCAGCATCCTGTCCAAGGGGACTCTGGCGCCTGAAGACGTCGAAGCGTTAGCAAGGTCCGACTGGAACTCTGTACGAGAAGGCCTTGAACCGAAACTCATCCAAAATATGGTGGACAGAGGCCTCACAGAAGAAGAGGCTGCTACAATTCTCAAGCAGGATTGGGCTGAGCTCGGAGAGCTTGCGAAGAAACGAGTGGCGGACGCTCTGTCTGATGAGTTGGGAGTATCCCAAGACCTAATCGTAGCGCTCCTTGACTCTGACTGGGAACAGGCAAAAGCTTACGGCCAGATTGAAGTTGCGCAGTATGTCCTTATGAAGCTGCTCAATCTCTAGGCTTTGAGAAGTGGCAACCCCCATAACCGGATATAGCCTGAGCATCATTGGTATCACTTAAGAAGACGGCGCCCGATGAGGGCGCCTCATTTGTATCCGGACTTCTTGCCTCACCGCAAGGGGTGTCATGTCCTAATCTATCCGTATGGTTTATGGTTTACTGCGTTGCAGGAATCAGAAGGCAAATGAGGAAGATTTAGATGATACTTGATGATACAGGCAGTGTGCGCATATACTAACGCTGAAATGCGGAGGCATGAATTATGACTGGAAAGAAGCTTGTGATTATTGACGGCAACAGCCTTGCGAACCGCGCCTTTTATGCGATTCAAGCAGCGCTTACCACAAAGGAAGGCGAGCCTACTAATGCCGTGTACGGCTTTGCCAATATGCTGGTTCGTTTGATGGATGAAGAGAAACCTGACATGATGGCAGTGGCGTTCGACAGATCCGGGCCCACGTTCAGGCACATGGAGTACGACGGGTACAAGGCTACGAGAAAAGGAATGCCTGATGAGCTCAGCTCCCAGATGCCCCTGATAAAGGAGCTTCTCTCTGTTTTTCGCATCCCTGTGCTGGAAATCGACGGGTATGAAGCAGATGATGTTATCGGGACAATTGCCAGGAAATCAGAAGAATCCGGACATGAGTGCCTTATCGTCACAGGTGACAAGGATGCTCTGCAGCTTGTGTCCGATTCCACCCGGGCCATGCTTACAAAGAGAGGCATAAGCGAAATGGAGACTTATGATGCAAAGGCGGTGGAAGAGCGCCTCGGAGTCGGCCCCCAATATGTGCCGGATGTCAAAGGGCTGGCAGGGGATGCGTCCGATAATATCCCGGGAGTGCCCGGGATCGGCGAGAAGACCGCAGTCAAGCTCATACAGGCTCTGGGATATTTAGAGGATATCCTCGACAGGGCGGACAGCGTTAAGCCGGAACGCACCAGGCGGCTTCTAAAGGAACATGAAGATCAGGCAAGGCTTTCGAAGCGCCTTGCCACAATTGATCGGGAAGTGCCCATCGAGTTCAGCTTTGATGAATGCAGTGTGGAAGAGCCTGACTGGCCGGCTCTTGTGAGTCTCCTGAGGCGTCTTGAGTTCAAAAGTCTGATGAGGCGTTTTGAGGACAGGCTTCAGAGCAAGGATGACGCTGCTTCTTCCGCTGCATTAGACCTCTTTTCGCAAGTGGCGCCGGGCGGCGGTGCACCCGGACGGGGTGAAGCGAAGGCGCAGCCAGGTCTTGGTAAATGCGTAACGTTACAGGATTTAGACGGGGTCCTGGCACTTGTACGGGAACTGTCGGATGCAGGCGAGTTTGCGTTCGAGACAATCCCGGACAGTGGTAATCCTATGCGGTCAGGCCTTGTGGGTATGGCAATTGCGCATCCTGACGGACGAGGGTTTTATCTGCCATTTGCCCACATGCGCCTTGGAGCGTCCAGAGTGCCGGAGCGCGAGACAATCCAAGCGTTGAAGCCTGTTTTTGAGGATGGCAATGTGCTAAAAGTATGTCACGACGCCAAAACGAAAATCATCCATTTGAGGCGTCGAGGAGTTGTGTTGGCGGATCCTATTTTTGACACAATGATCGCTGCCTATTTGGGAAACCCGGATCAGAAAACCGATCTGGACAGCGTTATCAGGGACTATCTGGGTGATGAGGTGTCCGGAATTTCGGACTTAGTCTCGAGGTCAGGCAGAGGCGGACTCCCGAGGACCATCGGGGAAACAGAGGCGGATAATGTCCGAGATGTAGTATGCGCAGGCCTGGCAAGGCTTCCCCGGCTTCGTGGTGTGCTGAGTCAGAACCTTTCCCGCCTGGGTATGGACAGGTTGTTTCATGATGTGGAGATGCCTCTTGTCAGGATCCTTGCAGACATGGAGATGGCAGGGGTGAAAGTGGATCCCGAACGTCTCAGGGAACTTTCCGTTGACCTGGGAGAAAGACTGGCTGAACTGGAGAAGGAAATCTTTCGGCTGGCAGGGGATGAATTCAACATCAACTCTCCGAAACAGTTGAGCTTCATACTATTCGAGAAGCTCGGCCTTCCGCCCATCAAAAAGACTAAGACGGGATACTCTACAGATGCCGAAGTTTTAGAGGCGCTTTCGTTTAGTCATGATATTGCTGAGAAGATTCTCGACTATAGAGAGCTTACTAAGCTAAAGAGCACCTACGCTGACGCGCTGGGTGCCTTGATCAATCCTCGGACAGGACGGATTCATACTACGTTCAATCAAGCTGTCACATCCACGGGCCGCTTGTCCAGCAGTGATCCGAATCTGCAAAACATCCCTGTCAGGACGGAAGAAGGCAGAAAGATTCGAGCAGTCTTTATCCCAGGCGATGAAGAGAGCGTCATGCTCAGCGCTGATTATTCTCAGATTGAACTCAGGGTGCTTGCGCATTTTTCGAAAGACGAGATCATGGTGGAGTCCTTCAGACGCGGCGAAGATGTCCATGCACGTACTGCAGCCAAGGTATTCGGGGTGGCACTGCAAGATGTGACTCCTGAGATGAGGACAAAGGCAAAAGCAGTTAACTTCGGTATAATCTATGGTATAAGCGATTTTGGGTTGGCACGGGGCATAAAGATCACTCGGGGAGAGGCATCCAGGTTCATCGAGAGCTACTTCCATCATTATAAAGGGGTAAAGGGATTCCTGGACGCGGTGGTCCGAAAGGCCGGAGAAGATGGATACGTGACAACGCTTTTGAACAGGAGACGCTACTTGCCTGAGTTGCGCAGCAAAAACGTCCCGCGGAGGAAATTCGCGGAGCGGACTGCCATGAACACGCCGATTCAAGGGACTGCCGCCGACATAATCAAGCTTGCTATGGTTGATGTAGCCAGGGAGCTTGAGAGGAGAGGGCTTAGGGCGCGGATGATCCTTCAGGTCCATGACGAACTTGTTTTCGACGTGCCCAAGGATGAGCTAAGAGAGGTAGCCGACTTGGTTCGTGAAACCATGGAAAGCGCAGAGGTTCTGGATGTGCCCTTAAAGGTTGATGTTAAGGCAGGCCGGAACTGGCTTGAACTGGTGCAGCTTTCTTGACATTAGCAGGTCCGGCGATAAAATTGCCGTCTTTTTAGGCAAGAGAACAGCTCCCGGGACCATTCCCGGGGGCTTTTTGCATGTCCGCATCCTACGAGATTACCCCGAGGGTCCGCTATCATATCATTGTAGCCGGCACATCCGGCCTCACAGCACGCGACACAGATAGGTTATATACATAATTTGACAATCTAACCAATATTATGTAAAATATTGGCATGTGCCCTCTTGCCAATACAGCAATGCCTGTCAATAAACCAACTTTGCATCCGGCTTTATGGCGTGAGGATACAATGGAAAATGCAGCAGTGAGTGAAGGATAAGCACATCGCGCAAATGTGGCTGAGGGAGAAGGAGTTGGGCGCAGTGGCAGACGCCACAAAGGGGGAAGGGCAATGCAGGTGAGGTTCACTGTGGTAAGTACAGCAGTAATTGCGCTTATGCTGGCAGCAGTGGTTGCTATACCTGTCTATGGGGCCACGCTCAAAGTGGAAGGGAAGTACGTTGGGACTGTCATCTATGACGGAGAAGCGGCCTTTCCGTCTGGATCTATTACTTCAATAAGCCCCGGCGGGATAACAAAAGGCGTTGATCTCTTAGGGATGTCCACGCTTTACCTTACTTTTGATTTTGCCGGGGAGGGTGTATTGAAGGAAGGAATGCCGACGGAAGGCCTGTTTGAAGCTCACCTCCCGCTGATGTTGTTCAAAGACGTACAAGGAAACCGTCTTTCCGTCACGCACGACCCTGACGATGACTATTTCTTTGTGTTCAGAGGCAATCTATTCACTCTGAGTCTCACTGACGCAACTTCCGGAGAGCATGCGTTCGCCGGCCTAAAAGATCCTCTTGGATTAGTCAGGGAGATTGACACTGAAGACACGGTAGTCCTAAAGCTTACAGGCGAACCATATGGAATGGATGTGCTGGGCTACTTAGTATCAGCGGTTTTCACTGACAAGAACTGCTTGACACGGGAGTCTCATTACGCGGCTGTGCGAGCCACATATGAACTGCCGTCCGGCTTATGCTTAGGCCTTACATGCGGCATCCGCCGAGAGTCCGATAAGCCCGGTGATGGCAAGAACACCGGTGCAGATGGGGATATTGGCCCGGATGGGGACACCAATCCCGATGTGAACATCGATATAGACGGAAACATCAGCATAGACGTGGAAGTCCCGATTCCCTTATCTAAAAGGGCTACTCTGCAAGCAGCGCTTGCCGCAAATACCGGCACAAAGGCCGGCAACCCTTACGAACCCAAAGGCGCGTTTTCACTTAAGGTCAGGAGGCTTCAATTGGGAAATACGGCATTTGCAGGGGATCTAATCGCAGTCGAACCCGGCTTTGCTGCCGTAGCGCACAAGAAAGACTCAAGCGACGCTTTTGACTATGAAGGCAAGAGGTATCTGCGGGGAGAGGCCAAGACTGTGCTTCAGCTCTTTGGCAGAGGAGTAAAGATTACCCTTTCAAATGAACGCACCACCAACTATGACGGCAGCCTCGATCGGGAGAAAGGCTCCTCTAAGAACAAGGTGTTCAGTGAAGTTGAGTTAGGGCTGTCCTCCGGGGTTACATTGACTGCTGACGGATATCTTGACAAAACCCTGGCGGACACAGGCGAGTATTGGGGCGATTACACCACACGGGCCAGGGCAAGAATCTTGTATAAGTCGCCGGAGGGCAACGAAATATGGGGCAGGCTTTGGCAGGTGGCGAAGGAACACAGGGAAGCTCAAGGGAAGGCGCACAAGTTCGAATGTGGCGTCAAGGTTAAGCCCGTGACAGGCGGAAAATTGGAAGGCAAAGGCGGGTATGAGATTGGGACACTGACCTTCCCGAGCTACACAAGTGTGGGAAAACACACTTCAAAACTCTACGGAGAAATCTACGGCGAACTGGAACACACGCTTATGCCTGATGACGTGGATCAAGTGGACATCCTCTTAGCCGGGTTCGCCAAGTACGCGCATCGCGATAGTCACGGTCCTGAGGCCACGCTTGCAGCATACGGAGAGATGAGCATTGCCAGGGGTGAGCGATTTACCAATAAGACAGCCCTGTTACTTGCCAAAGAGTCTAAGAAGGCTTCTCATTATGCGCCAACTGTACATAACAAGTTGGAATGGAAGGTGTCGGACAATGCTTCTTTTGCCTTAGGATATACCTTCAAAAAGAACAGAGGAACTCTTGATGCCCTGTATAGTATTAGGATAGCTGATGCCACGCTTGAGGTAGGGTACGGCAAAACCGGGCTCCGTGATGAATGCACTGATACAGGCCATACAGGAAAACCATGGGCATGGCTGTGTTCCGCCAAAATACAGCCTAAGCCCAAGCTCTTTACGCTAACGATCACAATCCCGCTCTAAGTAGATCACCATGAGACCGTTGAACTTCTCCAGCCCTTTGCAGATTACACTGGGCAGGCCTTAAGCATGGTGTCATACCGTACAGGCACTAATTGTCCTTTGCCGCCATATCGTGATGGGGATAGGAAGGTGCAGGTAAAGGAGCGGAGGATTAGTGCTTGCTGTCGTGTTGTTTGCTATCGCCATCAGTATAGATGGGTTTCTTGTGGGTGTTGCACAAGGAATGCGCGGGATAAGGGTGCCCTTTTCCACGCTGATTGTGATTAATACGGTGTCCGCGGTAATTGTCTTCGCATCGCTTAGTACCGGCAGGTATGCCGCCTGCTGGCTGAGTCCGGGAGCAGCCAAACTGATAGGCAGCGGTATCCTGATTACCATGGGAGCATTGATGTTGAGGCCACTGTCCCAGTCCGGATGCCAAAGGGCAGTAAGTGGTGCAAGCAGCGAAGACTATGCAACTAAAAGTCGGAATGACGATGCTAAAGGGGCCGGAGCCATTCCTCTGGGCATATGCGAAAAGACAGGTGGAAGCATGGGAGATAACCGAGGGGTTAATCTGTCTAAGAGCAAGGCAGTTACATCCAAAATCACCAAGACTCTTCTCATGATCCCAAGGTTCCTGACTGAACCGGCTACTGCGGACCTGGACCTATCCGGGACGCTTACTCCTGACGAAGGGTTTCTCCTCGGGCTGGCCCTGGCCATTGACGCGCTAAGCGTAGGATTTGGTGCAGGTATGGCAGGCATATCAAGTGCGTTCACTCCGGTTGTAGCCGGTGTTACACAAGGTATTTTTGTCAGCCTCGGCCTCGCGCTGGGAAGGAGAATGCGAAAGACCGTGCCCGTCCAAATGCTGGAGAAGGCGCCAGGGGGAATACTCATACTCCTTGGGGCAATGAGGCTGAAATAGCTGCAAGAAGAAGGATTTGAGGAAGTGATCTCGAAGTTCTAGACCCATGGCTCATCCTTTGGTAGTTGGCACTGCTCGTATTGTTGGTTAGTTCATATTGTTGGCTGGCTCTTGTTGCTGGTTAGCCCGTATTGTCGGTTAGCCCGTATTGTTGGTTAGTACTTATGAATGGTAGTGAAGCGTAACATGATTGTTGGAGTAACCGGCTCAACCGGAAGCGGCAAAAGTGTGGTTGCCTCTGAACTTGCTCGGTTAGGGGCTTATGTCATTGATCTGGATGTCATCGCGCGTGAGTTGGTAGAGCCGGGGATGCCCGCGCTTGCTGAGATACGGGACGAGTTTGGCCCGGAATACATCTTGGAACAGGGAACCTTGAATCGGAGGGCCTTGGGAAGACTTGTTTTCTCTGATCCTGAGGCCCTTAGGCGTTTGAATGAGATCATGTTTCCTAAGCTTGTGGAGGCCACAAAAGAGAGACTGGATGAGGTATCCGGGCAGCGCGACTTAGTTGTGGTAGACGCTGCCATCCTTTATCAAGCAGGCGTGGACAAGCTTGTCGACAAGGTCATAGCGGTGACCGCGGAGAAAGAGATACGCGTAGCGAGGATAGTCAAAAGGGATAAGCTTTCACATGAGGAAGCTTTGGAGCGCGTATCAGGACAGGGCGAACTTGACGAGATCGCCGGGCGCAGCGCGGATCTTGTCCTTGACAACTCAGGCACGCCTCAAGCCTTGCGAAGCAAGCTCATGGATGGCCTGCGCTACCTCGGTACTGATGTATCGGGCCCGACAGTGAACAGTATATTTCCAGATGATGAATAGGATAAGCTGATGATGTATAAGGGTATTAGAGCAAAGGAAGCAGCCCCAAGGCAGAGGGCGGTGGTTGTGTGTTTGTGGTTAACCTTAGGCGTGTAGCGCGACAGGTATTGGCACTTTTGGGTATCATGCTTATTGCATACCTCATATTCCATTCCAGGTGGTATTTGAGGCGAGTGTATCCAATCCATTATAAGGACATAATCACCCAATACTCACGCGAACACGACGTGGACCCTTTTCTCGTCACTGCGGTGATTCGCGTAGAGAGCAGATTCCATCCTCAGGCCCTGTCAGCCAAAGGGGCCAGAGGTTTGATGCAAGTCATGCCTGATACCGGCAACTGGATTGCAGGAGAATTGGGGATAGGAAAGTTCGACCCTGAGATGCTGTACGATCCTATGACTAACCTGAATGTCGGCACGTGGTACTTGGCGTTTTTGTTGAGGGAGTACAGGGGAGACCCGGTTACTGCTCTTGCTGCTTATAACGCAGGGCGCGGCAATGTCAGCAAGTGGATTGAAGAGCGGCGCTGGAGCGGAGGAGAGGGGGACATTAACAGTATTCCGTTCCCTGAAACCAGGGAATACGTGAAGAACGTGCTTCACCTTTATAGGAAATACAATGAAGTCTACAGAGGACGATGGGAGGAATGATCCCGGGCTCTGAGGCATGACCTTTTCAGCTATTTTGATTACAAGTTTAAACTTATTTTCCACATGATGGCAAAAGCCGACTGCCAAGAGGCAAGAAGGCCACTCTTGACAAGGCAGCAAATGCAGTCTAAACTAGTCTATAGTTATTAGAAGTCTTATAAGAAGTCCTATCAGAAGCATTGTAACAAGTGTATAGCAGGTGATAAGAGTACGGCTGCTGGAGTTGAGAGATTGACATGATCCAGAATACCGCTGAACTGAGAAGCTTCAATACTAAGAGGATTATCGATTATCTACGATGTAATGACTCCGCTACCAAGAATCACTTATCTGACCGCTTGGGCCTGTGCTTTGCCACGGTATCTAATATTTGTAATCAATTGATTTCTGATGGAATTCTGGAGAATGTTCTCTCTCCTAAGGCGAGTGGCGGGAGAATTCCTCAGTTGCTGCTGATAAATCCTTCCTCAAAGTATACTCTAGCGTTAGATCTCACGAACAAGGGCTCACTCGATCTGGCAGTTGTAAATCTAAAAAGCGAAGTCGTTGCAGCAAAAAGGGTAAAAAGCTTATCGCCGGATTCAATACAGCGCTTGTTGGAGACGATTGTTGACCTATCAAGGGAGACTCTCTCAGAACTGCAAATTTCCTCTGATAGATTACTGGGTATTGGTGTTGCAGCTCCCGGCATTCTATACAGCAATACTGAATGCCTGATCAACTCAACTAACCCCCTATTTGAGAATATGCCTCTAAAGAGCATGCTGGAGAAGGCTTTTAATCTTCCTATCGAAATCGAAAACGAGTCTAACTTGCTGGCAATGGCCGAATCATTGTTTAGGCGTAGTGATGAGACGTATAACAAGGATATCGTTTATCTGTTCGTCGGTGAAGGTATCGGGGTGGGGATTATCTCTAATGGAAAGCTCCTAACAGGGAGCAGGGGACTTGGCGGTGAGATCAGTCATATCCCGATCGGAGAACGTAATTACCTGTGTACATGCGGTCACTACGGCTGTGTCGAAACTGAACTGGCATTGCACGGTTTCTTACGCAAGTATATGGAGGATAAAGGAATCTTCTCTTCCAGTACAAGTCGGGACTGGGATGGTTTTGTTAAAGCTTTGCTAAGCGGCGATACCATTGCTCAGGCCGTCCTTGCTGAAAATGGCAGGATCTTCGGAAAGCTCATTTCTATTTTGATTAATATCTTTGATCCGGAAGTCGTCTATCTAGGGGGTATTACGGAAGCGATATTTGAGCATCTCTATCCACATATTGATGAGGAAGTCAGAAGTCGGGTCATAGTCCCCCATTTGCATAAGATTCCGATCTTAAAGAGCGTCAACTACCAAAGGTTGATCTTTAAAGGCTGTGGTGAACTGGTCTTTAGTAAGTGGAAACCGGGAGTCTAGAACAGGAACAAGGAGAATGACTTAGTTCATGAATCAAGCACTCAGAGATCTAGCATTCAAACTCATTGAAGCAGCCAAGGAAAGAGGAAATAGCTTCAACTCCCTCGTTGGTTTCGACGGTTTCATTGATGAGATCTTCAGAGTGATCAAACGTCGTCGAAGTACTTCAGAGTATGAGCTATTCCAAACGATCCAAGAATTCGCGGATTACATCCAAGAACATTCCGGAAGGAGTTCAGACCTTGAAATCCTTTTACAGGAAGTCAAGCTCGGGGGCAACGCTCCCATTCTCGCTAATGCCTTGGCGGAGCTAGGTTCACATGTCAGCTGCATCGGTACTTTCGGCAAGCCGGAGTTGCATAAGGTTTTCACAGAAGTCTCACCAAACTGTCAGCTAACTAGTCTCGGTGAGCCCAATGTGACTCATGCTTTTGAGTTTAATGACGGGAAGCTAATGTTTGGTCAGACTGAATCTCTTAATAACATCGATTGGACGCACATTAAAGCAGTTATTGGGTTACCAACTATCTTAAGTTTAGTCGAAGCCAGCGAATTCATTGGGATAACTAATTGGAGTGCTACTATCCAGATGGATTCAATCCTGGAAGGGCTTCTGAACCAGGTATTCCCTTTCGTTCAATCAGGACTCGGGAAGAGCAAGTATTGCTTCTTTGACATAGCAGACCCTTCGCGCAGGCAAACAGAAGAACTAAGGCATTTCCTGAGCAGGGTCAGTTGCTTTTCTGCGTATTCTAACGTGATTTTGGGTTTGAATGAAAAAGAGGCCGAGATTGTCTTTAAGGTTCTAAGGCCTGAAAGACGAGGAAGAAGCATCAATCAGATCGGGAAGGCCATCTTTGACGCTTTGGAAATTCAGTGCCTGGTAATTCATGAGACCGAGAGTGCAATCGGGTTTTCCGGTGAGGAGATTCAGGAGGTTCCTGGTTTCTATGTCAGAAGTCCCAGACTTTCCACCGGTGGCGGTGACAACTTCAATGCCGGGTTTGGTCTTGGTTGGTTACTGGGTTTTTCACTCCAGGAATCTCTGATTCTTGGGAACTCCGTCTCGTCTTTTTACGTAGCGAACGGGTTCAGTCCTACTATTGATCAACTGATTCAGTTTCTTCTGGTGAAATCGGATGAGGATATTTAGCAAATCGAGCCTTCCATAGAAGTATAGCTGATTAGGTTTCAACTGGGATAGAAGGGGTGTCTATGGTAAGGACGCGTAGAGAGGAGAGTGGTTGTCAGAAGTGAGAATGGCATGTCCCTCAGAAGATTCTGTATGAACGCTCATTTACTAAAAGGAGGTTAAACAGATGAGAAAGAGACATGTAGGAATAACCATCGCCGCAATCCTGATTCTAGGTCTGCTTCTTGCTGGAACCAGTTATGGAGCAAAGAAGACGGCAAGAGTCTCGTTTGGATTGCTACCGTATCAGGATTGGATGCCATGGGTATTAGCAGACGAATTGGGATACTTTGAGGAAGAGGGACTAGATGTTCAGTTTACCAAGTTCCCAGACGACATTACCGTAGGAGAAGCGCTCGCTGCGGGAGAGCTGGATATTGTATCCACTAACAGCGCCTCAGGAGTATTACTGGCGGCCCGGTTTCCGGAGTTGAGAACAATCTCTCTGGCTTGCGGCTTTACGGGATATGCGATAATGGTAAGGCCAGACGATGTGTATCCGAAAGGAGAAATTAAGACCTACGAGCAATTCTACCAGGAATACAAAGGGAAGTATTCAGAGTCGGAAGCGGTTAAGAAAGCGGTGGAAGATACGTGCAGGCAACTTAAAGGACGCACCATCGTAATGGACCGCGGCACAGGATCGAACTTGCCATTGCAGGAGGCCCTAAAGGTAGCCAACCTGAAAGACAATGACATTGGATATATCGATATTCCGGATGTCGAGGGCGCGTTGGCTTTTTGGCAAGGAACCGGAGATTTTGAGCTTGGTGGATACCCGCAGGTGATCAGTTTGACTAAACTGGGAGCATATAAACTAATCTCTGCGCGAGAACTAGGCGGGACTTCGGTTATTCTCTCCGGTGAGATGGCCAGGGCCGATTGGGTCAAGGATAATATGGATACTATTGTCAAGATGCGCAGGGCCTGGTACCGCGCGCTCAACGATCTTTTCACCAAGGAACAGGCCAAGGAGAAGTTTGCCGAGGTTGCTAACAAATGGCAAGGAACCAGTCTAACTGTAGATGATGTGGAAGATATCATAAAAGAGATCACCTACTGGCCGTTGAAAGATGAGGTCATGGAGTATTTCTTCGCGCCGGATGCTAAGTGGAATGCGATGAGCATCTATGAAAGCTCGCTGGATTTCTGGACAAACACCAAGCAGCAAGTCAAGCCAGGAACGGTAAGACTCGATGAGTTCATCATAGCCGAGCAGATTCACGGGGAGATTTGATCAGTAAGGAAACTGGGATGGGAGCAACAACTATCAGTGCTCCCATCCCAGCCATTACAGGGAATATGAAAGAAGTCCAATAGAGTGTCTGCATAAGGCGTCGGGACTGTCTAGTAGAGGGTGAAACAGATGGAACAGGCGAGTAGGGAAGTATTGTTGATGGTGGAGAACCTGACCAAAACCTATATAACGAGTCGAGGTCGGATAGACGCGATAAAGGATGTTAGTTTTAAGGTATATAAATCGGAGTTGGTCAGTGTTATCGGACCGTCAGGTTGCGGTAAAAGCACGATCTTATCTATGCTCGGTGGGATTAACAGACCTACTTCAGGTAAGATCCTGTTGGAAGGGGAGCAACTGACAGGTCCTTCACCGGAGATCGGGATAGTCTTTCAACAGTACGCCGCGTTTCCCTGGATGACTGTGGAGCAGAACATCGAATACGGGCCGCGTATGCGGGGATTAAGCAAGGACAAACGTCGGGCTATCGTAGAAAAATACGTTGAATTAGTACACTTGAAGGGGTACGAACACCTTTACCCTAAAGAACTATCGGGCGGGATGACTAAGAGAGTTGATATTGCCAGAGCTTACGCCAATAATCCAAGGATATTACTGATGGATGAACCATTTGGAGCTTTGGATGACTTGACTAAGAAGAAGATGCAAGAAGAGTTGCTTAAGATTTGGAGTCTGGAAAACAAGACGATCTTCTTTGTTACCCATGATCTGGAAGAAGCAGCTTTCCTATCTGACCGAATACTAATCATGCAACGGAATCCGAACACCATAAAGGCCAGCGTCCCAGTGGAATTCAGTCGACCACGGGAAGCCTATCTACGAACAGTTCCAGAATTCATAGAGTTTAGAAAACATCTTGCTGAGGTGATGGGCAGTGATACCGGAGAAAACAGCTAACATAAGTTGGATCACGAGAGTTCAAGGTTGGATTCTTGAGCAAAGTGAGAGATTACTAAACCTATTGGGATTAGTAATCATTTTTTGTCTCTGGTATTGGTTATCAAATTCGGGCTGGGTCCCCGAGCTCTATCTGCCGTCTCCTCAGGCGGTATACAGATGTTTCGTGCGATATCGTGCTGATATGCCCATGCATATAGCGGATAGCATGTATCGAATTCTGTTAGGTTTCGCTATAGGTTCGTCGTTGGGGATTCTAATGGGCTTGCCGATCGGTTGGAACAAAGTCCTGGGTCAGATCTTCGAGCCAGTGGTGGAGTTTATACGTCCAATGCCGCCTTTAGCACTGATTCCCTTGTTTATCCTGTGGTTTGGGATTGGCACCAAATCGAAGTTGATCTTGATATCATTTGGCGCTTGGGTGATTTTGGTGGTCAATACAATTGAGGCAGTTCGGAATGTAGATCCTCTATATATTAACGCAGCTCGTTCTTTGGGAGCAAAAGGGTTTCAGATCTTTCGAACCATATTGTTCCCAGCGATTCTTCCGGGAATCATGGGAGGGATCCGAGTGGCGGCAGCTACTTCTTTCGGGATGAATGTGGCTGCGGAATTCATGGGTACCAGGGCCGGGTTCGGCTACTTGATTATTGAAGGCCGTCGTTTTGTGATGACAGATCTTTTGTTAGTGGGAGTTTTCTTAATCACCTTCTTTTCGATTCTGGTGAATTATCTTCTAAAACTGGTTGAGACTCGCCTAACCAGATGGGTTCCGCGTAAGGACATATAAATGCAGGCTAAGTAGAATATTAGCTACGAAGAGCGTACAAGATTGATTCATCTATGAAGCATGGGATTCAGAACTTGAGAAGATTGGAGGAGACGGTGATGGCAAAAACACCGATCATTGATGCCCACAATCATCTGTGCGCAAGACCGGATATGGCGTTAACAGCGGAGATGTTGATTGATGAGATGGACAGATTGGGTATCGACAGGGCAATTGTCTTTCAAGAAAACGCTAATATGACTTTTCGCACTCCCGATTATAATCCTTATATTGGTCATGACTATATCGGTTCCGTCCAGGCAAAGTATGCGGATCGCTTAATTGGATTCTTCACCATGAATCCATGGCATCAGTCCACTGCAGTTTTGGGTTGGAAGCAAGGGCGTTGTGAATTGGTTCAGCGCAACTACGCTTTGGAAGAGCTTGACAGAGGTATCAAGGAACTCAAATTACAGGGAGTCAAGTTTCATCCCGGGGTTCATTTTTATGCCTTTAACGATGCATACTCAGAGAGTAAGGGCAGTGTGGATGAAGCACCTAGAATCGTAGGCGCTGTTATGGATCGGATTATGGAACTCCAGCAAGAAGTAGGGAGGAGGATTCCGGTTTTGGTCCATGCAGCCACCGGAGGCATGGTTGATCATTTCCACAGCCCTGAGGTTGTAGCCGATGTGGCACGACGCTACCCTGATATTACCTTCATTATGGCCCATATGGGTTGCCCCTGGCACCTGGCTGGGGCGATCAGGGCAGCGAGGGAACTTCCTAATATCCTGTTGGAGACAGCTGCCACCGATGTGCTTTCTATCCGTAGGGCGGTACACGATGTTGGTAGCGACCGTGTAGTCATGGGTTCTGATTTCCCCTTTTTGAGTTCGGAAGCAATGTTGGATGCGGTGAGAACCGCTGTTCCTGACGCAAAAGACCGAGCCAAAGTCTTAGGTGGAAATCTAGCCACGCTTTTTAGCTAAAAGGCAGTATCTAAAGGAGATTAGCCATGAAAACCATAACAATTCCAGTCCGGAAACTAACTGAGGGTGAGATGCTTGAACTTGAACGACATAACCTGGTAAGCAGATTGCTTCCTCCTGCGGATACCCTCGAGGCGTCTGAAGGAGAATTCAAAGCGAAGGCTATGTATAAAACCGATTCGCAATATGGGGGGCATATGCTATTATTTGTGAGTCTGAACCTATTAGAAGGGACTCTCAATTATCATCCCGGAAATGAAGAGGTTTTCCTGGTCAACCGTGGCGAAGAAACAAAACCTCTAATTTGGGTCTTTGCGTTGAGTAGACGGGAGGATATTGAGGCTAAGATTGCCGGCGGCACCCTGAAATCCTCTGACTTTGCTGCGTATATCATCCCATTTAACGATCCAAATCTTAGCTGCTTTACGATTTATGCCGGTACTCCGCATTATGAGATCACCGTGCCAGGAACAGGTCAAAACCCTTACTTTTGGGTGGGAGAGTCTGCAGAACTGCCGCGAGTCGATATTGATTTACACGGTTATCAACTGCGAGTTGCCGCTGATGAACTGTAGGTATCAGTAGACTTTGAAACGAGGCTGAAGACAATGGGGGCAATAAGCGTCGGTATTGTGGGTGTCGGACGTATGGGAAGACTATATGCTGACTTTCTTTCTCATGGAATTCCAGGCGCAAGACTAACAGCGATCTCAGGTTCGACCGGGCGAGACCTAGCTGAGGCTTTAGATATAGCCTACTACGAAAATCACATGGCACTACTGAAATCAAAAAACATAGAGATGGTTTTGGTTTGTACACGGACGCCTTCTCATGCTGAGTTAGCGATAGCTGCTGCTCAAGAGGGGAAACATATCTTTCTTGAGAAACCTATTGCCTTAAGGGTCGAAGATGCAGATCAGGTCATAGAAGAGGCTCATAAGAACCGGATTCTGCTGACCATAGGTTTCATGCGGAGGTTTGATCCTTCATACAGGAGCGTCAGACACCAGATAGTACAAGGGGCATTAGGCATGCCACTTAGTATTCGTGGGGTTCATCGTTCAAAGCTCCCACCGGATTGGGTATTGAGAGCGGACGAAGGTGGCGGGCTCGCGCTGGACTACCTTGTTCACGAGTACGATCTGGCCCGCTGGTTGTTAGAGAGTGAAGTGGAGAGAGTCTACGCTGTAGGCGGGGCTTTGGTCTACCGGGAAAAGCTGAATAGCATGCCGGGTTTGATGGACCAGGTCGCGGTTCTAATGCAAATGAAGAGTGGGGCTACAGCTTCAGTGGAGGCCTGCTGTGCAGCTGAATACGCCTACGACGTGAGAACAGAAGTGCTGGGTAGTAAGGGGATGGCGACTATCGGGTCGCTAGGGAAGGATTATGTCACAACCTACATGACCGGTAAGGGAAGTGTAAGCTCTACCAATCTTTCGTCCGGGAACCGGTTTCGGGAAGCCTTTCGATTGCAGCTTGAGGAGTTTGTAAGCTGCGTATCAGACAACAGACAACCATTAGTAACCGGCGAAGACGGTCGTGCAGCCCTGTGTATTGGGCTGGCGGTCGCCAGATCATTGCATGAAGGGAAGCCGGTCGAAGTTATGCTTTGATTATGAATTGCACAAGCAATGTGGTGTGAATGCCGTACACTGCCAACCATGAGTTTTTGCCGGCAACTGGGAGAGGATGAGTGAAATGGGAGTGTTTCTTGAAGATGTTCGGGAACAACCGGTAGTCTTGGGAAGAATCAATGACTTCTACTCTGAAGCGTCGGGTCAAAGCCTATTGCAGGATGCGATTAAGCTTGGTCAAGACCGGAGTGTGCCGATAATCCTGACAGGTATGGGTAGCTCATTATTTGCGTCCAGAGCGGCTGCAACCTACCTGTGGTCATTAGGGCGTCAAGCCTGGTTCCTTGAGACATCTGAGCTCCTTCATTATGGTCTGGAGATGCTTGCTAATGATTGTCTCCTGATCCTGGTCTCCCAGTCTGGGGAGACCGTTGAGATTAAGGAGTTGCTTTCATCTCTCAGCGGTCCGGTTCGCACCATAGGAGTAACCAACGAGATTAACAGCACTCTAGCTAAAAGCACTGACGTTTGTCTGCCAATTTTAGCAGGGGATGAAGGGACCACCTCCAGCAAGACATATACCGCGACCCTTGCAGTCCTATTAATGTTAGGTAATAGGTTGGGTGAAGGTGATTTTGCCTTGGCGCAGGATAATATAGATAGGGCCCGTAAGAGGCTGCTGGACTTGAGTGAAGTAATACCCAAAGCTATCTTAGAGAAGACAGCGGCAAGATTTTTGCAGACAAAAACGACTGCGTTGGTTGGTAGGGGACCGGGCGTTGCCACTGCATTACAGGGGGCTTTGACCATTAAGGAGCTGGTAAAAATACCAGCGGAGGGAATGGAAGCTGCACAGTTTAGGCATGGCCCCTTAGAGATCGCCGGTTCCGATTTGGCGGCGATAGTTGTGATTACTCCTGGCAAAACAGAGAATCTCCTAATATCATTGGCGCGAGACCTATCAACCTGCGGTGCGCAAGTGGTGACGGTAAGAAGAGGTGAGATCTCCTTACCTCAAGAGTCAGGTCATATTGACGGCCATGATAATGAACCGTATTTTTCAGGTTTAACAGATATTTATCCTATTCAGTTAATCGCTGGCACGTTCGCCGAGAAACTGGGCCATGATGGTACTTTCAAATGGATAACGAAAGTCACAAGTAAAGAGTGAGACCGGAATTTCATCATGTTCTTGTGGTTCCAAGGTTGACCTTACACATGTCAAATAAGGAAAAGAGTTCTGCAGGGAGGTCGTTCGGTTATCGGCCAGATACCCTGCGGTATAGCTTGACTCGTCCCATTATTGGTTTACAGGTGCGAAGGGGGCTCTTCATGATTCGTGCCGGCAAGCCCCTGATGGCCATAAGCTACAATCGCTAATCGGTATTGGAGTAAAGGCACACGGTATAAGTCCTTGTAGAGTTATGGTATAATCATCCTTGATCTGGAGCGAAATTCCACAAAATTGCATGTGGCAAGTCTCAAGTTTGAAAGGGGCGTTTTCCATGACAGGGGACGAGTGCGCGTCTTGCCCGGTTTCTGATGAGATCCGGAATCTTGCTGATGCCAAGGCAGTTACTGCAGATGCGAAGACAAGGTTCTACTCGGCTGAGCACGACGAGATTCGCCGCGGCCTTACTACAGACATATACTTCGTCAGGACACGAGAAATCTTAGATAAACTTGGACTTGGCAAGACACCTGTAGTTGCTGAGATCTTCTCGCGGAAACCCGGCGTCTTAGCAGGTGTAGCCGAGGTTTTGCACCTTCTTAAGGACAAGCAGGTCAGGATATGGGCAGTCCCTGAAGGCGAGGAGTTCGCCCCGAAAGAAGTAGTAATGCGGATTGAAGGCCCATATGAAGAGTTCGGGATGTTTGAGACTACGATCCTCGGTTTTCTTGCAAGTTCCAGCGGATGGGCGACTGCTGCGCGAACTGCCAAGGAGGCAGCGGGAGACAAGACTGTCATCTGTTTCGGAGCAAGGCATGTCCATCCTGCCGTAGCCCCGGTAATGGAACGTGCTGCCGTAATCGGCGGGGTCGACGGAGCAAGTTGCATTCTTGCTGCAAAGTTGCTCGGCAGGGAACCTTCAGGCACTGTCCCGCATGCTGCGTTTCTCATAGTGGGGGACAGCGTGAAGGTTGCAGAGGCTTATGATGAATTCATGCCTGATGACGCGCCCAGGATCATACTGGTGGACACGTTCAAGGACGAGGCTGAAGAATCCCTTAGAGTGGCCGAAGCCCTTGGAAAGAGACTGACAGGGATCAGGTTGGATACTCCCGGAGAGCGCGGCGGAGTGACTCCGGATCTGGTGACTGAGGTGAGAGCAAGGCTTGACCAGGCAGGATACGGGCATGTGAAGATCTTCGTGTCAGGCGGACTGTATCCTGAGAAGATCCAGGCCCTGTCCCGGGCAGGTGCGTATTCGTTCGGAGTCGGCAGCTTCATATCCCAGGCTTCGCCCATTGACATGACTCTCGATCTTAAGGAAGTCGCAGGAAAGCCAATTGCAAAGCGAGGCAGGATTCCGGGTATTATCCAAAATGAGAAGCTTGAGTTAGTTAAGGGTTAATGTGGTAAGCAGAGAGGCGGATACGTAACGTAATTGTCAAGTGAATGATGACACCTTTGTTGATGGTATTATTTCTTCGCAGAATTAGTTGCCGGTATCAGAACGTACACAGCAAAATGCAAGTCCCATTGATGATCCAATAGAAGCTGCGATTATCTCGACATCGTCAATAAGAATGAATGTAGCAAAATCGCATTAAACATCAGACCGTCTGATCATTCAACAAGGAGTCATCTTAAGTCGCGTTTTTGGTAAGAAGCGTTGAATAGGGCGAGCCCATCCTTTCGGCATTAAGACAAAGGGCATTAGCTTCACAAGCATTCAACCACTAAGTATGAGTTCATTAGTTTTCGCTCGTTTTCCGATTGTCTTGGGTGGCCGGTGATTGCAACGGGGGGTGTCAAAATTCGGCCACTGGCCTACGGGCCGGATTTTGTCAAGGCTACCTGCTTGGGGAGCCGTCCCCGAGTGCAACACCGGCCACCCTGCACGGCACGTACACTTTCTGGAACCGGCGATTATTTGTGGTGATCTACTTAGATAGTCATAGAGCAAGTGGGAAGTGGTGTTTGACAGTGAAAAACATAAGACCGATCCATCACCGTACCCTTTCTCAGACTGTGGCGGAGGAAATACTGAAGATGATCAAGACCGATTATCGGGTAGGTGAGAGACTCCCGGCTGAACACGAACTGATGGAGCGATTCCAAGTCGGTCGTTCTTGTTTGCGCGAGGCTATGCGAGGGTTAGCTATGTTAGACTTAGTCTCAATACAACCCGGCCGGGGAACGTTTGTCAGATCAACTGACTGTCCTAGGCTGCAATCTTCCAGTTTGGAAATTGAGATTGGCAAAGAAGCTTTGTCAGAACTATTTGAAGCGAGATTGATTATGGAGGTTGAAGCAGCGGCCTTAGCGGCGGAAAGGTTGACAGAGAAGAACATCGCCGACTTTAGGAAGGTGGTTACCCGCTTGGAATCATCCACAG
>JAPXLY010000017.1:0-22918 GCA_033809295.1 Bacillota bacterium
TTAATCTAAGCAACGGCCTTCTTATGACAATTCCTGCAGCGGACATAACCATTCCAATAATGGTCAAAAGGATGATGGAATTCGTTACTATATGGCGAACCTGATCCTCTTGTTTTGCGCCCCAGTGTTGCGCTACTATGGTGGTTATCGCTACTGTGAGGCCTAAGACCAAGGCTATCAACGCATGAATCACCGGCCCGCCGGCTGATACTGCAGCGAGAGCCTGAGGGCCCAGGTACCTGCCTACCCAGAAACTATCAACTGTGCTGTACATAGCTTGAAGAAAATTGCCGAGGAGCATAGGCACGGAGAACCTTATGAGGTGGCTGGGTATACTGCCTTCCGTAAAATCGACCGTTCCATGCTGCATATTTCTACTCCCGGAAATCCTACCCGGCTTCTCGGGGTAGGGAATTTGGTAATGAGCCGAGGACTTAACGGTTATCACCAAGCCCTGCGACTCAGTGAAGCCCAGAGAGATATCAGGCACACCAGTACTTATGTTATCCGCCGTGGCAGCCTAGATCAATGATTATTTTAGTTTGGCAGGTTTCTCCATTAATGGTTTCACAATCCAGCAATACCCTCAATTACCTGGTAGAGCTTATGTTTCCTATGCAGGAATTCGATTGTAGTACGCGAAATCGATGAGACAAACCTTACAGTCTTGGAAGGGAGAGAATTAGGATTAGAAGCACAAAACGTACTATATCAACATTGCCGCTATTGGCTCTTCTGATAACTTTAAGCCTGCTGCTTTCCGGTTGCCGGTCCGGCAGTTTCGGAGAGGTTCACCGCCCGCCCGCAGCGCCGGATCCGCCGGTTGAGGTGCATGCTGACGGAAAGGTGCTTGGGCACGTGGTGATGGAGACTTCCTACAGAGCATCAAGCATGTCAGTGTCAGGCAGCCCCGGAGTGGTAGTGCAAGGAACGACTTCAACCAAACCTCTTGCCGCTGCAGGCGGCCCTGAGTATCGCGATTCGGATATTCTTGCAAGCTTTCAGGAGAACACGCCTGGGGATGAAATCGCAAGACTGGTGGAAAACCAAGGATATCATGTAAAGCGAGTCATAGAAGGAACCGGCATCCACGTTATCGGGATTCCAGAAGGCCGAGACCCTGTTCGCGCAGCAGACGACTTTGGAAGAAATCCCTTGGTAAGACACGCTGAGCCTAATTGGGTAGGGCGAGTCACCGAGGGAAGTGAAGTACGGGTATCGCGGATTCCTAACGACCCGAATCTTTCCAGGCAATGGGCAATTGAAGCTATGGGCCTTCCATACGCGTGGGATAAGACAACGGGCAGCTCCCGTGTAACAGTGGCAGTCATTGACACCGGCGTTCAGGCGGACCACCCGGATCTTGCCGGAAACATCGCTTCAGGCCATGATTTCTACAATAATACGTCTCGGGTAACTGATCACAACGGACATGGGACACACGTTGCAGGGATAATCGGAGCTGTCACAAACAACAGCCTGGGTATTTCGGGAATAAATTGGGATGTATCAATAATGGCTCTTAAAGCTGCCGACGATTCAGGAGCAGGATACTTGAGCCTCTCTGAGATTATTGAAGCCCTGCACTATGCAGCGGACAATGGGGCTGACGTGGTTAACATGAGCTTCCAGATCGGAGGCGCGTCAAGCGGTGAAGACTTCTTTATGGAACAGGCGATTGAATACGCGTATAATAAGGGCGTGACGATGATAGCGGCTGCAGGAAACGAAGGACAAGGGTGGCTGGCATATCCTGCCAGGCACTCCAAGGTTATTGCAGTCAGCGCCATCGGCCCTGACCTTAACCGTGCAAGCTGGAGCAACTACGGCAGTAGCATTGATGTGGCTGCTCCGGGCGACAGCATTGTCAGCACGTGGCCAATGAATACTTTTGCGTCTGCTTCAGGCACGTCTATGGCAGCGCCTCAAGTTGCAGGTGTTGCAGCTCTCCTCATCGCCCAAGGCGTGAGAGGCCCTGAGAACATAAGGCGTATCCTTCACAATACTGCCATGGATTTGGGCACGCCGGGATACGACGACGCTTACGGCTGGGGCCTCGTCAATGCTCATGCAGCGGTAAACGGTGCCTTGATTACTGACATGAAGGTCTTTGCCGGAGACGATGACGGGATGAGCGCAACCCCTCGCAGCGACATGGTAAGTCCTAAAGCAGGTGGTTTCTTTGAGATAACGAATGTCGAGAACGGTTCATGGTACATATATGGATGGATAGACATAAACGGCAACGGAATTGTTGACGAAGGAGACTATTTCGGACGCACATCAAGTAAGGTGACTTCGAGCGGCGGAGTTCTAACAGGGATTGAACTTCGCGTGAGTCCTAATGTCGGATCCGGGACAATAGGGACGTTAAGGCTCAATGAAGGTTAGTGAGTATGAGTTCATTAGTTTTCGCTCGTTTCCCGATTGTCTTGGGTGGCTCCACACGGTACGTGCATTTTCCGGAGCCGGCGATCACTTATGGTGGAGACCGTTGTTCTCTCCCATATTATGTTAACACAGCCCGCCCGAATCGCAAAAACCGGCCGACGTCTTTGGCGAAACCGGCGGTTACCGGAGAAGTCCAACGGTCTCATGGTGATCTACTTAGACTTCCGGACAAAGGAAGGTGGTTGTGATGTTTTGCACGCGATTGCTTGCCGGGAACAAGGTCGTCCTGTGTATGATATTGGCGCTTATTGCCTGTACCCTTGTTGCCGGGTGTTCTGTGAACGCTTTTCGGAATCTGAAGGTTAAGGTAGGCACGAGCCCGATAAGAATGGACGGGCGGAATTTCCAAGTGTTCACTGTGGCAGCTCTAAACACGGGAGAGGAAAGTGTGAAACTTCAGTTCTCCAGTGGAATGCAATTCGATTTCGTGGTGGTGTCAGGGGATACTGAAATATGGCGTTGGTCCCATGATAAGGTGGCTATCATGATGCTGACAGAGCGCGATATTGCCTCAGACGAGCTTGCTGTACACTCAGTCGTCTGGGATGGCAGCGACCTTGAAGGTGCGCAGGTAGCCCCGGGAGAGTACGAAGTATTCGGAGAGATTCTCACAAAGCCTAAAGTGAAAACGGACAACGTGAGTTTTTACTGGCCCGGTAACTAAAACCGGTTATTGCGCCGGTTGTTGCCGTCTGTTCATTTAAGAGCGTTCACCCTCATAAGCTATCTGTAGTGCGGGGGTGAACGCTATGTCTTCTCGCATTGTACGGCGAGCTGTTGTCTTTTTGGCAATCTTGGCCTTTGCCTCTTTCAACGTGCTTCTTATTGTCTCTACAGGTGCGTTTCAAGTGTTTCTTGAGGCGAATCCCGGTAAGTACCAAATCATCATTCCAAAGTGTGAATGCAGCTTGGCCTACCGAAGCCTGCACCTTACCCATCCCCATTTGCGCGGGCACGATGTAGCTGAACTTCAGGAGCGTCTTATTGCCTTAGGCTTTTTCTGCGGGAAGGTTGACGGCATATTTGGCGCATCGACTGATACAGCCGTGCGAGAATTCCAGAAGGCTGTCAACATGGAACCCACCGGCGTTGTTACGGATTCAGTCTGGCTTCGTATGGCTACAGGCCCGTCACGCACTCTTCCTGCAATTGCCGGGCTTCCACCGGGTGTAAGAAAGATTGTTGTCGACGTTAACAGGCTCGTGCTAACCCTTTATGTAGACGATGAAGTCATCAAGAAATACCCGATAGCGATCGGAAAGTGGCGCACCCCGACACCTATAGGCGAATTTGTTATCATCAGCAAAGACTATGCACCCGGTGGGGCGTTCGGCACCAGGTGGATGGGGCTTAATGTGCCCTGGGGAGGGTATGGCATTCATGGCACGAACAAACCGTGGTCAGTCGGTAGTGCAGCCAGCGCAGGGTGTATCAGGATGTTCAATGAAGACGTGGAAGAGCTTTTCGAACTCGTTACAGTTAAGACGCTAGTTGAAATAATCGGAGAAGAGCCCAGGGGAGATATTACGCGCACCCTCAGAATTGGGGATACAGGTCACGATGTCCAAGTACTCCAACTCTACCTTCGGCGAGGAGCCTTTGACGCCGGCCCGTTAGACGGAAGGTTCGGTGTTCGTGTTCAGGCTGCAGTCCGAGAGATGCAAAAGCTCTATGGCCTCCCGCCTACAGGCCGAGTTGGCATAAACGAACTCTACGTTCTGGGGCTGCGATAAGCGCGGCCTCCAAAATCACGCGGGTGCTTCGACTGTGCCCGGGCAGGGTTCCCGGCTGCGACTTGAAGGCCTCTCTCATGATGCACAGGAGGGATTTGCGTGTCTGGAAAGGTTCTTGGAATTGCCCTCGTAGTAACCGTAATCGCGCTGTTAGGTGTTATCATATGCGCTATTGTGGTATTCACTCGGCCGGGGCTCATGCCCCCCGGGCCATATCACCCTCGGGCATTGGTGTCGCGGTTAAGAGGGTACCGTGTCCACCCTTGGGTGAGGATCGATCCTGCCAAGCAATACACGTTGAAGGTATGGAGCACTCGCTGGCCTATGTTTCGGGACGGGTACGGATATGACGATCTCGTTGAAGAGGTAATTGAAGAATTTCAGGCCGGTTATCCAAATGTGGATGTGGAATACGTGCTTTTGCCGCTGGATGAAGTCGGAAAGGCAATAGCCGGGGCGGTTGAAAACGCAACCCCTCCTAACATATGCATAGCCCCGTTCGATCCATCCCTTGTTGAGAGTGGGCAAGTCGTGCCTATCAACATGTTCGTATGTGACGAACCAAGAGAGGATATCAAAGCTGCCCCGGCCACAGACTTCGAACTTTCTTCTTTGCAGTCTGTGTCCGTGGACAATCGCCTGTGGGCATGGCCTTCATGGATAGCAGTGAAGTCTTGGGCGGGAAATGCAGCGATCCTTCGAGAGGCAGGCATCAATGTCGAGCAAGTCATGCTTTATGGGTGGTCGTATCAAGACATCCTGACGATGGTAAAGACGCTAAGGGCGCGGGAAGCGGGGGTTCCGGAGGAATACGTAAAATATGGGCTTGTGCTGGATACAACAGCTACTTATGTCCTTGACACACTCATGGAGGCAACCGGAAGAGGGCTTGTGCTATCAGAGGACGGCAGCCTTATGTGGCAAGGAGAGGCCATAAAATCCAGCTTGTCTTTTCTTCAGGATATTAAGGCAAATAAAGGCTTTCCCGAACCCGTCCAGACAATGACTGACAGAATGCTTGAGCTCTTCTGGACGGGTAGGGCCGCTGTGATAGGGCCGGTAGGCCCCGGTTTTCTAAGGCATGTCCGTGAAAGGCAGGATAGGATAGCCTCAGGTAGTGTATCCTCCGGGGAAGAAACGATAGAGCCAGTACTTCTGCCTGTGCCTCATCCTACAGGAGGTATGAGCTCTCGATGTATTGATGTCCATGCAGCTATGGTATTTGCGTGCCCCGGCGCAGGAGGCGAAGACAGTGCATATCTGGCTGTCAGGCTTGCCGAAACCCTGGTCCGGAAAGAGGCCCTATGGCTTGCAGGCGAGTTGCCTGTAGTGCCTGCCAGAACTGAAGACCGCAAGTATGGATTTGATCCTGCCACTGTGCTTGACGGCGCCAGCAGGCGTTTTCTTTTAGGAGCTGCAGCAACGGGCAGGATGTATCGTAACCTGTCTTCTGAGATGAAGGAAAAAGAAAAGCTTCTGCGAGAACAAGTAATCAGTCCCATGATGGATCAGTTTTGGAGAGGGGCTCTTAGCCCTGATGAGTTTGTAACATCTTTATCCAGCTTTGAATAAACTAGGTGACTACATGCCGATAATGATGTACAGTAGAGAACAACTGGTATAGGATTCCAATTCCGGCTCGAAAGAAGGAGTTTTGCGTTTTTGGCAGAATAGTATGCCCAATAGACTCAGCGCTGATAAGTGCCGGAATTGATATCTGGCAAAAGCAGGGTTATTACACTGCAAGGAGGATGGGATCATGACGTCCAGCCCCTGTTATAGGCAGGAGCGAGCGTCGGTATTTGTCGAACGCAGAAGAGAAATCGCTCTTGTTTCATGTTGCGTGGTGCTCTTAGTGACTGGGCTTGCAGGAGCAACGCGGGAAATAAGAATAATCGTTGATGATGAGGTTATGGTGTTGGCCGCAACTCCTGCTCTTACGGTGGGAGATGTCCTGAAACAAGCCGGAGTGGAATTACGAGACTCAGACAAGGTGACGCCTCAAGTCTCAGAACGGGTACGTGGAAGAAGTGTCATAACTGTCACCCGTGCAGTTCCTATTGAGCTTACAGTAGATGGCTCGAAAGTTGCGCTCCGTTCAACAGGGCCTATGGTTAAGCATGTTCTGGCTGAGTCCGGGATCCTGCTCAGGCCTGAGGATAAGGTCAACCCGGGAATGGAAGCCGGACTTACTCCCGGCATGAGCATCAAAGTGACGCGCGTAACGTCTGAGGTGGTCGTACGACAGGTTCGTGTCCCGTATCGTACTGAGGAAAAACCTGATTCAGGCATGGATCGGGGTGAAGCTGAGGTTATTAGGCGGGGAGTTGAAGGCCTCCGCGAAGAGAAGGTTCGTGTGACCTACGAAGACGGGAGAGTTGTCAATGAGACTGTGCTCTCCAGTAAAGTGTTGCGGGAAGCAGTTTCAAAAGTGGTGAAAGTAGGCACTCGCAATCCCGTTAGAACCTTGCTTACATCCAGAGGTACCTTCAGATACCGGGAAGTCAAAACCATGACAGCCACTGCCTATGAGCCAGGCCCTACCAGTTGCGGAAAGTGGGCGGACGGCTATACTGCTATCGGCTTGAAGGCCGTCCCTGGCATTGCTGCGGTAGATCCCAAGGTCATACCTCTTCGCACTAAACTGTATGTAGAAGGTTATGGGCCTGCAATCGCAGGCGATGTTGGAGGCGCTATCAAAGGCAACAGAATCGACTTGCTCTTTGAGACTGTGGAAGAGGCACTACGGTACGGAAGGCGGAAGGTGAAGGTCTATATTCTGGAGCCATGAGAAAGAGAATAAAGAACCTAAGTAAAGAATCTAAAATTCGGCCGAGGAAAAACCTCGGCCAGAATTTTCTTATGGACCACGGCATTCTAGAGATTATTGTTAATGCTGCGCAGTTAACCAAGGATGATTTGGTCCTGGAGATTGGGGCAGGCACCGGTACACTGACTGAGGCTCTTTCAAGGCAAGCCGGTCATGTCATTGCTGTTGAAATAGATGAGAGATTGGTTTCCCTGCTCCTCGAAAGGTTCTCGGAACACCCCAACGTAGAAATTGTAAAAGGCGACTTCCTGCAGCTAAACTTGACAGAGTTGACCGCTTCTAGTACACTGATTTCAGATAAATCTAAAGTGGTTGCGAATTTGCCGTACTATGTTACGTCTCCTATTATTCTGGAATTACTTCGTCATGCCGGGCTTTTTGAACTGATGGTGGTCCTGGTTCAGAGGGAAGTCGCAGAGCGAATTGTTGCAGCTCCGGGATCCAAGAGGTACGGAGCATTTTCCATAGCCGTGCAGTATCACGCGGCCCCGGAGATTGTTGCAATGGTACCTCCGGAGGCGTTTTGGCCTCAACCCAAAGTGGACTCTGCTGTTGTGAAGATGCTGATTCGTGAAGCCCCAAGGGTAGAAACAGTTGATGAGGAAATCTTCTTTGCGGTAGTCAGAGGTGGTTTTGCCAAAAGGCGAAAGACGATCTTAAGAGCGCTTTCCATGGCGGGGAAGACTCATCCGGAGCTTGCTTCTGTTAAGGAGGATAGCATAAGGAGAATCCTTGCGGAGGTTGGCGTAGATTCTCAGAGGAGAGCTGAGACTCTGTCATTGGAGGAGTTCGGCAAAATAGCGGACGCGATTGCACTTGAACGTGGTGAACTAAGCTAAGGTGACAAATATGATGTTCATAAGCCCCTCAAAGGGAAAAATGAGTTTCGACGAAACGTTTAAAGATATCGTCGACTATATGCAGGAAATACCTGGCATTCCGTATAGGCTGATTATCGGCACTGATTCTCAGTTGCGAGAGGATGCTTGTTTTGTCACTGCCATAGTCATTCACAGAGTGGGTAAAGGCGGACGCTATTACTATACTAAGGAAAACGAAAGAATGGGTCGCAGCCTGAAGCAGAGGATCTTCTTTGAGGCTGCAAAGAGCCTGGGAATTGCCAGCAGGCTTGCGGAGAAGCTTGCCGATAACGGATATGGAGACTTAAATGTGGAGATCCATTTAGATATCGGCCAGAACGGAGAAACGAAGGATCTTATAAGAGAGATCGTCGGTATGGTGACAGGCACCGGATTTGAAGCTAAGATCAAGCCGGATGCCTATGGAGCGACTAAAGTCGCGGACAAGCACAGTAAATAGACGGCCGGTACGGCAGGCAATAGACAGCCTGATCATACACAAGGCCTTGCGGTTCTCAACATGCCGTCCTTCAATAAGGAGGGCATGTTCTTTATCATAAAGAGTCATCACCTTTTCTCGTCCACCTCATAGAATGTCATATCACGGACATGGTCCCTTTGGAGGGGATAACGTGGGCGAGATAAGAATTGGAGATAAGGTGGCACGAAGATCTTACGGGTCAGATGTAATCTTCGTGGTCCTAAAGATAATTACAGCTCGAGTGAAGGTTGCAAGGGCTCTTCTGCGTGGCTTGAATATGAGGCTTATGGCAGATGCCCCCATTGATGACCTAGTGACTATTCGTAGTGAAGAGGCGGAATCATCATTTCAGGCTCTTCATCAAGAGACGCGACAACTGGTGGAGAAGGCATTTCTGAGGCGCATGGCAGAAGATTTCAGCACAGATCAGCGAGGGCGTGATGACGGAATTCTACCTTCGGGCATTGATTATCGTCATTTCCCGGGAAAAGTCCTTCATCTTGACGGGGACGGGGACTACCTAAAGCATTGCCTGAAGTACTACCAAGAACTTGGCGTGCCTGCTGTGGGATATCATGTCCCGGAAGAAGCCCAGCCGTCGAAGGTTGCAACGCTTTTTAGAGAACACCTTCCGGACATTCTGGTAATGACAGGCCATGACGGGTTCATTGCGCGTTTAGGTGATAAGTCAAGCCTGGACAGCTATAGAACATCCAAGTATTTTGTGGAAGCCGTGAAGAAGGCAAGGCAGGTAGAGCCGGACAAGGATTCCCTCGTAGTAATCGCCGGGGCATGCCAATCATATTATGAGGCCTTAATAGATGCGGGAGCGAATTTCGCGAGTTCTCCTCAAAGGATATTCATTCATTGCGCTGACCCGCTTCTTGTCGCGGAAAAGATATCCCACACCCCGTTTGATACCGTTGTTCATGTGAACCAAGTGGCTGAAAGCATAATTAGCGGGCTGAGTGGAATCGGAGGCATAGAAACCAGAGGGAAATTGCGTCTCAGTTTACCGAATACGGTGTCCGGGCACAGTTGACTTGTTTTGTAGAGAAGGTGAGAGATTTCTTTAGCAATCTTTAGATCGGAAGATGTAGAGCGCACTCTTTTTGGGCTATGAGGCTTGTCTGCCCAATATATATGAAATTCACTATTGACATGATACCGGCATGTTGTTATACTTATTTATTTTTATTGACATAACCTCTAAGGCGTGCTAGACTTAGATAGGTATGGCCCGCCGAGGAAGGTGGTAAAATGGCAGGCAGAAATGCCCTCGAAATTATTAAGCAAGATCTTGAGCCATTTGTCGGTAAGAAGGTTATGGTCAGGGCAAATCAGGGACGCAGGAAGGTCTTTGAAACAGAAGGGATTCTTGAGAACACATACCCCAGGCTTTTTGTGGTAAAGCTGTCTGATAAACCAGGATTAGTGAAACGAGTCTCCTATACCTACGCTGATGTTTTGACCGAAACAGTAAAACTGTCTGTTCGGTGTAGGGATGAGGAGAAGAGAATTGGCTGCGCGGGCTAGAACCGTAGTAAGTCTTTAATTTAAGTAACGGGCACGGTGTTATTCATGACCTTGCCCGTTCTTGTGTACACAGGGCTTTTGTGTACGCAGTTCTTTTTCCCTTTTCCTCTTACTCCCTCGGATTCAACGGGCGTCTATCTTTCCATGCTGCTAGACGTTGTATTGGATGATTTTACCTATTGAAATCTCATGCAGAACTCTCTAACATAAAAAGTAAGAGGAACCAAGGGGAGGGTTATACATGAATAGACGAATTACTATGGCAATGATGATTGCAGCCGCACTTGTGGTAGCGCTTGTCATGCCTACTTACGCCTCTGCAGCCACAACGTACTACTCAAGCTCCGGAAGTTCCGGTTATCAGTATCCCAGCAGCAATTACTATTCAAGCGGTTCAGGGTCAACCTACTACTACAGCAGTAACTCATCAGGGGGATCTACTTACTACTACAGTGGAAGGTCGTACTCGAATTCCGGCAGTAAGACTTATTACTACAACTCGGGCAACACCTGGTATTATGGTGGTGGTTCGTACACGCCTTCCAGGCCTGCTCCGACCCCGACTCCTCAGCCGACTCCCACTCCAAAACCGGATCCTGAACCAACGCCGCAACCAAAGCCTACTCCTACACCGGGGCTCACCACAGACGAACAGAAAATGGTGGATTTAATCAATCAGGAAAGAGCGAAAGCAGGGCTTGCGCCTCTCAGCGTCGACTTGAGGCTGGTTGATTTAGCCCGTAAGAAGAGTCAGGATATGATTGCAAACAACTATTTCAGCCACACATCCCCGACTTACGGCGATCCTTTCAAGATGATGACCGCAGCAGGGATTAGCTACCGAACTGCAGGTGAGAACTTAGCAGGCGCCAGAACCGTGGATCAAGCACATTCAGCTCTTATGAATAGCGCAGGGCACCGTCAGAACATCCTTAGCCCGTCATACAACAAAGTCGGTGTGGGGATTGCTGCCGGAGGCCCTTACGGCAGCATGTATACCCAGCTATTCATCGGTACATGGTAAACACCTGATAAGGTTGCTGACTCACAGAGGCTGATCGACAAGATGCAAATATGTTAAGGCATGGACAGGCCTCCTTGCCCGCCAGGGACGAGGAGGCCTGTCTTATGGGCTTTCAAAGAAAGACAAGAGGCCACGAAAAATGGCTTCAGCCAGGCGTCCTCTATAAGAAGGAGTGAGAAGCAGCTCCTTCTCTTCAGGGTTGGAAATGAACCCGACTTCCACAATAACGGCAGGGAGGTTTGCAGCATTTAACACATAATAATCCCCCTCCAACACAGACTGCCCGCGGAAAGGCGCAACATCCTTCATTGCTTGTTGGATACAAGTTGCCAGGCGTTTGCTTTCAGGTTTGTTCTTGCTATAGAAGACAATTGCTCCGGAGGTAGACTTAGAGCTGATCTTGTTTACATGTATGCTAATGAAGACATCTGAATTGGTGCGATGGGCTATGTGGATCCGTGCAGCCAGATCTTGCCTGTGCCGGGTTTTCTCTTCAGGGCACAGAGGGCTCATCTCCCAGTCTCCATGCCTCGTTAAGATAGGTACTGCCCTTGCCCTGGCCAACAGGTAGCACACATCTCTGGCTATCTCCAGCACAATATCCTTCTCGAGAATGCCTTCTGTGTCGTGGGAGCCGGGGTCAATACCACCATGTCCTGGGTCTACTGTTATGACTTTTCCTATCATTGCAGGATGAAGCGGCGCCAGGACAGGTATTGTTCTTCCTGTGGCAAGAACGAGCAATAACAGAACTGAGGCCCCAAGAAGAAAACCAACCGTACCTCTCCCCTTAACAACGACTACCAGGATTCTCTTTCTCATGCAGGCACCTCCTACAGAGAACTATATTCTGATGAACCCTCGTTAATCCCTGAGGGATCGGACAGGACAACCGGCGTGACGCAAGGAAGATATTTGCCCGCATTCAGCGCGCTCAAGGGCTTCCGGGGACGGCAAAAGAAGCTATGTGCTCATAGGCAAAAGAAGCTGTGCGTTCATAAGATAGTGTAGAGATCCTACGCTTGCCTTCCAAGTTTGTGATATCCAAGGGGGATAAGCTTATGTCATATGCATCTCGTAGGTGTTGTCCTGATACGACTCATAGATCTTGTTCCGAGATGATTCTTACGTTGCCCATTCCGGCAATCAAGATAAAGGAGATCCGTGCTAACGTTGATAGCGTTACGACACATGTGATTCCGGGTAAGGTGATAGTCCAAGGGACGCTTCAGAAGCAAGTATTCTTTGTGGGGGAAGACAATATTGTCCATCACTTCCCTGAGGCAGCGCGTTTTTCAGCCTTGATTGAGATACCTGAGGTTGTGCCGGGCCCTGAGGTGGTTGTGCAGGCTCATCCGAGGATTTTCAATATTATCGCTGCATTGAGCCCTGACGGCACTCAAATAACGCAGAAAATCATTGTTGATGTAGACGTGACAGTTACCCAGTTTGTTCAGGTAACCCTTGTAGAAGACCCTGAGGGCCCCAATGTCCTGACAGAAGAAGTGGTGGGAGAAGATACAGGTCAGGTTCTTGAATCAGGCACTGTGACTTTGGTTACGCCTGCAGTCAAGGTAACTGAGATTCGAGCCAATCCTGAGATCACTCAAGTTACGGTAAAAGAAGACAAAGTGGTGGTCCAAGGGAACATTCTGAAGCAAATCTTCTTTATCGACCTCGATCAGGTTGGCCGCCATCAAGCTGTCGTTGCGCCGTTCTCGATCATGATAGATATCCCTGGTACCCAGCCGGGCATGAATGTCCAGGTGCGCGCGACTGTAGCAGACATAAACTTCACCTTAGACCCGACCGGCCTTTCGGTTTTCCAGGAAGTAGTCCTTGACGTATTCGCAAAGGTCACTCAGACCGTTGAGGTATCGCTGGCGTTAGGCGAGGACCTGGCTATTAAGACTGAGCAGGTAATTGCCTCTGCTTCAACTCAGATAATGGAAGAAGTCACTGTTGTCTTGGCGCAACCTGCCATAAAGATAAAAGACATAAATCTGGTGGTACAAGATGCGCGCGGCCGTACGATTGCAGATAAAGTCATCATACAGGGCGTCTTTGTAAAAGACGTGTATTACATTAACGAAGACGATGTGGAGGTCCTGGAGTCCTTCACTATTCCCTTCAGCACTTTCATTCCGGTGCCAGGGGTTACGCCCGGACTCAACGTTTTTGTCATGGCGCAAGCTTTGCCGGTAGTGTTTGACCCTCTACAGACCGGCACTGAAATAGCGGAAAAGGATCTTGCAGATATTGAGGCCATCATTACAGAGACAGTGAAAATCGAAGTTGAAGAGGATCCTACCGGTACCCTATTAAAGGTGCAGCAAGTGATGGGAGAAGGTACAGCCCAGGTTTGCGCTGAAGGAATAACCGTACCTGTGCTTCCGATTACCATAGAATTTGCCAGGATACGCGTGGGCGAGGCGGTAGAAGCTGAAAAGCAGCTTCTCGTAGAGAACTCAATTTGCCTGCCCTTTGTCGCCAAAAAGATCAAGTCGGTAGAATCCACAGTTCAGAATGTGACCTTTGAGATCGTGGGGGAGCAGGTGATTGTTGAAGGTGAAGTAAAGAAGGACGTATTTGTGGTGGGTCTCGACAACATAGTCCACCATATCCAAGAGATCGTCCCATTCAGCGGATTTGTGGATGTCCCCGGAATTGTGGAAGGCGCCACAGTTACTGTGGACGTAGTAGTGGAGAGCCTTGTTCAGAACCTCATCTGTGGGGGAAGCAAGATTCAGCAACTGATAGTCTTACTTGTTACTGTCACATCTACCGAAGAGAGAATCGTTCAAGTGGTGGTAAACGTGACAGGACCCGGTGTTTTCCAGACCAAGACAAGGGTCCTTGTGGACGTAGTGGATGACGGTATCCCGGAGCCTGTGCCGTTGGATGTGGTTACAGATCTTACCGGGCCTAACGTAGACACGGTTACGAAAGAGACGCTTCTCCTTGTAGTAATTGTAAACGGGACCGTTGGCCCCGTGCCTGTATCTGTAGTAACGAACGCTACATTTAAGATTTAGTCCGGGGTTTTGCGCATCACATTTTTAGGTAGATTCCAATACGATATAGGGAAGAAAGGCACAGAGGGGGACTGACCAATATGTTTATAGGGCTATGGCAATCAGGCGTAATTATGGCTGCTATTGCCCTTGTCCTCCTGGGACTTTTCCTGATACCGCGCCGCAGGCGCGTGGTTGAAACGCTTCTTGGCGTCAATTATCCTGATGATGACAATGGCTTAGAATTATCATTAGGGCACAGTAATCCTCAGCCGGCATTAGCACAACATGTAGGTGAAGCAGCTTTTGCGGTTGACTGCAACCTTTTGGAGGACGGCGGAGGGGCGAAGGTTGACCAAGAGACAATATGCCCTGAAGCTGTCCACGCCAAAAGGAATCTCATGCTGCGTGCCTCTCGTTCGTGGCATGCCGGAAATGCCACACCTGTACCCAAATCCACATCCGCATCGACGGCCACACACCCATTCACACCTTCCTCAAGTGAGACTTGCATGGATCCGCCCAGCGAAACAGCTCTTAGGGCGGAATCTTTCGATAGTCTAAGCCAGATTATGTGCTGCCAGAGAGAATCTGACTCTTCACCGGAAGCTCCCGGCACTTCGTCAGAAGATGATGACGGCGCCAGGTTAGGGCTTCTGTATCCTATCTCTTATGATCGGGAAGAGGATGCGGAAGAACAAGAACATGTACCTGTCCAACATCAGTCTCAGGAGATAGAGGGCCCAAAAGAGGTAAGGCTTACATTTCTCAATCGTTTGGCTCAAAGCCCATTCAGGCTTAGGGAAGGAGGCTCGCATATGCTGAATATCGAGAAGTACAGGCAAGTGCAGACAGTGTGTCTTAAGGTGGAAAAGGTTGTAGGCCATGGTTCAAAGCAGGTTCTTCTGGAGGAGACAAAGACGATAGCAGGTATCAAGATCGTGGAAATCATCCCTTCGCTCATGAACATCCGCTCTATAGTAAAGGATGGCAAAGTCATTATACAGGGCACTGTGCATAAGCAGATATTTTACATCGGCACTGACGAACTGGAACATCACCTTGCAGAGGATATAGATTTCAGTGAGCTTGTTGATGTCGAGCCATTGAATCCTATGTGTCCAGTGCGGGAAGGCATGAATCAGCAGGATTTCTCTGTAATCGAGAACAGCGTGTTTGAGTTTGACCCGGACACCGGCGCCTTGACACAGAAGATCATTCTCAGGTTATGTGTGAAGGTGACCGAAACTGAGCAATTCCAGGTGGCGACCTGTCCTGAGGGCACACTGATTAAGGCCCGGGTTGTGGTGGGTGAAAACACAAAGCAGAAATTTATCGAGGAGACAAAGGTTATTCCGGCTATCAAGGTGATTGAGATAGTCCCCCGAATATCACAGATAAAGCATATTGTCAAAAACGGTAAGGTCCTGGTTCAGGGTATCATCCATAAGCAGATATTCTTCGTAGGCACAGATGATCTTGTGCACCACTTGGCGGAAGATATCCCATTCAGTGACCTTGTGATAGTCCCATGTGTATGTGAGGGAATGGACTCCCAAGATCATTCATTTGTTGATAATCTTGTGTTCGAATTCGACCCTGTTACCGGCACCCTGACGCAAAAAATCATCCTTGTCCTAAGCGTTAAAGTTACGGAAACATGCGCAGTGCCGGTAAGCGTAAAAGAGTGCGGAATTCTTATTAAAGCCGACCAGATCATAGGATTCGGATGCGCACAGAAGTTGGTTGAGGAAACAAAGACCCTGCCTGCCATCAAAATTGTGGATATTGATGCCAGGATCAGTGAAATAACATCCATTGTGAAGAATGGCAAAGTCATAGTGCAAGGAGTTGTTCATAAACAGATATTCTTTGTCGGCACAGACGACCTTGTGCACCATATTGCAGAAGACCTGCCTTTTAGCGAAATGATAGAGGTCCTCCCGATCAATCCGGAATTCCCTGTGGAGGAAGGCATGGATCAACAGGACCATTCATTCATTGAGAATATTGTATGGGAATTCGACCCTGCCACAGGAGAGCTGACAGAGAAGGTCATTATCGGAATACATGTAGTAGTGACGAATCATATTCAAATTCCGGTAATGGTCACCGGCGGCTGTCCCGGCAACGACCTTTGGCCGGTCAAGGAGGATTGTTCAGCCGATACCGCCAAATAAATAAGGATATGAGGCTTCGTCTTTAACGGTTCCTTAATACTGGTACCAGCCTGCACGGGGATTGCCGGTGAACTCATCCGGCAGTCCCCGGATTGCCGCCCTTCTTTTTCCCTTGCGTATCTTTCATGACAGAATACCGGAAAACTCCTGTGAATAGGGATTCAGTAGAGTGGGCCCTTTACTCATCGCCAGCCGCATGGGAGAAAAGAGGTGCACATTTTGGGCTGTCTTGCAATAGAGAGCCGAGAAGCTCTGATCGAACAAGTCATAGCCCGTTTCACGCATAGTGTACCTATAAGGGTTTCACATGTAGTAGAGAATCTGTCCAGGGATCTGTCAAGGCAACCTTTCGGGATTACCATCGACTTACCGTCTTTGTCATGGGAAATCCTAGATGGCTCCGCCATTGCCTCTTTGGATCTCTCACTATGGGTGTACTTGCCGCTTGATAAGGAAATTCAGGCAGTGTCCTTGAGCCGTAAGGTGAGGACGCTTGTGAACATCCCGGAAATCAGCTCTTCCATGCGCATAGAGGCAAAGTCCTATGTTGAAGACATTGAGGTGACTCTTGATGAAACAAACGATGAAATGGTTATTGAAGCTGTCGTTTTCATTGAAGGCCTTGTCCTTGACAAGCGTATTCTTAACGTTGTGACCGGGGTTACGTTGGAACGAGATACTTGCCGGGCCTCAGAGGACGAAAGATCTCCGGCCCGATTCCGCTTCGCAACCTCCATCGGCAAACTGTTCAACCGGATCGTGTGTGCCCTCCGAAGGAATCGGTAGCTTGCCGTGGGTGATATCGCCCGTGTGTGGCCTGGCTCAGACTCTACGAATGCGGAAAACGTCACAAACCTGTCGGCCCGGGCATACAATGAATTCGCAGGGTACAGGAGTCTACCTTCATTTACCTGCACGGAGGACGTTCTGACCATGGCCTCATCTCGAAGGGAGATCCTTTGGAAAAGAACCCTGAGACCCGATATGAAAGGCCAGGATGTGGAGGCACTTCAGCGGCGTTTGGCTGAACTCCGCTATTACACAGGGGAATGCGACGGAGTGTATGGCCTTCTTACAAAGGGCGCTGTATTTGACTTTCAGAAAGCCCACAGGTTAAGGGTTGACGGCATTGCAGGCAAGGAGGTCTTTAACCTTCTCAAGTCAGGGCTTGAGCGAGAGAAGATTGAGCACATAGTGGTGAAAGGTGAGACCCTTTCCGGCATTGCCGGGAAGTACAAAGTCCCTCAAGAATTGCTCGTCACTGCAAATCCCCTAAAGACGGAGAAGGTTGAAGAAGGCGACAGTCTGGTAATTCCTGTAATGCGCCTTTTCGGATTCTACTCTCCTCCGGTTCCGGGGGATCCTGTAGTATCCTCGGAATACGTGCTACCATTCCTTACAGGAATTGCGCCTCGATGGTTCTTTCTTGACGAGCACGGGGATATTCAAGGCGCACCTGATAGGAAGCTTGCTGCCCTGGCACAGATGTCAGGCGTAGAGCTATGGCCTGTAGTGGGTATCGCAAGGCCCGGACCCCGCGAGGATGGCGCCGAGATTCAAGACCCGCTTGACAACGTACTCTCGGACAGTTCAGCTTATTCCAAGGCAATAAAAGGCTTTTTGGGTCTCGCGGCACGAATGCGAACTAAAGGACTCATCCTTTCTGTAGGAGATCTTCCTGAAAAGAATGCTTATGCATTTCAATCATTTCTCCGCAAGCTTCGGAACAGTCTCAAGGAAGAGGAGCTGATGGTGGCAGTTGAAGTTCCTTTGCCTGACGAACCCGTATCGTACCAGGGACAGCATGACAGAAAACGCATACAGGATTTAGAGGGTATTGCCTCCGTTGCTCATCTGGTCTTTCTCAGGGTGCACAAGAACCCGTGGGAGTTCACATCCCCCGAACCCATAGTGTCTATCGGCCGCGTAAGAACTGCACTGAAAAGCCTTGTCCGAGCAGTCGATTTCTGGAAAGTGGTAGTTGTCATGCCTGCTTTTGGCGTTGACTTTTCTTCAGGCCTTGGCGCGGTCCCCCTCCGAAAGAGACATCGAGAGATCATGGAGATAATTGAGCTCTACAAGCCTACGGTTTCACAGCCTGACGAGGAGAAGTCTAAAGTTTTCAGGTACAGATCATTCCGTGTCAGTCATACAGTATATTTCGAGGATGCAGAGAGCATTGGGGCCTATGCAGATCTGGCGCAAAGATATTGCGTGGCGGGCATTGCCATCGCTGATTTGGATGATGTGGATCCGTGGGTTTGGTCTACGCTCAAGGCCAGGTTCAAAGTGGTAAAGGATGGAGTTGAGGATCGGAGTTCTTAGCAGATAAACCCGGTATAGACGGGTTATGCGTTTGATTCTTGGGCTTTCGCCGTGCGTAAGGCGTAATCTTGTATTTAGAAATATATGCACATTTCGGTAAGTTGCCCGCATATAGTAGAAATGAAAAAGAAGTGTACGGCTCCGTGTGTGTAATTGGAAAGGAGGAAAAGAGATGGCTGTGGGTATCGAGCTCAAAGAGGAACTCCTAAAAGTCGAACAGGTCATTGGCGAAACCACGGCGCGGAAGGTCCTGCGAGAAGTCATCAAAATAGCGGACACCCTACCTACTGCTGAGAAGATTATCAGTGTGGACGTTATCATTCTCACCACGTCTTTTCAGTTGATTAAGAACAAGATTTTGATTGAAGGTACAGCTAGGGTAAGAATTCTCTACGTAGCTCGGGAGGCTACCGGAGCGCAGCCGGTTCAGGTATTCGAAGAAGACATATCATTTGAGCTTATCGCAGAAGTGCCTGGGACTGAACCGTTTATGAATGCCTGGGTGCAGGTGGACATCCATGACATAGCCTTCGATCTCGTTGACATCAGGACTGTTGATGTGCGCGTTGTGATTTCTGCCAGGGTTAAGGTCACTGTAACTGAGCAATTAGAGGTGGTCACAGAGGTGACCGGGCCCGCGGATTTGCAAGTTACGAGGGAGCTCCTAAAAGTCGAGGATGTAATCGGTGATGCTCAGGCACAGGCTCTGGTAACCGGCAGGCTCATAGTTCCGTTTGAAAAGCCGGATATAGATTCTGTCATAAGCGTCGAGGCGAAACCACGCCTCACAGATGTGCAGGTCCTCGACGGCCAGGTAGTTGTTGAAGGGTTAATAGATGTTGACGTGCTCTACGCTGCAGTGCCCCAGGAGCCGACTCCTGAAGGCGTGAAACTGCCGGTTCACTTCTTCTCAAGTCAATTGCGATTTTCTCAAGTAGTAGAAGTCCCAGGTGCAGCAGTTGGCATGGTCGCCCAGGCAAGAATAATTTTTGAAACGGTCAGCTTCACTGAACTGGATTTCCGCACCGTGACTGTAGACGTAGTCCTCAAGATCGTCGCCAAAGTAACTATTGTCAGGCAACTGGAAATTGTGACAGATGTGACTTCCGCCAGTACAGTCCTTGACGTAGAAAAGCGTCTTCTTAGAGTAGAGGATGTCATAGGGGAAGACATAGCTCAGACCATTATCAAAGAAGTCCTGGAGGTGCCGAGAGAGAAACCCAATATTGAACGTATCCTGCGCATTGATACTTCAGTGAAGGAGACATCGTGGAGAATCATTGACGGCAAGGTAATTATTGAAGGCATCATAGAACTTCAGACTCTATACGTGGCGCAAACACCTGAAGGAGATCAGCCTGTACATCATATGTCCCATCGGGTGAAGTTCACTCTTATCGTGGAGATACCCGGTACGCACGAAGGCTTCACTGCAGAGACTCGTGTAGGTGTCGAACATGTCGACTTTGAGCTTGTTGAAGACAGACGGTTCACCGCCAAAGTGCTTATCGGTGTATTCGCGAAAGTGACCGAGCCGGTGCAACTCAACGTAGTCGTCAATGTAGTTATTGTCACGCCTGCTCCGGAAGCGCCATGCCCACAGCCTACCATTGTGATGGTGACGATTCAACCGGGTGATACTCTCTGGGCGTTAGCCAGGAAATACAATACGACGGTCGAAGCGATTATTCAGGCGAACCCTGGGATACAACCGGAGAACCTCCAGGTAGGCCAGGTAATTCAGATCCCTGCCTGTCCTGCTCCTAAAGGATAATGACCAGGGGCCTGTCGGCAAGAAGGGGTGGGTTTGAGGTTCGGCGTGGAGTTCTCAAGCACGGTTTGAAAGGGAGGGAAATAGGAGATGGTTCTGAGAAGGGAACGCCTCAAGCTCTTCGAAGTCGTCAGTGAGACCGTGACCACTGTTACGCTGAGGAGTATTCAGTCAGTGCCTGCAGGGAAACCTGACGTCCAGAAGATCTTGAGCATAGCCAATGTAACAGTCTCAGCAACAGGGACGCCTCTACCTAATAAAGTCGTAATTGAGGGTACCGCAACAGTCCAGACTATATACGTAGCTGCACTGCCTGACCAGCCTGTCCACCATATGGAGCATGTCATAAGCTTCCTGCAATTTGCCGATGTACCCGGGACGCAACCCGGTATGACAGTAATATTGAAGCCACGGGTGAAGTTTTCGGACATCGTGATAAGGTCGCCAAGGGAAGTGGAGATAGAAATCATCATAGAATTCTTTGTGAAAGTAATCAGGCTTGTCCAGCTTGATGTAGTCACTGATGTCATGTTCAAAAGCGTCCCCGTTAAAGTCGACAAGCAGCTTTTCCGGGTGGAACGTGTCAGAGGTGAGAATACGGGCCAGGTAATACTAAGCAATATGGTGCCTGTGCCTGCCGGTAAACCGCCTGTCCAGAAAATACTGAACGTTGTCAGCACAGAGATCATAACAGATGAAGTGCGGATTATTCCGGATCTTGTGATCATCCAGGGTAGGGTAATAACGCAAGTGATTTATGTAGCTGCAGAGCCGGATCAACCTGTTCACCACATGCATCTGGAAGTAAACTTCCTGGCAAATATCAGGATACCCGGGGCGGTGCCGGGGTTGATGACAGAGATATTCCCGAGCGTAGAGTTTGTGCAGGTGTCTATTGTAAATCCTACCACGGTTATGCAAGACTTGATCCTGAGTATCTTTGTGAAGGTCACTGAAATTCAGCAACTCCGCGTAGTCACGGACGTAAGGTCAGATAGAATTCCGATCAATGCCGTAAGACAGCTTGTAGCCATAGAGGATGTGGTAAATGAGAAATCCCAGCAAATCAACATCCGCAGGGAGGTGGAAATACCTCAGGAAAAACCTCCTGCGCAAAAGATACTTCAAATATTCAGTTCAAGTGTGGACATAACACGGTCTGACATACTCGATGGCAAGGTCATCCTAGAAGGCACCTTGGTCCTCCAGATAATCTACGTTGCGGCTGAACCGGATCAACCTGTTCATCATGCCCATGTTGAAATACCGTTTACCACATTTGTGGATCTGCCCGGGGCTTATCCCGGCATGAATCTTCTGGTGCGTCCAAGGGTGGAATTCGTCACTGTCCAGTTCTTGCCGGTAGGCGTGACTCCTCCTCCTGAGATAGGCACAAGGGATCTCCTGGTTGACGCTATTATCGAGGTATTTGTGAAGGTAACGAAGACAGTCCAGAAGTATGTAGTCATCGACGTGATAGTCCCTCAGGGATTTCGGGATCCGTAAAGCTATCAGTAGGCTGCCTTCATCCTGTGGAATAAGCGACCCTGTCTGCTGAGAATGCGGGGTCGCTTTATTCCGCCGAAGCGCCGTACTTTACCTTAATAGCAGGACAAGAAGTGCATTCCAGGCATCTTATGCAGTCCTTGGAGTTTGCATCGAGATATGGGTCAATATTCACGGGGCAAGCTGCTCTGCAAGCTCCGCACCGGTTGCAGAGTTCTTTGTCTACTTGAAGCTGTACGTGGCTCACCTTGTTGAAGGGCGAATATATAGTTCCGAGGGGACAGATGAATCTGCAAAAAGGCCTTTTGATGAGAATTGCGGTGACTATGAAAACCAATACTATGGCCATTTTCACGATGAACAAGGGTCCTGCCATAGCCCTGATCGACGGATCAATGGCCACCAGGGGCAACCCGGCTTCGAGGCCGCCTGCCGGACACAGCTTGCAAAACAGTGGTTCCCCCGTTGCAAACGCCCCAATCAGAACGAGTCCTACGAAGATCGGGTACCGTGCGGCTTTCCAAGCGCCAATTCCGGCTTTTTCCTGTAGTTTCTTCCTGCCGAGTCTGACTTTGAAGAGGACATCCTGCAAGAACCCGAAGGGGCATGCCCACCCACAGGCCATCCGTCCAACAAGCGCTCCTATGACTGTGAAGAATCCCACCAGGGCAAAGGGGAATCTCCTCTGTCCAATGAAATGCTGGAGCGACCCGATTGGGCAAGCCATGACCGCGAGCGGGCATGCGTGGCAATTGAGTATGGGCGCAGGGCAAGACTTTAGAAGTGATAAGACATAAGAGTTGGCAAATGCAAGCGATGCAAGCTGAACCATTGTTCGCTTATCTACAGCCGGTTTCTTGCTAAGAGCCGATTTATTATTGACGGCCTGCCTACGATCGAGAGCCGATTTATGCTTGTCAGTTGCCGGCTTGCTTGTCGTACCACGAACTCTCGAATCTTTGATCTTCGAATCCCGCCTTCTCGTTTAGAACTTGCAGGTTATCTCAAGCCGATACATGATGCGCACAGGATTAAAGCATTGAGCAAGATAGTCGTAAATTCGCTTCTGAAAGCGCCAATGATTATGAAGCATATGCCCAGCGCTAACAAGAGGTATGTCCCGGATCTTATGGGAAGTTCCATTTTGAGGCTTCCCCGACCTTCGCGCGGCCTATCACATATCTTCCTATGTCTACCGGCCCTGTTA
>JAPXLY010000018.1:0-22526 GCA_033809295.1 Bacillota bacterium
ATAGAATATCCTTTGAGGAGAGATAACGGAGGCGATTCTTCTGACTGGAGTGGCTTGTATCCAACTACTTTCAAGAAGACGCGAATCACCCGGGGATTTTCTTCTGCGGCTCACCCACCTTGTGGAGCATGCCACACACGACGGGGCCCGGCTAATTGTGTTTCCTGCCTATACCGCCTTTGCCTATCTCACCTTAGCACATCCTGAAGCTCAGCTCTATTTTGGTCCGGGACTTGCACAAGGAATAGGGCGCATATGGACTTCTTACGGAGCTTCGAACCTCAATGAATTCCTCGACTTCTTCAAAGGACTGGCAAAGAAACACGGCGCTTACATTGTCCCAGGTACTATGCTGACGCCCACAAGAAAAGGAGTAACAAATACCGCTTACCTCATCTCTCCGGCAGGCACAGTTGTTGGTACCCAGTCCGAGACGCATTTGAACCGGGACGAACGTGGAAGCGGATTCGTCTCAGGAGATGATCTTCAGGTATTTGCCACACCCTTGGGGAATCTCGGTTTCGTCATATGTGAAGATGCCTGGTATCCGGAGGTTATGCGAATCTTGACTCTGAAAGGCGCTCAAATAATCATAGCGCCTATTGCTGTCCCTAAACCCTACAGTAAGTGGCATCAAGTGAGGGGTATGTGGCAAAACATCCAGCAGAATCAGGTGTTCGGGATTGAGTCATGCCTTACCGGCTTCCTCGGAGGAGTTGAGTTTGAAGGACGATCTACAATATACGCGACATGTGAGATGACGCCGGGGGATACCGGGGTGCTGGCACAGGCGAAAGCTGCTCATATGGAGGACGTCTTTACGGCGCACCTGGACTTCATTAAGCTCGGGGAGACTATCCGGAGATTTGACATCTTCAGTCAGTTCAACATCCCCTTATACAAGCAATGGTTCCCTCACGTGTACAAAGACTACCGGCCACAGGTTTCAGGATGCCACGGGAAGAAACAGGAAGAGCATGAAGGGAGAAAGCCAATATGAAAATGCTTATAGAAAAAATCTCCCAGGCTCTTGGCATCTTCCTCTTCAAAGGATTCCTGTGGTTTCAATCACGGCCATCCATAGTCAAACAGGCCTTGGCCAAGAAACACATAACGCCTGGTTCAGCAGTGGATGAGCTTCCCGAATCCGGCCGGCCGTCAAAAATCAGAGTTGCTGCAGTCCAGATGAAGCTTGAACTTATCAAGGAAAACCATGCCCGGGCTTACGCAGAGACTATATTCAGGCTTACGAAAGAGGCTGTGGAACAAGGAGCGCAACTTGTGGTGTTTCCCGAATATTCCGGAATTCCTTTGTCCGGCCTCATCCCGGGGCTTGAAGGCTTGGCTGCTGAAGGCCTTGACTCGGCAGTCAAACAAGTGTCCGGAGGCGAGACTCAGGTAGCTGATGTATTTCGTCTGCTATCTCCTGCTGTCAAACGTATATATGAGACCACCTTCTCTACTTTGGCTAAGTGTTTCCGAGTCTACATAATCTCAGGCAGCACTCTCTTAGAAGATGATGACGGTAAGATGCGCAATATCGGCTACTTCTTCGATCCTTACGGAAACATCATTGCGAAGCAGCGTAAACTTCATCTCGTGCCTCTCGAGGCGGAGTGGGGATTTGAACAGGGCCGAGAGTTGGAAGTGCTGGACACGAGGCTGGGAAGAGTAGCTTTTCCCATATGTATGGACGCCACCTACTTTGAGACCTTCCGTATCGCAAGTCTCCGAAGCGCGGACATCGTTGTAATCCCTGCTGCCAATAACGAAGAATACCTATTCTGGCGCGTTATGCGCGGGATATGGCCGAGAGTGCAGGAAAGTCAAGTCCTCGGCGTATCAGCTCACGCAGTGGGAAACATTATCGGCATACCGTTTACAGGAAGATCTGGACTCCTCGGCCCTCTCGAGTTGACACAGTCAGAAGATGGGTATTTCGCCCGGGCAGACACGTTCGATGAAGAAGAAGTCGTAGTCGGAGACCTTGACCTGGATGCTCTCTATCAGTTCAGGGAAGAGAACCCTCTGAACTTCAATGTCAGGTTGTACGAAAAACACCTTCCCGGACTCTATGATGAAGGCCGGAAAGGAAGAACGCAGTCTGTCTAAAACAGTAAAGGCAGCCCTTCCCCTTCCACTCTATCCTTGTATGGATAGCCCAGATGCTGAAAAGACCGGGAAGTCGCGCGACGCCCGCTGGCTGTCCTTATCACAAACCCGATTTTTAGAAGAAAAGGTTCCACCATGTCAGCGAGGGTATCTTGTTCTTCATTGAGAGTGGCTGCAAGAGCTTCTACTCCTACCGGCCCTCCGTTATAGAATTCGATAAGGGCCTTAAGGTATTTCCTGTCAAACTTGTCCAAACCCACATCGTCAATGCCTTCCATTTTAAGCGAAGCATTAACCGTTTCAACAGTGATAACACCGTCACCTTTTACCTCAGCATAGTCACGGACCCTCTTTAGAAGTCTATTCGCTACCCTGGGAGTGCCTCGGGAACGCGCAGCGATTTCAGCATCTGCGTCGCCCTTCAACGGAACCCCGAGTATTTGTGCAGACCTGCGCAGGATCTCGGCTAGTTCGTCTGCCGGGTAGAAATCTAGGTGATAAAATAGGCCAAACCTCTCTCGCAAGGGGGCTGACAGTAAGCCTGCACGAGTCGTCGCACCTACCAAGGTGAAGTGTTTTAAAGGCACCTTAATCGTCTTCGCGAAAGCGCCTTTGTCAATTACGAAATCTATCTGGAAATCTTCCATTGCAGAGTAGATGAACTCTTCCACTACCTTGGGCAGCCTATGAATTTCGTCTATGAAAAGGACGTCTCCGTCTTCAAGGTTTGTCAGGATCCCCATCAGGTCCCCGGGCCTCTCAATTGCCGGCCCGGATGTGGATATGATATCGGATTTCATTTCATTTGCGATAATATGGGCCAAGGTGGTTTTCCCAAGGCCGGGAGGGCCGTAGAGGAGCACGTGATCCAAGGCCTCTCTGCGCATGCGCGCAGCCTCAACAGCAATAGAGAGATTCTCCACAACTTGCGTCTGTCCGGTAAACTCTGAGAGCTTTGTAGGACGGAGGCTCTTCTGATATACAACCTCTTCCTCTTGTTCATCTCCGCTCACCAATCTCACTCGTGTCATGACTGTCCCCCCTCGCCGTGGACTGTTAGACTATTAGGAGCCGCCCCGAAGCTTCGCAGCCGATCTGAAGATCTCTTGAATGATAGCTTCCGCAGTGGTGATTTTCCCATGCTTTCTTATGGCACGGCGCACCATGGATTCTGACTCCTGACGTCTGTAGCCAAGCTGCATGAGCACCTCAATTGCTTCTTCAAGAATGTTGTCTTCTTCTGTAACGCCTCGGGGAGTTGCCACTTCTTTGTCCTCATCCGGCGCAAGTGCGAATCTGTCTACCTTGCCTTTCAGTTGCGCAATAATCTTCGCAGCTTTCTGTTTACCTATACCCGGCAGAGTAGTAAGGACCGGAACGTCTCCATCCTCGATTGCGCGGGCAATACGCCCCACCGGCATAGTTAAGGCCTTCAGCGCAGCCCGCGGACCAATACCTCCGACAGTGATAAAGTGCTCGAAAAACTCCTTCTCCGTCTCGCTCATAAATCCTACGAGCACCGGAACCATGTTCCCCACACCCGGTGTTCCCTGTATATAGAATATCGTCTTCAGAGTGACTTCCTGATCTCGCTTTGGAAAAAGCGCACCCAGTGTAACAGGGGATACAAGCACCTCATAGGACAAGCCGTTTACCTCGAGGACCACCCTGTCTTCTAAAACCCGTGAGAGGTTTCCGCATATGGCCGAGATCATATTCTTGCCCCTCCATCTTTCGTCTTGAAGCGGGGTTCATGGGTTAAGCAATCATAATGGCACAAAGCAAGAGCTAATGCATCAGCTATGTGATCCGGCTCCGGCACCCTGTCCAACCCCAGCCTGACTTGGACCATTCTTTGAATCTGAGTTTTGGTTGCTCTGCCTGTGCCTGTCAACGCTTTCTTTACACGTGCAGGCGGATATGACGTCACAGCCAGTCCGTTATGGCCTGCCGCAAGGAGGATTACACCTCTTGCATGCCCCATAAGCACTGCAGTCCTGGGGTAACGATAGTTCGTGTAGAGGTCTTCCACAACAACTAAAGAAGGCCTATACTCCTCGAGAACCAAGGTTATGCCTTTGTATATCTCTTTCAGCCTGGACTCAAGGGACGCATTTTTGCCGGTCCTTACAAGGCCTGCTTCGATCAGGCGGACCTTGTTTCCCGATATGTCAATAATGCCGTACCCTGTGTCAACAAGACCGGGGTCAATACCCATCAGCCTTAAGCCTTTCACATCCTTTTGCCGAGATGCCTCATGCAGCATGAAAACGCCCCCTGTCCACATGATTATATCATTAGGTGGATCAAGGGGGCAACTTATGTTCGGGTGATCCTTCACGTTCTTAGGTAGTAATTATCAGCGAGCCCTTGGGTAATCCCAGTCCTCTAAGGCAAATACCTCCTCCATAGCCAGAACGTAAGCGCCCATCAGTTCAGGCTGCTCGTGCATGGTTGATCTCACTACCCTGATGGTTTCTGCAAACTCCACCAGTGAGTGATCCCTTGCTGAACGCATTACCGTCTCTAAGAAAGCATCTTCTACCCGGCCCAGCTCCCCTCCTAAGATCACCATCTCTGTATCGAAAAGTGATACCAGATGCGCTATGGCAATACCAATCAGGTGGCCTGTCTCATCCATAATTCTCTTAACAGCAGGGATACCCAATAGAGGGGGTTTCGTGAGATGAGGGATTTCGATACTGTCTTTGTCCACGCCGAGCGTTTTGAACTCTTCATCAGAAACCTGGGCCTTAACCCTCCTTATCACAGCCGGCACTCCGCAGAAAGCCTCTAAGCAACCTTCCCGTCCACACGCACATTGAGGGCCGTTGTAAACAGTCATAGGCACATGGCCAATTTCACCTGCGTACCCACGGGAACCTCTGAATACGGTGTTATCAATAATGATACCTGCTCCAATACCGATAGAAACACTAAGATATATTAGATTCGGGTATCCCTTGCCAATACCGTATGCTTTCTCTCCAAGGGCAGCAGCATTTGAGATATTCTCGATGTGAACCGGAATTCCGGATAGGTTTTCAGAGAGAATATGGGCAAACGGAACCTTTTTCCAGGCCAAGTTTGACGACGTCTCCACAACCCCCAGATCAGGATTAACAAGCCCGGGGCTTGCAACCCCGCACCACAGAATCTTTTCCTTGGGGATCCCTGTCTCGCCGAGAAGAGACTCAAATGATTCTCGAATTGCTGCAGCCATCTCATACGGTGAAGACACAGACACGTGGGTGTCTCGCCTGGCTAGGACATTATCTGAAAGATCCATCAATGCAACCCTGGTCACGCTTCTTTGGATACCCGCTGCAAGTATGAAACCCGCATTGGGGTTGAGAACAAGCATCACCGGCCGTCTACCGCCTGTGGATTCTCCGTAACCGACTTCTTCTACGGTGCCCGCAGCCAACATCTCACTGACGATATTCGTTACAGTAGGGGGAGTCAGACCGGCAACCTTCGCTATGTCACTCCTGCAAATCGGGCCTTGCTTTCGTATTATATCCCTGACCAGCAGCCGGTTGATGCGCCTCACATCACTGGTGTTGCTCGATAGTTTACTTGCCATTCACTCTTCACCCGCTCCATGGGTATTCCTTCAGCAAAATCACCATACTACACCCGTCAAACGCCTGTCAAGAAATGCCTCATTTGGGATGTGCCTACAAGAAGCTTTTCAGTATGTTCTTATCAACCAGAGATGCGGATTCTTCATCAAGAAACAGGGTGACGTTTTCATGCTTCTTCAGCATTGTGGCAGGGATTTCACATGTCACCTCATTCTCCAGAGTTATCTTCACCGCATCTGCCTTCACCTTGTAAGGAACGCACGAGACAATCACCTTGCTCTGCATTATTTGGTACACTGTCATAGTAATTGCTTGTTTAGGAACGTCATCTATCGTTTCGTACCATCCTTCACGGACTTGCTGTCTCTTACATTTCTCGTCAAGATTTACGACAATGAACGCTTCTTCAGTGTGGAAATCTGCAGGGGGATCATTGAAAGCGATATGGGCATTTTCACCGATGCCTACCAGTGCCAGGTCAATAGGCCTCTTTCGCACCTCTTCCGTTAGGTTTTGGATATTCTTTTGAATATCTCCTTCTCCGTCAACAAAGTGTACTTCACCTGGCCGAACAATATCGATGAACCTGTCTTTTAAGTACTTTCTGAAACTGGCCGGGTGGCTTTCAGGCAACCCTACATACTCATCGAGATGGAAGATCGCAACCTTACTCCAATCCACATCTGTTTCCATAAGGGACTTAAGGGTGTCAAACTGCGAAGCCCCGGTTGACATAAGCAATCTGGCATTTCCATGTTCCAGAATAGCTTTGTTCAATATAGTCGCACAATACTTGGCTGCTTCTCTCCCTAATGCTTCAGAGCTCTCAAATACTCTGACTTTCATCTCCAGCACCTCTTTCCATCTTGATGTCTGTGTACCCAGTCTAAGATGATGTTTACTTCTTAATAAATACTATCATACTCTCCGCCATGTACAACAGGCGGAAATCCTTCCTGAACACATTTCCTACCCTGGGTTAGGAAGGAGATTTTCGGATATACGAAGAATACTTATGTACACTAAAAAATTAAGTTGTACATGCGCCTTCTGCTGTGTAAACGTGTCTTTCAGGTTTCAGGGGGTGATAAGACTCTGATAACCACCGCATGATTATTGGGCATCACACCAAGCGAAGAACATAAAAGAATTAGGAAAAGGAGGACGACGCGTGAGAAAATCAATAATATTAGTATGCACTTTGATTATGGTATTGCTTTTCAGTACGGTCTCTTTCGCCCAAAGCGGAAAGTTGGTAATCTGGAGTGCCGCCTCTGAAGAGGAAGCGGACGCGCTGGTTAGAGCTTTTCGGTCACAGCATCCTGAAATAGGAGTAGACCTCATTCGGGCCGGTTCCGGGGAGCTGCTTACAAGACTACAGGCTGAATCGCCTCGTCCCGGCGGGGATATTCTGCTGGGCATCGCTAAGGAAGCTTTTGACGGACACTATGATTTCTTTGTTCCCTACAGAGCGAAATACCATGCCGACATCCCGGAAAGCGTAAGGGATAAAGGCGAAACTCCCAGATACTACGGATACTCCATGCCATTGCAGGCGTTCATTGTCAATACAGAGCTTCTGAAACCTGAAGATTATCCTCGCAAATGGGCTGATCTCATTGACGACAAATATGAAGGAGAAATAATCCTGGCAAACCCTGCGCTCTCAGGATCAGCTTATGCGCAGATTTATATGATCTACAAACTGTATGGTTGGGACTTCCTGGAGAAATTAGCCCGTAAGGCGGTCTTCACCGCTTCATCAACAATGGTTCCCGCCTCAGTTGCCCGTGGTGAATATGCCATCGGTGTAACCGGAGAAGCCAACGTAGCATCACACATTGAGCAAGGCGACCCTGTAATACCCATATATCCGGAAGAAGGGACAGGAGCCAGATTCGATGCGTCAGGTATCATTAAGGGCGGGCCTAATCTGGCAAATGCCCAGTTGTTCATGGACTTTTTGACCTCAGAAGAAGCATATCGCATAATTCTGGAGACAAGGTCCAGACGTGTTGTTCATCCTAAACTACCCGGACCGGGCCCGCTGCCTCCCCTGTCAGAGATTGTGCTGATAGAATATGACGCACAAGAAGCAGCAGATATTCGTGATGAACTGACCAGCCGTTTCTCTGATCTTATTCAGTAAGCAATCTTATTCGGTATGCCCAGGCGTTCCGAACCTGCCAAAGAGCGGGTTCGGAACGCCTGCTCAACCGAGAATCCGGTGTACGGAGGGGAAATATGAGTACAAGCATTTCGTATGAAGGTGTTGAAAAGGTCTTTCACGGCAAGAACGAGGTGAGAGCGCTCAAAAATGTCTCATTCGCGATAGAGCCGGGGGAGCTGTTCTGCCTGCTTGGCCCCAGTGGTTGCGGAAAAACCACACTCCTGCGCTGCACGGCCGGATTGGAGACTCTCACTGACGGGAAAATCTTCTATGGGGACACAGACGTAACAAACATCCCTCCATTTCTCCGCAATATCGGCATGGTTTTTCAGAATTATGCCTTGTACCCGCACATGACTGTTTTCGAGAATGTTGCTTATGGCTTAAGAGTACGGGGCTTATCCGCAGGCGAAATCAAAGAACGGGTTACAGAAATAATGGATCTCGTGGGCCTTGGCGAAATTCTCCGTAGAAACCCAAGCCCAAAAGCTCTTTCCGGAGGACAACAGCAAAGAGTTGCAGTTGCCAGAGCTCTGGTATACAATCCCACAATTCTTCTGCTTGACGAACCCCTGGCAAACCTTGATGCCAAACTACGGCGTTATATGAGGGCAGAGATCCGTCGTATCCAGAAGGCAACCAACATTACTACGATCTTCGTCACCCATGACCAAGAGGAAGCTATGGCAATCGGAGATCGCCTCGCGGTAATGAAAGACGGGTACGTCAAACAGATAGGCTCCGGTGAGGAACTCTATCACAACCCCAAGAATCTGTTTGTCACAGGTTTCATAGGCGAAATAAACTTCTTCACAGGAGCAATTACGGAAAAGAAGGACCTTAGTTACGCTGTTCAGTTAAAGGCCGGGAACGGGGTCTTGAAAGGCATACCGCGAATCACATGTGATGAAACGTCAGAACTTGTACCCGGCTGCGAAGTGGTTGTAGCCTTCCGTCCTGAGACTCTGGTTGTTCAACCATTTGCCCGGGAAGGCATATTGTCGGGAAGAGTACAGATTATCCAGAACCTTGGCCACATCATCCGCTACACAATCATTATTCAAGAAGACGGAGAGGAAAAGACAATCGAGGCTGATATGGCTCACAAGGTAGAAGGCGTAGGAGAAGGTGACATGGCCTGTGTCGCATTTGACTTCGCCAATGGATTCCTGTTTCCCCAAAGAGGTGAAGAATAGTGCAGCGCAGAGATATTACCCCCTATCTTGTTTTTAGTGTCCCATTGATATTCCTTGTCATCTTCCTGTTCTGGCCACTTGTTACCACTATTTTGCGAGCCTTTTCCGGGTCAGGCTTCAATCTGGCGGCCATCAGCGAACTGGACCTCAGTAATTTCCAACGCTTCTTCACCTCATCACTTTACCAAAGAAGCATGCGCAACTCTTTTGTCGTAGCCTTTTCCGTAGTCTTTTTCACCTTGTTGATTGGGGTTCCTATGGGCTATTTTGTTGCCCGTACAGAAATGCCTTTTAAGGGACTCATCCTTTCCCTGGGGATACTGCCGATAATCATGCCGTCTTTTATCGGAGCATTTTCCTGGATTATCCTGTTGGGGAGGCAAGGAATAGCCCGCCACTTTCTTAACAAGATCCTGGCCGTATTCGGCCTTTCGCTGCCCCCTATTTACGGCTTATTCGGAATAATCTTTACTATGACGTTGACTCTATATCCCTTTGTCTTTCTGCTTACTTACGGTGCTTTTGAAGCAGCCAACCCGCTCTTGGAAGAGTCTGCAATGATTATGGGGGCAAGCCGCGGGAGGATACTGCGCACAATCACCCTGCCCCTTGTGCTGCCCAGTATGACTGCCAGCGCTATCTTAGTCTTCATCCGTTCCTTGGGGAACTTCGGCATACCTGCGATTATCGGCGGGAAGGATTATGTGCTGCCGACATTGATTTACTTTCGTATCCACGGTTTCTGGGATCTTAACGGAGCAGCCGCAATTTCCATGGTCAGCGTATTGATTGTCATCATTGCACTACTAATACAGAAATATGTGGTGAGCGCGAGGGAATACGAGACGATAAGTGTTACATATTCTGAGCAACGCCTGCATCGCCACCCCTTAATACGCATTATCGCCACGGTATACTGCTTCATCATATTGCTGGTGTCTTTGGCTCCGCAGATCACGCTAATCGTTATGTCATTTTTCACACGATGGAGGGGTCTTACACCGGAAGGCTTCACTCTGAGTAATTACACAAGAATCCCTCAGATAGCAGGCGGCCCTATTAAGAACTCTCTTTACCTATCATTTACAGCTTCCCTTTTAACAGCGGTTTTGGGATGCTTGATTGCATATATCACAGAACGGAGAAAACCAAAGGGAGCGATAATCCTCGACCTTGCTGTCATGGCTCCTTTCATACTCCCCGGCACCGTCATTGCCGTAGCTTTGCTTTCTGCATTTAGCGGGAATTCAGCCATTAACCTCAGCGGCACTTTCACCATCATTCTTATTGCCTTTATCTTACGTCGAACCCCTTACGTATTTCGTTCTGTGGTGGCCAGCCTATCACAGCTTGATCCGGCTTTAGAAGAGTCATCCACTATAAGCGGGGCTAACTGGTTTTATACATTCCGGAGGGTGAGTCTCCCGTTGATTCTTCCCGGAATAATATCAGGCACAATCATTACTTTCACTACGTTATTACAGGAATTAAGCACTACTATCCTGCTCTACTCAGCCAAGACCAGAACCCTTCCTATATTGGTTTACACCGCGGTCAGCGATGACAAGTTTGGTGAAGCCAGCGCGCTTTCAGTCTTGTTGCTGGTAGTAGTCTTCATAGTCGTATATTTGATGAACAAATTCCTGGGTAAGAGCATAGCCTCGAGCTTCAAATTAGGGTGACTAACAGGAATGAAAACGGGAAACCGGATCCGGAGCCTCTACCAGGAGATGCCTAACCATAATGCGATTCAATTAGGTTCTTACACCTTGCCATAGAATCAATGCTGTGAAGCTCCAACACCCACCAGGTTATGCCTTTTGACAGCGCCCGGTCCAAAGCAGGGCGTATGGAATCCAAGTTGGCAGGCTCGATATGCTCACCTTGTTTGCTCTCTATCTCATACACATGGAGGTTTCTGATTCTGTCCCCAACGGATTCCATGAATTCCTCCAGCGTATAGTCTCCCCCCGATACATAAGGACTGGCTCTTGCATGGCCGATGTCAAAGGTCACCATTGAGCCGGATGCCTCAACAAGCTCGGAAAAGGTCTCCGGGTTATTTGTCCACCCATGCTTTAGATTTTCAAGGCAGACATCTACCCCGTTGTCTTCGCCGAATCTGACTACTTCCCTTAGGCCTCTCACAGCATTGTCCCAAGACAACTCCTCCATGGGAATGCTGCGTGAGCCAATATGAAGTGTAATACCGGTTCCGGGGAAGTCTTTGATAAGGTGGATATACATCTTGAGGTATTGAACTGCAGTAGAAGAGATCAGCGGGTCCTCATGGCCTAGCTCTGTATCGTGACACGGCGCATGGAACCTGGACGGCAATCCGGAAGAAAGGGCGCAGTCATAGAACTTTCTCCGTGCGTTTGATGCCACAGCGATCCTCATGGGATCAAGATTCCAGTCAAGCCCTGAAAACCCATGGGAGACTGCTTCCTTCACTGCCACAGCATACTGATCACGGCTAAATCTTGTGGATATGGCAAGCTGAGGCTTCACGGTAAAACCCCCTTAGAACCTCTGTCATGAAGTACGCTCACGCAAGAAATCGCAGCTTCTTTCAGCTCTTCGCCGATGTCAGGCGGGAACTTGCTTGCGGAGACTTCATATCCGCCTTCTGAAAAAGCTTCCTTCGTGGGAACATAGCCAATGTAATCATTGGCATATCCTACGGCAAAAGTATACGGGAATGGCGACTTAGCCTTAATGTCCAGTCCAAGTTCGACAAAAACCTCACCGGGCAGGGATACGAATACTGCATCACCCACACGAACAGCTTGAGTTTCCGTGAGTCTCTTGCCTGTAGGAGAATCACCAATCTCTTTAAGATTATCCAGGATGATCTTCTGATATATGAGATCCAGTTGAACACTGCCGGCATCTTTGCTGTTTTCCCTCGCCGCCTCATCCAACCGTTTCTTGAGCAGTGCGATACGTTCCATAGTATCCTTAGGAGTAGGTAAATCCTTCCGATACTCGGCTTCCCAAGGACAGGTTATACCATCAATCACTGTTTCTTCGGATTCTTTCATTGTCCCGAGGGTCTCAATTACAGCACCGGCAAGCCGCTTCCCTAATGTGTCTGCCCGTTCAAACGTCCTGCCCGGGATGAAGCCTCCGATTGCGCTCACATCTGCGGAATGGCCTGTATTGATATCCCCTGCTGCGCCGTTTGTAAACAGGACTACGACATCTTCGCATCCTGACATGTCCTTGACATATCTTTGGGCATATCCTGGATAATCGGCGCTAATTAGACGATTGTCCGGCCCCAGCACCACTGCATGGCATGTATAGTTCATTAGAACTGCCAGGAGCCTTCCGTCCGGCCTGCTGACTCTGAGCACGCCCACTGAATTGTCTGTGCTGTCTCTTCCCCTGCGATTCACACCTATACCTGTAACAGTGCCAATGCCCACACCGAATGATGCGTCCTCGCGACGAGACCAGGCCTCGCATACAGCATCTGCCACTTGGGCCTCAAAATGCGACGCCCATTCGTCACATTCAGGAGCGTCCAGGTCCGGGCCGGAATGGTTATGCGATGTCGAAATCATTATGTTCTCCACCGGGATACCGGTGATTCTGTTCACTGAACGGCGTATACGTTGTGTACGAGGGAGGGTGATGTGGATAATATCCAAACACACGATAGCACATGCGCATTTCTCATCTTCGAGGACGAGCGCTTTCGCCATCAAATCATCATGCACACCGAGCGCCCCGCCGATCCTGGCAGAAAACCCTGCCATAGGGGAATTGAGCGGTGGGTTTATGATCCGTGTGCCGACACCTGCTCGTAACCTGTTGCCTCCTGCCAATACCAACTCCCCCTGATTCGACGAAATGCTTACCTATAGTGCTTCACTCTGAGAAGGTACTTTCGTTCGATAATCCGATTTATCCTATCCCCGTCCGGCATGTTGCTGCTAACAAGAATCGGAGGCTCTATACCCATTTCAAGGAGCTTCTCGGCTGTTCTTATCATAAGGAGATTGACAGCGAATGAGTTGACGAAGGTAGATGTGGGGCCCATTTTCTGCTGAAGCCCTTCGACGTCAACAGCAGCGTCGCCTGTAGGAAGGTGACTGTCAATGAAGACATCCACTATCTCATATAGGTTCTTCCCGCTTGGATGGCGTATGTGGCTGTCCCTGGGAAGGAAATCGGCATAGCCTTTTGAGGTTATTCCTATGGATGTTGCTCCTCGCTTCTTACACTCCAGTGCACAATCAATAGTCATGGCATTGATGCCGTAGGCATTTGCAATTATGAGTACGTCTCCGGAAGCAATACCGTACGCATCCAGCACCGCTTTAGCATACCCGGGAGTACGTTCAACAAATGTCGAGCGCAAAGCGCCGTGGATTAAGTTCGTGCCTGCGTCAAGCAAAGGATTCACCGCAGCCAGGCCGCCGGCACGGTAAAACGCTTCCTCTGCTGCCATGTTAGAGTGACCGCCTGAACCAACGATATTAATCAGGCGATCATCTGCCACTGCTTTTGCAAGAATACCTGCTGCCTTCTCTATCGACTCCTTTTCCTTGTCTTCGATGGTTGTAATAAGTGAGATGATGATGTCCCTGTAAGCCTGACTTGTTCTTGACATGTTACCAGTCCCTCCCAATGTATGGTTGAACCCTATATGTCAACTTAAGCATCCTCCCTAAGTAGTTCATGCAATTACGATTAGTCCCGGTAGACGACTTCGCCTTCAACGATTGTCATCCGGACATTGATTTCCTCATCAAATACGACAATATCTGCATCTTTACCCGTATCGATGCTGCCCTTTGCATTGTCTATCTTTAGGATTGTGGCCGGAGTTAAAGTGGCCATCTTCACCGCATCCTGAAGGCTTACTCCTGCAAGGTTAACCGTATTTCGCACCAACAGATTCGTCGTTGCTATGCTGCCTGCAAAAGCGCTGCGATCAGGCAACCAAGCCACCCCTTCATCAACCACGGTTATGTGTCCGTCCTCAGGATTCCCCAAGATAAACTCCCCTTCAGGCATTCCGGCGGCACGTATGGAATCTGTGCATAACGCGATTTTGTCTGCGCCTTTGCATTTATAGATCAGCTTAAGAAGGCTTGCAGGCAAGTGTTTTCCATCGGCTATAATCTCCACAGTCAGCTCATCAAGAAGCAACCCGCTTTCTATGGCGCCTGCGATACGGTATGCCCTTACCCTGTGCACCCCTGACATACCTGAGTATAGGTGAGTAACATGAGAGTATCCTGCTTCAACCGCCAGCAAGACCTCATCATATGACGCATCGGTATGCCCTATCGAAGCCAGGATTCCTCGTCTCCTTAGCTCTCTGCCCAGCTCTAAACCGCCTGGCAATTCCGGCGCTGCCGAAACGCGAAGGATTTTTGAGGAAGAATCCAGTATGCTCAGATACTCCTCCCTGGCCGGTTCTTTAATGAAGCGGATGTCCTGGGCGCCTTTCTGTGAAGCAGCGAAGTATGGCCCTTCAAGGTGTAGTCCCAGAAGCCGAGAGCCTTTGTTCTTCCGCTTACAGGCCTCCTCAAAGGCAGCGATTGCTTTCTTGAGATCTTTCGTTGAGCTTGTGACGGTAGACGGAACCATTGAGGTTGTTCCACCTTTAGCGTGGACCTCTGCGATAGTGGCAAACGCCTCAGGGGTCCCATCCATCACGTCTGCTCCTCCGCCTCCGTGCAAATGCATATCAATAAATCCCGGCGCTATATAACAACCGTTAACATCAAATACCACCGCGCCTTCATTCGCATGGAAGGAGTCCATGAGGAACAGATCCTTGATTTTACCCTCTTCTATAAGTAGGCCGCTGCCTCGGAGCACCCTATGAGGTGTTATGATAGTCCCATTTGTTAAGTAGAAGCAATCTTTACTCATATCGCATACCATATCCCCTCTGTTAGGACGAAACTCCTATCTTTGATTTCTTATCCGGACGCCCACAAAGTCTACTCGCAGAACAGTTGCCCGAGTACCGGAGCTCGAAGCAGAAACGGATTACTTATTATCCATCACTAAGTAAGTTCTTCAGAATAGGTTTTGTTCCTTCTATCCATTGGATTTTTCCTGAAGGAGACCGGGCTGAAGCCTTCGTGCCTTATGTGCTATGCAGGCCTGTATCCCTATTTCCCATAGGCGAATACGTCCTCAATGGCGACGGTATAGGCGCCCATTAAGGCAGGGTCTTCCTGCATGGTTGATCTGACGATCCTGACACGTTCAGCTACTTCGCCGAGGGACGTTCGATTTGCCTGATCACGGAGCGCGCCAAAGAAAGCGTCTCCTGCCCTGGACAACTCTCCTCCTAAAATCACCATTTCAGTGTTAAGGAGGTTCAGCATATTACCAATGACCAACCCTATGGTTTTTCCGGTATCGGTTAATACTGCTTGAACTTCCGGGAGCTCAGAAAGACGAGGGTTCAGTACATCACTTATAGTAAGGCGATCCTTCTGAAACCCCAAGTCAAAAAGAGTCTTATCAGGGACTGAAGCTTTGATTCTCTCTACGACTGCCCTAACGCCGCATACCGCTTCAAAACAACCATACCGGCCGCAACCACAGCGTGGCCCGGCCTCTGAAGTTGTAGCGACATGACCGATTTCTCCTGCGTAGCCCCAGGCTCCGCCGTAAACCCTATTATCAATGATTATACCTGCACCAATGCCGACGGACAGGTTCAAGTATACTAGATTTGCACAGCCTTTGCCGATTCCGTATGTTTGCTCACCGAGCGCAGCCGCGTTTGATATGTTTTCAATGTGAACCGGAATTCCCCTGATGGCTTCATGCAACATGTCACGGAAAGGGACATTCTCCCACGGAAGATTCGGAGCTCTTGCCACCATACCGTCTGCTGAGCTAATAAGCCCGGGGAATGCAACTCCGCAACACAAGATCAGATCTCGCCCTATATTGGCGGAGAGCACCAGTGAGTCCATGGACTCACAAATAGCTTCAGCTACTTTCTCCGGGACCGAAGTGTCTCTTGCAACAAGCTGGTTCCCTAATACATGACCGGTGAGGTCCAACAACGCTGTGACTATCTCCCCACGCTGAATACGAACAGCAACGACAAATCCGGCTTTTGGGTTTAGTTCCAACAAGATTGGTCGTCTGCCACCTGTAGAAACCCCGCGGCCTATCTCCTTTACGATGTCTGCTTCGAGCATGTCCTTGACTATTGCGGATACCGTAGGCGGAGTGAGGCCGGTTATTCTTGCGATTTCACTTCTGGCAACCGGACCTCGTTTTCTAATGGTATCTCGTACCAGCGCACGGTTTATCTCTTTGAGATCGCTGTTCGTACTGGCAAGCTTTCCATACCTCTTCAACTCTGTCCTCTGCCTCCTAGGGCCCTGCCCGTTTCGTGATCTCAGGTCGCCGGAACCTTCATCAATGCCCACACAGTAGGAAGGTCATCACCGGATATGTTTGTAATCTCCATTAATAAAGTTCAAGATTCCTTTCCAATATCCTTCTTGTTAGGAGATAATGCTCATGACAGCGTCCCGAAGATTGAGCGCTCCATATATCCGCAGCACAAGACCTTATTGCGAGCTTCTTACAAGATGTGGGACAGACTCCTGAGTTTTTCTAATGCTTGAGGAAGGATTCCTGGGAAGCACGTAGAATTCTATAGCCTGACTATATTAATAAGGACAATAAACGAAGTCTTTATTCGCTCTTATGAGCCCGCCAGACCTGAGTTCGCATGTGCCAAAGAAGAGACGAAGACGGAGGGGATTTGCTATGGGACTGGGTTTTGCAGTCATCGGATTAGGCGCTATCTCCAAAGTACATCTGGACGCTATCTGTTCAATTCCTGAAGCTCGCCTCGTTGCCGTGGCCGACTTGATGGAAGAACGGGCTGCAAGCATAGGACAATCCTACGGGTGCCGCGCATTTTCTGATTATCGCCACGTATTAGAGAGAGAAGATGTTGATGTAGTCTCTATCTTGACCCCCAGCGGGGGGAGAAGAGACATAGCCCTGGATGCCGCTGCCGCAGGAAAACATATCATTGCAGAAAAACCTTTGGAAATCACTGTAGAGAAAATTGACGAAATGGTAGACGCCTGTGATAAAGCAGGCGTCCTTTTATCGGGGATATTCCAATTCAGATTCAAGCCTGCATGGCGGCTGTTGAAGGAATTCATGAGTCAGGGTAGGCTTGGGAAGCTCTACGTAGGGGACGCCTACAACAAGTGGTATCGAACGAGGGAATACTACAAATCCGCCGGTTGGAGGGGAACATGGGAATTTGACGGCGGAGGAGCTTTGATGAATCAAGGAATTCACGTGGTAGACCTCCTCCAATGGATACTGGGGGATGTCGAGGAAGTAACCGCTTACTGCAAAACATTACGCCACGATATAGAAGTTGAAGATACGGTGGTAGCAATCCTCAATTATGTAAACGGAGCGGTTGGAGTAATCGAAGCAACTACATCAGTCTCTCCGGGATATCCAATGACCATGCAAATCCACGGTGAACATGGTAGCGTCCATATGCAAGGTGATTGGATAACTGAATGGGCAGTGGATGGCATCTCCCAACAAGAATATGCCGAAATCCAACCGTTAATGATACAAAACGCAACACAGTCTACTTCTTCCGATCCTGCCCAGGTCGACTGCACCTGGCACCGGCTCCAGATTAATGATATCGTACACGCTATTTTGGAGAACCGCGAACCTCTGGTATCAGGCCGTGAAGCTCGTAAGAGTGTTCAAATCATACAGTGCATCTACCAATCTGCACGTGAGGGAAGGCCAATAAGACTTAGTTAGCAAACAAACTGGGGGTGATATGTACCAAGAAACCACGGTTAGTTTGGAACTGCCCTCATCAACAAGTAAGGAGGTACAAACCCAATGAAGAAGCTAGCCTCAATTGTAACATTGCTGGTAATGGTTCTTGCCATTACTATGTCTGTTGGAGTAGGCGCAGCCACATGGCCTACGAAACCGATCAATATCATTGTGCCGTGGGGCCCCGGAGGCGCATCAGACCTGGCTGCAAGGACGCTTGCGGTGGAAATGGAAAAGGTACTGGGCCAGAGAATTGCCATCACAAATACGCCAGGCGCCTCAGGTGCAATCGGGACACGTGCCATGTTCGATGCGCCACGTGACGGCTATACCTGGAGCGGAAACGCAGACGGTAGTATAGCTACTTACCAGATCCTTGAGTACCTGGCTGATATCAGCCACAGAGAATACGCGGCTTTCCTGACACTCTTTACACCAAACGTCATAGCTGTACCTGCAAACTCCCCTTACAAGGACTTTCCCCAACTCCTTGAGGCTATGAAAACAAAGACCATAACAGTAGCGACAGCCGGCGTAGGAAGCGGCGGTCATGTAGCCGCAGAGCTTATGAAGAAGCATGCGGGCATCGACTACAAACACGTTCCATACCAGGGGGGAGCCCCTGCAGTAACCGCTACAGTCCAAGGCGAAGTTGACATGGTGCCTCAGCTATCTATGGAAGTCACTGAAATGCTTCGTGCCAAACAACTAAGGGCTTTGGTCGTCTTTGACAGCGAGCCTCTGGTTGTGGAGGGTTATGGTGCGATTCCGCCGATTACTGACTGGCTACCGGATTTCCCGAGTGTAGGTATGTACTTCGGGCTATTTATCCCCAAGGGCATTCCTGAAGCCGCCATGGAACGCATTACAGAGGCATTCATCGTCGCTTCAGAAGCAGAGTCAACAAGAAACTTCATCGCTGAGCGAGGCTCGAAGGCAGTATCAATTTACGGCAAAGAGGCTGACGAGCTGATGGAGCGAGTAGCATCTCAACTCGCATGGCTGCATTATGAAGCCGGCACTGCCAAAGTATCGCCTGAGAAATTCGGAATTCCCAAGCCGTAAGGCTCCGGGAGAATCTTCGAACCTCGACGTGTAACGGCAAGAAGAGATGAGTCGGAGGGGCTTTCACAGGGTGTGGTCTATCGGTTGCCCCTCCGACTACGGCTGAATTCCGCCTTAGATGTGCTGCTGTTCTACGTAGCCAATAAGCGAGTCTAAGGTAAGGAGGAGGAAATGACAAGTCATGGAGAAAGCGGATATTAGAAGCGGTATTCTTATCATACTGGTAGGAGTCTCCTTTCTCCTCAGTAGCTTACGCATGCCATGGAGCATATACGGATATGAGTGGTTTGCATGCCCGGGTTTTGTTCCGTCAATACTGGCCGGAGTCCTCATGATGCTAGGCATCATCCTCCTTGTAAGAGGGATCTCCCGAAAACGCCTTAATGAAGCTGGGGTTGACGGCAGTTCAGACGGAAAGGAATCAAGCGCACAAACCCCGCTTAAGATAACCCACTGGACTGAAAACCCAACGTACAGAATTATGCTGACTATAGGACTATGTTCCGCATATATCTTCTTGCTCCTTGGCAGGCTGCCATACTGGTTGTCAACGACGATTTTTGTCACAGCCTTTATTTTTTTGTTTAAGGGGGCAAGCCTCGTCAAGAGTATCGCAATTGGCGCTTTGACATCGGTTGTAGTGATTTTTGTGTTTTATAAGATTTTCGTTGTATTTCTTCCCTAGGAATGGAGGGAACCGACTTGAACATAAGTGTCTTTTTCACTGAACTCATACGGCTCATAACGCCGTCCGCGATTTTGAATGTGTTCTGGGCTGCTGCCTTCGGGCTTATTGTGGGAATGTTGCCCGGCCTTACCGCGACAATGGGCGTAGCCCTCCTGACCGGCCTGACTTTTCGCTTTGTGCCTGACCAAGCAGTGCTAATCCTGATAACTACTTATGCTGCTGCCATATATGGCGGTACCTGGTCTGCCATTCTCCTTAACATCCCGGGAACACCGGCAAATGCCGCAACATGCCTTGATGGGAATCCTTTGGCGAGAGCAGGCAAGGCAGGCGAAGCTATTGGCCTCGCAACAATCGCATCTGCAATCGGGACTCTTTTCGGTCTGATTTGTCTTGCGATCTTCTCTCCCATGATCGGCAGGCTTGCTCTGGAATTCGGCTCCTGGGAGTTCTTTACCTTAGCAGTATTCGGAGTTGTAATATGCGGTAATTTAACAGCCCCGAAAGACCCTCTCAAAGGTTGGATAGCAGGCGCTTTCGGGTTGTTGCTGTCACAGATTGGCCAGGATCCCATACAAGCATATCCCAGATTTACCTTAGGGATGCTGCAGCTAATGGGTGGGCTTTCCTTAATACCTGTCCTTGTAGGCGCGTACGGCGTAAGCGAGATTATTGCAGTCATGAAAGAACCCAAAGACTACAGAGTTCTGACGAAAGTGACAAGGATCATTCCTAGCTGGGAAGACATCCGAAGACATTGGAAGACTATCCTTCGCTCAGGGGCTATCGGCGTTTTTGTCGGAGCCATACCCGGAGTAGGAGAAGACACATCCGCCTGGATAGCGTATGACTTTGCGAAACGTGCCAGCAAGACTCCGGAGGAGTTTGGAAAGGGTTCGTATGACGGCCTGATTGCAGCCGAAACAGCAAACAATGCGTGTGTTGGCGGAGCCATCATCCCTGTACTTACCCTTGCAGTTCCCGGCAGCGCACCGGCGGCAGTAGTTCTTGCAGCTATGTGGCTCCATGGCATAAGACCCGGCCCGCTGCTAATGATTGAACAGCCACAGTTTATCGCCACAACTACCGCCATTTTCTTCCTTGCCACAATTGCCATGACCATAATTGGGCTTTTACTGGCAAGGCCGCTTGTAAAAGTCCTGGAAGTCCCAAGGACGATTTTGATGTCGGTTATTTTCGTCCTTTGCGCAGTCGGATCCTTTGCCATTAACGGCAGATTGTTCGACATTTATCTTATGTTCATATTCGGACTCATCGGATTCTACATGCGAGAGAACAACTTCCCTGCTGCACCGCTTGTGCTTGGTTTCATACTGGGTCCGATGGCAGACGAGAACTTCCGTAGGGCAATGGTAATTGCAGACGCAAACTTAACGCCATTCTTTACCCGTCCCATCTGTATAGTCCTGTGGATTCTCACGCTCATTGTGATACTCAGCAGAACCAGAATACCCGGGGCAATTCGCAACCTGCTGGCGGGGAGGAAGCATCATAGCGGGGCGGAAGGATGATGATTCTATGAAACGTGCAATCATTACGGATGAAGTGTCTCAGGATCTGGCCAGAGCAGTCAGTATAGCAAGAAGTTTTGACCTGGACGGTATTGAACTGAGATCTGCGTGGGATAAGGATGCGCATGAGTTGTCCTGCGATGATATCCGGCGTATTCGCGAGATAGTAATCGAAGGAGAACTGGAAGTTGCATGCATTGCTTCCCCCTCTTTCAAGTGTAATCTTTTTGACGATACGGAATACCGGACTCACCTCCGCATCCTGGAGAGAAGCAGCGTCGTAGCACGTGAGCTGAATTGCTCCCTCGTTCGAGGCTTCACCTTCTGGGATGAAGGGGTGTTCGAAGAGAATCTGCCTTTGATAGTCAGAAGGCTTTCCGGCGCAGAACCAATCCTCCGAGATCATCAAGTGAGGCTGGCAGTGGAATATGATCCCGGTACATCTACAAACTGCAGCCAAAAACTGCGTTCCGTGCTGGATAGCCTTAACCCGGATTATTTCGGAGCGCTCTGGGATCCCGGGAACAGTATCTACGTCCGGGAAGCTGAGAAATTCCCTGAAGATTACCGGCGGCTAAAGGATTATGTCTTACATGTTCATGTCAAAGACGTAACCACCAAGACCCCTTCCGGAAAGCCGGAAGCTTGCCGTGTCGGGTACGGAGAAGTGGGTTTTGGAGATGTTTTCAGACAACTGGCGCAGGATAAGTACGCCGGCTGGCTGTCTTTAGAGACTCACTACAGATTGCAGTCGGCAATAACCGATGATCTGCTCTCTCGGCCCAAAGGTAGCGCTTTCTCTCACGGCGGAGAGGAAGCATCCATTGAGAGTCTTGAGAGCTGGTCTCAGATTATGACAGAGGAGGGTCTGCTCTAATGAAATTCGCCCTGTGTAACGAGCTCTTCGATGATAGGCCTCTGGAGGAGGCGATTCATCACATAGCAGACCTGGGTTACGATGGTATCGAGATAGCTCCGTACACGATCTCCAAGTCTGTACTGGACGTTTCCGCTTCACAGCGAGAGTCCATTCGTAGATCCGTGGAGGATGCAGGATTAGAAATGGTAGGCCTGCACTGGCTCCTGGTTACTCCGGAAGGCCTTCACATTAATCACACTTGCGCGCATATTCGACGAAAGACCATAGACTACCTGAATGCCCTTGTGCATTTCTGTGCAGATCTGGGCGGCACTGTCATGATACTGGGTTCGCCAAGGCAGCGGGATATCGCCTCGGACATCCCCAGTAGTCAAGCTGAGGCTTATTTCATTGAAGCCCTCCGCGAAATCGGTGAAGTAGCGAAGATACGAGATGTGGTAGTATGCCTTGAGCCTCTTCCGCCA
>JAPXLY010000019.1:0-20886 GCA_033809295.1 Bacillota bacterium
CTGCTATGGTGGGACGTTTAGGAGCTCAGGCTCTTAGTGCGGTAGGCCTCTCAGGTAGTGTCTACTGGAACGTCCTCTGGGTATTTTCCGCAATTGCCGTGGGCGCTATGGCTGTTGTAGCCCGCTCTGTCGGCGCAGGGGATACACGTAGGGCGGCCCACGCTGCAGGGCAGGCACTACTCATCTCAATTGCCTTGGGTATTTTCTTCACTCTTGGAACATACGTCTCCGCCCCGCTCATATTCAGGCTCGGTGGATTCGAGAGCAACGTAAGCGCCATGGGTATTGAGTACCTTCGTATTGTCGGGGCAGGCTCTGTGCTGCTTGTCTTGACGAAGGTCGGCGCAGGCGTCTTAAGAGGCGCAGGAGATACTGGCACACCCATGTTCGTAGCTGTTGTCGCCAACACAATAAACGCAGTCGGTGACTACGTGCTTATCTTCGGCCTGCTCGGGTTTCCTAGGTTAGAGGTGAAGGGGGCAGCCATTGCTACGCTCGTCGCGAACCTGGCAGGCGGTATTCTCATCTTAGTCGCCTTATTTCAGAAGAGATCAAGGCTGTGAATAGCGATTAGGGATCTTTTCAGGCTTGATGTGACTACCATTAAGACCTTGGTGAATCTGAGTATTCCGGCTGCTATAGAAGAGGCGATGACGAGCGTGGCGAGGATACTTTCGTCATTCATGATAGCATCCCTCGGCACAGTGGCTTTTGCAGCTCACCAAGTAACCATTGCCGCAGAATCGCTCTCCTTTATGCCCGGCTCAGGATTTTCCACTGCATCCGGGGTTCTTGTGGGACAGAGTCTCGGCGCAGGAAGGGTAGACCGCGCCGGGAGAGTTGCGTACAGGTCTATCAGGTATGCTGTTATTGCAATGGGCGGCTCTGCTCTCATCTTCTTTTCCATGCCCCGGATTATCGTGTCATTTTTCACGTCTGACGCTGAGGTCATGCTGTTGGCTTCGACTTGCCTAAGGATAGCCGGGCTGGAGCAGGTATTTATCGGAATCGGTGATACTTTCCGCGGTTCGCTAAGGGGTGCAGGTGATACAAGGTCTGCCTTGAAAATAACTGCGATTGGTACATGGCTTGTGCGCCTGCCTGTGCTTGCATTTATCATATACGTTCTTCGCTTTTCTCTCCCTGCGGTGTGGGTCGGAATGTGCTTTGAATGGGTGGTCCGTGCCGTGTTAGGGCAGAAGTGCTTCTCACGAGGCAATTGGGAGCGCATAGAACTTCACTAACCACCCCGGCGTCTACCCAATTGACAGGAGGGTGCAGATAAGCCTGCTTGTACACATCGTGACCGCCGACGATAAGACGCAAACAGTTCGCGTGCACATATCGTGCTCCCTAACCCGCGGTGAAGACTAATTCCGACGTTTGCTGTAAATTCGGAGGAGGAGAATTATCCGCGGCGGGGAAATCTAAACTTGATGCGGCAAATCTTGGCGCCAACGTGCCACACTAAGATCTTCTCGAATGCTTGTCAAAATACCAGAGGCCTTGCTTATAGGAGGAATCCGTGTGAAATCAGAGTTGCTGTTGCCTGAGCCTGAGCTTTCCCACAATGCTTTGACTGTGCTGGAGAGTCGTTACTTAAGTAAGGACGAATCAGGAAACGTTATAGAAACTCCTAAAGAAATGTTCTGGAGAGTGGCGAAGAATATTGCGTTAATGGACGTGCTATATGAGCCTGTGTATGATCTTGTGCATGAAGCTGAGCCACAAGTCTCAGGGGAGCCATCCGCTTCCCTTGAAGAGGCTTCCCTGCCTGTGCCGGAGTTTTCTTCATGGGATTGGGCTGCACTGAATCACGCCTTTACTGATTTGGCATCCGGAGGCCTCATAGAAGGAACTTGGGAAGATCTGCAGGCAATTGTAGGCAAACGTATGCCGTCACTCGCCCGCACTGCCGTGAGTTTCTATACCCTCATGGCAGAACGAAAATTCCTGCCCAATTCGCCTGCTTTGAGTAACGCCGGAAGAGAACTTCAGCAGCTTTCCGCGTGTTTTGTCTTACCTATTGAAGATTCCATGGCAAGCATCTTTGAGACACTGAAGAATTCGGCGCTTATTCACAAGTCCGGGGGAGGGACAGGCTTCTCCTTCAGCCGGCTGCGTCCTAAGAACGATGTTGTAAGAACGACAGGCGGTGTTGCGTCAGGCCCGATCTCTTTCATGAGAGTGTTCAACGCAGCTACAGAAGCGATAAAGCAGGGCGGGGTCAGGCGCGGCGCCAATATGGGGATACTTCGTGTGGACCACCCGGATATTCTCGAGTTTATTACCGTCAAGAATGACACAACTCAGTTGACCAACTTCAATATTTCGGTAGCGGTGACTGAGGCATTTATGGAAGCCGTGGATGAAGACGGTGAATATGAACTGGTAAACCCCCGCACTAAGCAGGTCAGCGGGAAGCTTCGGGCGAGAGATGTTTTTGACCTCATGATAGAGTCTGCATGGAAGACAGGGGAGCCCGGCATTATCTTCATTGACCGGCTCAATGCTTTCAACCCCACCCCCAATATAGGTGAATACGAAGCCACCAACCCCTGCGGCGAGCAAATGCTGTTGCCTTATGAAGCCTGTAATTTAGGCTCTCTGAACGTAGGCAGGTTTGTCACAAAGACAGACGGCTCGCCCGGGATTGACTGGGAAGGGCTCAGAGAGTCAATCCATACTGCGATCCATTTTCTCGATAACATGATTGAAGCCAGCAAGTATCCGTTGCCTGAAATCGAGGCTATGCATAAGGGAAACCGCAAGGTGGGCCTGGGATTAATGGGGTGGGCAGACCTTCTCATGAAGCTGGGGATTGCATACGACTCAGAGGACGCAGTTGATCTTGCCGGTGACTTAGTAGAGTTTATCCAGGCGGAAAGCAGGGAGGCATCTAAGGAGTTAGCCAGGGCCAGAGGGGTCTTTCCTAACTGGAAAGGGAGCAGGAGGGAGGAGGAAGGCCTCAGGGTCAGAAACGCGACCACGACAACGATTGCGCCCACGGGAACAATAAGTATCATAGCAGGCGCATCGTCCGGGATAGAACCTGCATTCAGCCTTGCCTTCACCAGGCATGTTCTGGATGGAACTGCCCTTCCTGAAGTCAGCCCGGTGTTTCGAGCCTTAGCAAAGGAGATGGGGTTCGATTCAGAGGATCTTATGGATGAGGTGGCGAAGAAGGGTGCGCTGAAGGACGTTGAGGGCGCGCCGGACGAAGTCAAGAGAATATTCGTCACAGCCCATGAAGTAGAGCCGGAATGGCATGTCCGGATGCAAGCTGCATTTCAGGCTTACACTGACAATGCAGTATCCAAGACCGTGAATTTCCCCAATGAAGCAACGTTAGAAGACGTGGAAAGGGTATTCATTCTTGCTCACGCTCTCGGTTGTAAAGGGGTCACTGTTTACAGAGACGGCAGCCGAGTTGAACAGGTATTGACTGTAGGCACAGGGGCTTTTCTCACATCGGTTGAGCCTGCCGGAGACGATATTCGGCCTGAAGTGGCAGCAAGCGGAATGCACCGGCGCATTAACGGCGTATGGGGCAAGATCCGTCCTATAGACAGGCCGTCAAGGCTGGAAGGGTTCACTGATGTGCGAGCTACTCCCCTGGGCAAACTCTTCATTACTCTAAATACGGCTGAGCGTCATCCTATAGAGCTATTTGCACAGATAGGCAAGGCAGGTAGTGACGTAAGCGCGTTTACGGAGGCAATTGCAAGATTGGTATCGATTTCCCTGAGATCCGGAGTTGATCCGGAGGAAATTGCGTCCCAACTCACCGGGATCGGCGGTTCGAGGAGTATCGGGTTCGGCCCTGGGAGAGTCAGGTCTGTGCCAGACGCTATCGGGCAATTCCTCGCCGGGTATCTAAATGAACTGCGAGGGGAAGCCGGCATCGGAGGTACGCAGGGAGATCACTTCCGCTTTGAACAGGATAACGCAGCAGCCAAGTTGTTCAGTTTATGTCCGTCGTGCGGCACCTGGAACCTGATTCACGTTGAAGGCTGCCTCAAATGCATGGCTTGCGGGTATACTGAGTGCTAGCCTAACTTACCAAGTCAGTTCTCGTCTGTCACTAATCGTGGTATTGCGGGATTCTAAATTGCTCCTCCCGGGATCAGCGCAATGCTCGCTGATAGCAAGGTCACCCAGTAGCGGGTTATGTTCTATGACGAGCAAAGGAGTTGATCCCATATGGCAATATATGTATAATATACATATATTACCATGAGAAATAGGAGCTGTTCTAAATATGCCTCTTACCAATCGTTGCGGGTCACGCACCGTCTACCTGGTACTGCTGGTGTTGAGTGTATGTCCATTGTTCCAACATGTCGAGGCGAAAGGCGCCAAAGGAGATCTCGTTTGGCAAAAAGCTGTTGCCATAGCTCAAGCAAACAAGGGGTGGATTCCCGGCTCTGCGATTTTGAGAATCGAGCTCCTGAACAAGCACGGCGAGGTGGAGCAGCGAGAGGAGACTTTACTTCATCTCGTGTCAGACGAGACAGGCGAAGCTCCTGCCGGTCCCTATGTTGATCCTGGCTCTCTTAACATTGTAGGTAACAGCCCTTTCGAACCCGAGTTCCAAAACGAAATATCGGTTTATTTCACCGGTGAGACAAAGAATGTGGAAGGCAGGCAATGCGTCAGGTATGATTATGTTTGGCGTAAAGAGACAGAGGTCCTGACAGGCACTGCCTGGTTGGAACAAGACACAGGTATTCCTGTTAAGACAGAGTCATCGGGGAAACAGAGTGTACGGCCAAAGCTTTCTTCAAGACAGCGCGTTACAGTGATTTTTCACCACGGGTCAGGCGGCGCTTGGTTCCCGCAAAGGATGGTTATGGAGATTGAGGGCGGATTGTTCACGTTAGGACGTGATTTCAGGATAACCTTGGAATACAGGGGTTACAGACGAACACAATGATTCGGTGGCCTTTTCCCACAATAATCAGATGGGGAGTGACGAAAGATGCGTGAGGTCGTGATCTTGAGTGGGGTGAGGACGGCAATAGGTACTTTCGGGGGAACGCTCCAGAATGTGCCTGCTTCCGATCTGGGCGCAGTTGTCATCAAAGAAGCGGTGAAAAGGGCGGGAATATCCCCTGACACTGTGGACGAGGTGATCATGGGGAATGTACTCCAAGCAGGTCAAGGCCAAAATCCGGCCAGACAGGCATCGGTCAAAGCAAAGCTGGGAACGAACGTGCCTGCAACGACTGTGAACAAGGTATGCGGTTCAGGCCTCAAGGCTGTTGTGCTTGCTGCTCAAGCAATCATATCCGGTGATGCAGATGTGGTAGTGGCAGGCGGAATGGAGAACATGAATTTGGCGCCGTATATCCTTGACAAGGCGAGATACGGGTATCGAATGGGTCACGGAGAGCTTGTGGATACCATGATAGCAGACGGTTTATGGTGCATCTTCAGTGATACGCATATGGGGATTACCGCTGAGAACCTCGGCGAACTGTACGACATCAGCAGGGACGAGCAAGATGAATTTGCTGCCCGGAGTCAGCAGAAGGCTGAAAAAGCAATAGCCGAGGGAAGATTCGAAGACGAGATAATCCCGGTGGAAATCCCCCAGAAGAAAGGCGATCCTGTAGTGTTTTGCCGGGATGAACACGCGAGGCCCGGTATTACCAAGGAGAAACTGGCTTTCCTACGGCCTGCTTTCAAGAAGAACGGCACTGTTACAGCAGGTAACGCCTCAGGCATCAACGACGGGGCAGCCGCGCTTGTCGTAACCTCAAAAGATAAGGCTGCCGAATTGGGGGTAAAGCCTATTGCAGTCATTAAGGCTTACGGGTCTTCAGGCGTAGACCCTTCAGTGATGGGAATCGGCCCTGTTCCGGCTACGAGGAAAGCTTTAGCCAGGGCAGACTTGCGCCTGGATGACATTGACCTGATCGAGGCAAACGAGGCATTTGCGGTCCAGTCTCTTGCAGTAGGACGGGAGCTGGGCTGGAATCCGGATAAAGTCAACGTTAACGGAGGCGCCATTGCCCTCGGCCACCCAATTGGGGCAAGCGGGGCAAGGATCCTCGTCTCGCTCTTGCATGAAATGATTAAGCGGGATGTAAACCTCGGCCTTGCCACCTTATGTATCGGAGGAGGTATGGGCCTCGCAGTCATAGTCGAAAGATGATACTAAGATACCTTGCAATCACTGACCTCAGAAAACGTACGTACCGTGCGGGGCCGCCCAAGACAATCGGAAAACGAGCGAAAACCAACGGGCTCATACTTAGTGGATTCGACTGATGATGCCATTCTCAGCTACCTCAAAAGCTACAGGCGTTGAAGGTGAGGTGTTGCCTTCTGAATTCATAAGAACCTCCGCAATGTAGATACCCTCATTGAGATCAAGGGCCCCAAAGCGTGCGGTCATGATACGTTTGTGCCCGGGTAAGCATAGGGCAGGCGCAAACTGCGCCAAAGAAGCCGATTGTTCCGGGTAGGATTTGATAACAGCCGTTCCTTTCAAGTTGGTGTGGATGTTTCCTTGGTTCTCACAGACTGCTTCCACCGTTATGGACTTATCTACAGGGTCTTGTGAAAGAGAGACAGATTCGATGTTTACCGAGGCGTAGATAGGCTCCTGCTTTCTGCCGGGCTTAACTGTAATGAGCGTAAGCACTCCCACTTGAGCACTGGTGAAGATCTCCCGGGCTTGTGTTCCTTTTGCCGTTTGCCCCTGAAAGACGATGATGGGGTACGTACCCCCTGAGAAGGTGGGACTTACGTGAGCTCTCGCCTTAATCAGTTTTGATTCTCCCGGCATGAGTGTGAATTTGGCAGGCTCTAAGGTCAGGAAGACACCACATGCCAAGGTATCGCTCAGAGGTTCGAGTAAGATCGGCATTCCGTTCTCATCATGACCGCCTTTACTAATGAAACCTTGCAAATTCAGGGGAAGGGATCCGGTATTTGATACCTCTATCGGGCCGATGAAATCCCCGTTGCGGACTTCTGCCGTGACGTAGGTGGGGCTGACACGCATTGATATGTTGCCATGGGGGACAGTGTCAGGTAGAGCTTGTGCAGAACAGGATAAGGTCATAAGACATATGAGCACTATGACTCTAGCAAGTACGGGGAATCCACGTGTTTCGGACAAGCAAACCACCTCCTAAGTTGCAAGGCCCCCTTTAGTAAGCATGCGAGACTGTAAATGTCACTTGGATTCTGTAGGCGTCAGAACCAAATACCGGAGGATCGCTGTATGTAATCAGTTGTCTAAAGAGTAAGCTTATGGTTTCTCCCGACTGCTGTGTAGGGCTTTGAGCCTCTGCAATCTCAACGTCATGTCCCGTGATTTCCGTGAAGTCGCCTTCCCCGTTCACCTTCCACTCCAGTGGGAAGGAAAGGGCTTTGTCGGAGTATCCTTCTTCTGTCCACTCTGTCATGCACCCGGCTGTGGAATCACTTTTCATCCGCAAGGTCCACGCTGTGTTGGACCATATTTTTATAGTCTGTAGCTGCGATACTACATACGACTCATTCCGGTTGGCATGAGGCCGGACATCACCGAATTCCACTGACTCAGGGAATGTCGCTTCGATGGTGGGCATTACTCTGCACATAACAGGCATCACCGATTCACTGCCGCCCGCTTGGGAAATGCCTTGACTTAACAGGAAAACCAACATGATGAGGAAAAGTATGAACCTTCTTGACGCTTTCACGAAATCTCCCGGCAACGGCTTCATTGCTATTTCATCTCCTTAAATCAACTGTCTTTACGCTCAGTCCTGACTTCGGCACTACCTGTAATTTAGAGGGGAAATCATCCATTTCCTTCCTACCTATGGATGATATTGCCAAATACTCCCTAGTTCCTAAGGTTGAATTCGGGCTGCCTATGACGTCAATACTTGCGTTGAGCGCTGTTTGCAGTCAAGAAACAGACTCGAATGAGGCCGGCTTTGCGTCCTGGAACGATGCATAGGACGAAAAATGACGGCATAGGGTAGTTCTGGGCGGGCACATCCCGGTTTGGAGATACCATCTCATCAAATGCCGGCATCAGAATGTAGGTGGCTTAGTTGGTTATCTCTGGAAGGAAGTTGTTTTTCCTTGTTGTTTGCATATGCGCTATCTGGGCGGTTCCGGCGATAATCAGCCGAGCCCCACTCTTGCCTATTACAGGTAGGTTATATACCAGGGCAAGTCACTATCCTGAAGTTGTCTATGTCCCGAACTACACTGAAGGCCCGTACGTGACTGCAAGGTCTGCTGTGTTAATTGAAGCGGTAACCGGTACAGTGGTTTATGGAAAGAACGAGCGTATGCGTATGCATCCCGCCAGTACCACCAAGATAATGACCGCCCTCCTTGCCATAGAATTGGGGGATGCCGAATCCACTGTCATAGTCAGCCGGAAGGCAGCAAGCATTGAAGGGTCATCCTTATGGCTTAGACGAGGCCAGCAGATTAAATTGGGTGATCTTATCCGCGGAACTATGCTTAGATCAGGTAATGACGGCTGCGTCGCCATCGCAGAGCATATCGCAGGCAGTGAAAAAGACTTCGTAAGAATGATGAACCTGAAAGCCCGTAAGCTGGGTGCAATGAATACCAGATTCACAAACCCACACGGGCTCACTGAACCAAACCATTATTCCACTGCGTTTGACCTGGCCCTCATGGCTCGATACGGGTTGAAATATCCTTTATTTGCAGATATAGTAAGCACACGGGAAGCAGAGTTGACCTTGACCCAGGGAGAATCTGACGAGAAGCGCAAGCTCGCCAATACTAACTGGTTACTCTGGTCATTTGAGGGAGCAGACGGTGTAAAGACCGGGACCACCGCAGCAGCAGGCTACTGTCTCGTAGCTTCAGCTACCCGCAACGGGGTTCAATTCATATCAGTTGTTCTGGATTCAGATGCCAGATGGTCAGATTCTGCAAGCCTTCTTAGCTATGGGTTTGACAGGTTCCACGTAATGACTTTCGCCGAGTTCGGCAAGACTCTTACGAAGATCCGCGTCGAAGGAGGAATGGAACCTGAGGTCAGTGTTATGCCAAAAGATGACCTGAGGCTTATAGTTCCGCGAGATCTCTCTCACCTTATTGAAGAGAGAATTACTCTTGACGAACCCCTGATCGCGCCTGTTTCCTCAGGTCAAACCGTAGGCAGACTGGTAATTGTCTTTGACAAGGAGGAATTGGCCCGAGTCGATTTGGTATCGGAGACAAGTGTGGCCAAACTAACACTGCCTCGCCTAATAGTCAGGAAACTTGAGGATACTGTAAGAAGATAAAGATCCAAGACAATCGGAAAACGAGCGGAGACTAATCAACTCATACTTAGGCGTATCTCTGACAATAGCGGAGGTGAGCGAGTTTGCGGCTTTATGGAGGCAATGACAAAGACGTGGCAATTATCGGCGCCGGCCCTGCAGGACTCTCGGCTGCTCTCTATGCCGGACGCGCCAGATTATCTACCGTGGTGATAGAACAAGGGGTATCCGGTGGACAAGCAGCCACTACACACTGGATAGAAAACTACCCCGGGTTTCCTGAAGGGATTCCAGGGCCGGATCTGATGCAGCGAATGGAAGAACAAGCACGTCAGTTTGATGCTGAATTCATCTATACCGCTGTGAGCAGTGTTTCTCAGGACAGCAAGGGACGCTTTTCCGTGATTTCCGGCGAAGGCGAACTTACCGCCCGCACGGTCATCGTTGCCACAGGAACAATTCCTATGAGCCTGGGAGTTCTCGGTGAGGACAAGCTCAGAGGCATGGGGGTATCTTACTGCGCCACTTGCGACGGGCCGTTTTTCCGTGAGAAAGAAGTGCTGATAATCGGAGGAGGAGACTCGGCTATAGTCGAAGCATTATTCCTTACGAAATTTGCGCGACGGGTTACCGTTGTTCACAGAAGAGGGGAACTTAGAGCGACAAAAGTGCTCCAAGATGACGCTTTCAGCAACCCCAAGATCCAGTTTTGCTGGCATTCTGTGGTCAGTGAGATTCTTGGAGAGAATAAAGTCGAAGGTGTAATCGTAAAGGATGTAAGGACAGGTGATACCAGGCTTGTAGAAGCTGACGGCATATTTGTGGCAATCGGTAGCCGTCCTGATACTGAGTTTGTAAAGAGTATGGTTGATACTGATGCAAGGGGTTACATTGTTACGGATGACAGAATGAGAACGCGTACCCCGGGATTACTGGCTGCCGGGGATGTCAGGGCAAAATCACTGAGACAAGTTGTGACTGCTGTCAGTGATGGCGCAATAGCTGCGGTAGAGGCAGGAGAGCACCTATCGGCAATCAGACGAGCGAATCCGGAGCATGGCGTCTCCACATAACGGATACCTATTACGTGAAAAACATGAAGAAAGCAAGAGCCGCCTGGCTGGCACCTTGGGGTAATACTGTGCCAGAAGCGGCTCTCGCCGGGTTTAGGGTGGTCTTTTGGCGTGGATATGTTGGAGGTAGAAAAAACTCGAAAACAGGGACTCATCTCTCCACTTCAGTAATATAGAACGTGGTTTGTGAAAACTAGTTCCAAGACTCAGATAGAATTTCCGGGAGGATATGAGGAGCCTCTCGCGAATATAAAGAAATTGTGGAATCATGCGGAATGCGTGCAGTCTTTGACTCTCCCTGATGTACGTACCGTGCGGGGCCACCTAAGACAATCGGAAAACCAGCGAATACTAATGAACCCATACTCAGGCTGCTTGGTGTTTTACTGTTGTTATAGTCCGGTTTCTGCTATATGATAGAGTGGAATTGGCTGTAGGCTGGGGGTGAGAGTTTTGGCATACGAAGTCCTCAGGCAGCTTCAGCAAACTGAATCTCGTGCCGATGAAATTGTGAGAGAAGCAGAGGAGCGGGCACGAGGCATCCTTCGAGATGCTCGCGTATCTGCGCGAACTCTTATAGAGAACTCGAAGGCTGAGGCAACTGCTGAGGGGAAATCCATAATTGATGCTGAAGACGCCAGAGCACAGGGTGAAGCTGCTGAGACGTTGAGACGAAGTAATGAGCTCTGCCGTGGACTGCGTGATGCGGCACGGGCTAACATCCCTCGTGCTGCCGACTTAGTAGTGGAGAGGATAGTGACGTCAAGTGGCAATCGCTAATATGAAGAAGGTGTCGCTTGTCGCGCCTGTATCTTGCGCCGACGGAGTCATTCGAGTGTTACAAGATGTCGGCGTGGTCGAGATTGAACAGACCGAGATTGAACCCGAGGAACACTCGTGGTGTCAGCTATCTGAAGTCAGACAAGGCCTCGGCAAGGAACAGGAAGAGCTATCAAGGGCACTCACTGAACTGAAGTTCTGTATAGACTTTTTTGATAGATTCGAGAGGATCAAGAAGAACATCATTGAGCAATTTGCCGGGGGAAAGGTGTATCTCCCGGGCTCAACCTTTGATGACTTGGGGAGTAAGGTCGAGGAAGCGCACGCGGTTTACGAAGAGTGTAGAAGACTCGATGAAGAGCTTTCAAAGAGGAGTAATGAGGAAGCCCGTCTCCTGGACAACCACGATCAACTCATCCCATGGGAATGGCTGGACATACCTGTCTCCAAGTTAGCCGCAGCGAGCCGGATATCAGTTGATCTCTATACATTCCCATCGCGTTTTCATGATAATATTGCAACTCAACTTAAGGAATCGTGCCCGCGTGCACATTTAGTGCCCGGCCTGTCACCGGGATCGCGCAACATCCCTGTCATGGTAATCTGTCTCAGTGAAGACAGGGATGAAGTGCGCCAGGCGCTCTCAGCTTACAGCATACTCCCTGAGCTTCTTCCTGAGGTACAGGGCACACCGAAAGAGGCTATCGGGAGAATAGAGCAAAGGCTGTCTGAGATTGACCGGGAAGTGGCAGAGCTTAATGAGCAAGCAAAGGGGCTGCTCAAGGAGCGTATCAGGATTTACTCAGCCTATGACCGTGTATCCCTTGCCTTGGACAGGAAGACCCTGGCTGCTGAATGTCCTGCAACACGCACTGCGTTCTTGATAGAAGGGTGGGTATGTGAGGATACTCTGCCTGAAGTGGAAAAAGCGGTGCAGTCAGAATACGATTTGGTTCATGTGGAAGCGCGTGACCCGTTTGAAGATGAGAATCCTCCCGTCATTTTGGACAACCCGGCACGTGTTGCACCCTTTGAGGCAGTTACCGAAGTCTACGGAATGCCCAGGCCCGGAACCTTGGACCCTTCATTTGCCGCCATGCCGTTCTTTTTCATATTCTTCGGGATGGCGCTGGGGGATGCCGGATACGGGATTATCCTCAGCATAGTCTGCTTGCTTCTGCTGAGGAAAATTAGGATGGCGGGGACTGCGGAGAAGCTCTTCAAAATGATGGCAATATGCGGAGCCGCATGTGTGCTGGTGGGAGCTGTGACCGGTTCGTGGTTCGGCGACCTTTTCGGTATAGCTCCTATTTGGTTCAGTCCGCTGGATGATCCCTTGCTCATGCTTATTGTGTCTTTTGCCCTTGGCCTCGTGCAAATCTATGTCGGTATCGGTATGAAGCTCTATTACAATATCAGACAGGGCAATCTGAAGGAAGCGATATTTGATCAAGGCTTGTGGTATCCTTTCTTAACAGGATTCCTTCTATTGCTGGGCGGGTCTGCTTTGGGTAATCCTACGATGAGTCAAGTCGGAAAGTGGCTGGCGATAGCAGGTGCAGGCGGACTCATTGCCACCCAGGGGAGAGCGCACAAGAACATCATCAAGAGGTTAGGGTCAGGGATCCTGAGCCTATATGACCTGACAGGTTACGTCAGCGACATACTGTCGTATTCGAGGCTGTTGGCTTTGGGCCTTGCCTCATCTGTAATTGCGATGGTAGTTAACGATATGGCAAAGCGTTTCCTCTCAATCCGGTTCGTCGGATGGATTCCCATGCTTGTGGTCCTCGTCATAGGGCATGTATTTAATCTGGCGATTAACGTAATCGGTTCATACGTCCACTCCAGTAGATTGCAGTACGTAGAGTTCTATGGGAAGTTCTTTGAAGGCGGAGGCAGAAGGTTCAGGCCTTTTAGTAAGAAGACAAAGTACATTGAGATTGTGGAGGAAGGGGAGGCATAGAAAGATATGTCAATCACAGTAGGAATGGTCTTGGGGTTCTTCGCAGTTGCTGTAGCATTTGTCCTTCCGGGGATCGGATCATCAATCGGCGTGGCTCTGGTAGGCTCTGCAGGATCCGGTGTGGTGACGGAAGACCCTGACAAGTTCGGACAAGTTCTTCTTCTGCAGGTTATTCCAGGCACTCAGGGCATATACGGAGCGCTTGCAGGATTCTTGCTCATGATGAAAATGGGGGTTTTCAGCGGAAATATCATTAGGCTGACTACCTCTGAAGGTTGGCTTGCAATCGCAGCAGCCATGCCCATTGCAATGGTAGGGTTTCTTTCAGCCATCTATCAAGGCAAGGTGGCGGCTGCAGGCCTCGGCGTAGTCGCGAAGCGTCCTGAAGAACTTGGGAAGCCTCTGGTTTTCGCCGCTATGGTTGAGACTTACGCAGTGCTGGCATTCCTTGCGACTCTGCTTCTGGTTCTCTTTGGCGTTCAATTTGGAGGAGCAGCATAAATGGAAGCGCTGGAGAAAATGAAGGACACGATCCTTCAAGAAGCACAACTAAGGGCTGACGAGATTATAGAAACTGCCAAATGTGACGCAGAAACGATTCTCCGGGAAGCGCGGGCAGAAGCTGCGAGGAAGCGTGATGAAGAGTTGGCTAAAGCCAGAGAGAAGGCCCGGGAGAATGCGAGACGTATCAGTACTCTGGCTGACCTGGATGCCAGGCGGCAATTGCTTACCGCAAAAGAGGAGCTGATTGAGGAAGCGTTCTCTTGCGCCAAGAGGCGGCTGGCGTCTCTTGAACCTGAGGTGTATAGAAACCATCTTAAGCAGTCCTTATTCGAAGCCGCAGGCGACACCGGCGGAGACGTTATCATGTCAGAGCGGGACCGGTCGGCAATCGGTGAAGAAATCGTGGCGGAAGTCAATGCCGAGCTTGCGAAGGCAAGCCGAAAAGGCAGGGTTCGGTTAGGTGATACTTCAGGAGATTTCATCGGAGGGTTTGTCCTGAGCTCCGGAAGAGTCGAGGTTAATTGTACTTTCGACGCTATCCTGGCCAGGGAATATGAGGCCCTGCTAATTGATGTAGCAGCAATTCTCTTTAACTGAGAAGGCTCTTGCGTCCGGAGGTGATGAATTGCTGGGACTTGAGGAAAAGTATGCATACGCTGTAGGCCGAACGCGGGCTGTTGAGGCCGGGCTTCTGGATCGCGCGACATATGAGCGCATGATTGACGCTTCCGATGTCCAGAGCGCTTTCAAGGTACTGGAGGAAGCCGGTTATGCCCATGTCGACAGTCTCGCGAAGGAGCTCTTAGCTATAGATGAGGTTCTGGAACAAGAGGAATCAAAGCTGCTTCGCTTTATCAGAGAGACCAGTCCTGATGAGAGGCTTTCGAAGCTTGTTACCTTGCGGCATGATTACCATAACTTGAAAGTCATGCTGAAGGCAAAGGTTTATAATGTTTCGCCTGGAATCGCCTTGTCTCGTTTTGGGACTCTAAGTACAGAAGCCATCAGTAAGGCTGTGGCAGGCGAGACACGTGAATTGCCGCTTGAGTTTGCTTCTGCAATAGAAAAGGCTGAAGCCGTTCATTCTCTGCGTCCTTCCCCTGAAGTCATTGATATCGTGATTGACAGGGTTATGCATGAGGCTTTGCTGGATTTGGCACAGGCTATCGGAATTCCATTTTTAATTGAGCAAGTACAGAGGGAGATAGACTTCCTTAATATCTCGATATTCTTAAGAGCCAGGAAAATGAAAAGAGATAAGTGGCTCCTGGATCATGCTTTCGTGGCAGGCGGCAACATAGATCATGCGAAGCTCAGCCTCGCTTATGAAGACGAATCCGCTGATGCGCTAATGGATGTGTTGTCGGGTACAGGGTATGAGTTTATCGCCGGGCGCGGATTGAAACTGGTTGAGGAAGGAGAATCCCTTTCCGAGATAGAGCGATTCTTTGAAGAAGCTGTAAGCCGGGCAATCCGGCAAGCCAGGTACATTCCATTAGGCCCGGAGCCGCTAATCGGGTATATTCTTGCCAAACAGCAGGAGATTAGGGTTGCCCGATTGGTAATTGCCGGTAAGGCAGCCGGCGTGTCCAGGGATACCATGAGGGAAAGGCTACGTGATGCCTATGTATAAGATGGCAGTAGTTGGTGAGGAAGAAGCTGTCTTGGGGTTTCGTTCCCTTGGAGCGGACATATTTACCCTAACCGGGCCCCAGGAAGGCGAAAAGATTATGGCTGCGCTGAAAAAGAGCAGGTACGGGGTGGTTTTCCTCACTGAACGGGCAGCAAAGATACTGCCTGAATTGGTAGAGGCGTTTGAAGATCATCCCCTTCCCGCAGTGGCGATAATCCCGGGAATTGAGGGTTCGACAGGGCTTGCACGGACGCGGATGAAGAAGATCGTGGAAAAGGCTGTGGGAGCCGACATCTTATTCCAGGAGAGAGGGTAGGAGCTAGCATGGATGAAGGAAGGATTGTAAAGGTCTCAGGGCCTTTGGTCATAGCGGAAGGAATGGGCAACGCAAAAATGTACGACGTAGTGCGGGTGAGCGAAACGAGGCTCATCGGCGAAATCATAGAAATGCATGGTGACAAGGCGTCAATCCAGGTCTATGAAGAGACTGCCGGCCTCGGGCCCGGCGAACCTGTTTACACTACCGGTGAAGCTCTTTCCGTAGAGCTGGCGCCTGGGCTTATAGAGGCGATATACGACGGAATCCAGAGGCCTCTTGACCAGATCAAGGACCGCGTCGGCGACCGTATTGAACGCGGAATCGAATTGCCCGGTATAGACCACGAACGCAAGTGGTATTTTCAACCCAAGGTAAAGCCCGGGGATTCCGTAGAACCCGGTGATATTCTTGGTGTCGTCCAAGAGACCACAGTTGTCGAACACAGGATAATGGTTCCCCATGGTGTAAGAGGTACGGTTCGACACATCAAGGAAGGCGAATTCACCGTTCGGGACGTGGTGGCGACAATCGAAACAAGCGACGGTGTAAAGGATATTACCATGCTTACCCGCTGGCCTGTCAGGCGAGGAAGACCTTATGCGGAGAAACTTCCTCCCTACGCGCCGCTTGTCACAGGGCAACGTATCATAGACATGTTCTTCCCGGTGGCCAAAGGCGGAGCCGCCTGCGTACCGGGGCCGTTTGGCAGCGGAAAGACAGTTGTCCAGCACCAGTTGGCACGATGGGCGGACTCAGACATCATTGTTTACGTCGGCTGCGGGGAACGTGGAAACGAAATGACTGAGGTTCTCATGGATTTTCCCAAGCTCACTGACCCGCGCACAGGCGAGCCTCTTATGAAGAGGACAACGCTTGTAGCGAATACTTCGGACATGCCTGTTGCAGCCCGTGAAGCCTCAATTTACACGGGTATTACGATAGCCGAGTACTTCCGCGACATGGGCTATAATGTAGCTTTAATGGCGGACTCGACTTCCAGGTGGGCTGAGGCTCTTCGTGAGATTTCAGGACGACTTGAGGAAATGCCCGGTGAAGAGGGTTACCCTGCGTATCTTGGTTCCAGGATAGCAGAGTTCTATGAGCGTGCCGGACGTGTCAAGTGTCTCGGGACTGACGGGAGAGAAGGCACACTGACTGCTATCGGAGCTGTATCTCCTCCCGGCGGTGACCTATCAGAGCCTGTTGCCCAGGCAACGCTCCGGGTGGCGAAGGTGTTCTGGGGCCTGGATGCAACACTGGCTGCAAGGCGTCATTTCCCTGCAATTAACTGGCTGATAAGCTATTCGCTCTATCTTGAGCGCTTGGAGGAACAGCTCTCCAAGACAGTTGGAGCCGACTTCGGGGATTTGCGAAAGGAAGCCATGCAACTCCTGCAGGAAGAGGCGGAGCTGGAGGAAATCGTAAGACTTGTAGGTGTGGATGCCTTATCCATTAAGGATAGGTTGTCGCTGGAGACCTCAAAATCCATACGCGAAGACTTCCTCCACCAGAATGCGTACCACGAGGTAGACACGTATACGTCTCTCAACAAGCAAAGGCTTATGCTTAAGGCTATTCTCGACTTTCATCATTCTGCTATGAATGCGGTGGAAGCAGGTGTTGATTTCGGCGCAGTCATGAAGCTGGAAGTCAGAGACAACATAGCCAGGATGAAGTATATTCCTGAACACGAGGACGAGAGATTGAACAGCGTGTTTCACGAGATGAAGGCTGCGTTTGCCGGCCTGACCCAGGCAGTGGAGGGTGGTGAGGAAGTTGCTTAAAGAATACAGAACAGTCTCTGAAGTCGCCGGCCCACTAATGGTTGTGGAGCAAGTTGAAGGCATCAAGTACGGTGAACTGGTGGAAATTGAAGTCTCCAAAGATGAGGTCAGACGAGGCAGGGTGCTTGAGGCAGACGGTACAAAGGCGTTGGTGCAGTTGTTTGAAGGGTCAGCCGGTTTGAACCTTGCAACTGCCAAGGTCAGATTCTTAGGGCGTGGCATAGAGCTTGGCGTGTCCATGGATATGCTGGGCCGCGTTTTTGACGGATTCGGCAGGCCACGGGACGGCGGCCCTCAGATTATCCCTGAGAAGAAGGTGGACATCAACGGAAACCCGATAAACCCCTATGCCAGGGACTATCCTTCAGAATTCATTCAGACAGGGATTTCCGCCATAGACGGCCTCAATACCCTTGTAAGGGGACAGAAGCTTCCGATCTTCTCCGGTTCCGGACTTCCCCATGCTGCACTTGCTGCTCAAATAGCAAGGCAAGCAAGGGTCCTCGGCACAGAGGAGAAGTTCAGTGTCGTATTCGGCGCCATGGGTATCACATTTGAGGAAGCTGACTATTTTATCTCAGACTTCAGAAGGACAGGCGCGATTGAACGTGCCGTGCTTTTCGTCAACCTTGCCGACGACCCGGCTATTGAGCGGATATCCACTCCGCGAATGGCTCTTACTGCTGCGGAATATCTGGCGTTTGAAAAGGATATGCATGTACTTGTTATCCTCACTGACATAACTAACTATGCGGAGGCGCTACGAGAAGTCTCCGCAGCGCGAATGGAAGTGCCAGGCCGTCGCGGGTACCCGGGATATATGTATACAGACCTTGCCGGCATGTATGAGAGAGCAGGACGTATCAAGGGACGGAAAGGGTCCATAACTCAGATCCCAATTCTCACTATGCCCGAAGATGACAAAACCCACCCTATAGTCGACTTGACCGGCTATATCACAGAGGGCCAAATACTGCTTGCCCGGGAACTCCATCGTAAAGGCATATATCCGCCGATTGACGTTCTGCCGTCGTTATCAAGGCTGAAAGATAAAGGGATCGGCGAGGGGAAGACGAGAGAGGACCATGCTGATACCATGAATCAGCTTTACGCCGCCTATGCCAGAGGGAAAGATGCAAAGGAACTTGCTGCCATCCTCGGCGAGGCTGCCCTGTCTGAAGATGACAAGAAGTTCTCCAAGTTTGCTGATGAGTTTGAGATGCGGTATGTGAACCAGGACATTGAAGAGAACAGGACGATAGAGCAGACACTCGATTTGGGTTGGGAACTCTTGACGCTTCTACCTGTCAGAGAGCTAAAGAGGATCCGTGAGGAGTACATCGAGAAGTACCTGCCCGGTACGCGTTCGGCGTAGTGAAAAGGCGTATTAAGAGCGGGTACGGCCCGTTTGAGGAGGGAGGCTCAGCTCTGGAATAGCTATGGAGATTAGAGTAAGCGCCACACGGATGCAGCTTCTTGCCACAAGAAAGCGGTTGGTGATGGCAGAACGAGGACATAAACTGCTGAAAGATAAGCTGGATGAGCTTATGAAGCACTTTCTGGAGTTGATAAGGAAAGAACATGAACTCCGCGAGGAGGTCGAGGCAGCCCTTGCCCGTGCGCTACCTGCATTCCTCGAATCAAGAGCTACGATGAGCAGAGAAGCGATGGAAGGAGCTCTCTTGGTATCCAGGGCTCAATCCAGGATAGAGGCAGCCTCGAGAAACATTATGAACGTTAAAGTGCCTGAGCTTTCATGGGTGATTGGAGAAGCTCAAGACGTATATCCTTACGGGTTTTTTGGGACTTCTGCGGCTTTGGACGATGCTGTGGAAGGCTTGACGCGAATCGTGCCGAAATTGGTGGAGCTTGCAGAAGTTGAGAAAAGCATTGAACTCCTGGCTGACGAATTGGAAAAGACCAGGCGAAGGGTGAATGCTTTAGAGTATGTAGTTATTCCTAACCTCGAAGAGACGGTCAGATATATAGTGATGAAACTTGACGAGGTTGAGAGGGGCAACCTCACGCGTCTCATGAAGGTCAAGGAAATAGTCAGAAAGAAGAGAGCCTAACCGACGTTCAAGCCAGACATGGAATTCCAAGGCTTATCCGGAAGAGAGCATGAAATCCGCCCCCTGTACTGAAGATTGGGCGCTAAACCGTAGGGGGCGTTTTCTCTTTTTTGAAATCGGAGAAGCTAATCCAGAGGTGATTGACTATGCTTACTGTCCGGTCAATGGAAAACGGGCTCCGGGTTGTGACCTATGAAATGCCTCAAATGCGGTCTGCGTCTTGCACTATCTGGATTGGCGCGGGCGCCAGGTATGAAGCATCTGAGGCATGCGGGGTTTCTCATTTCATTGAGCATCTCTTGTTTAAAGGTACCAAGAAAAGAAAGGATAATCTGGAAATATCTCAGGCAATAGAAGGTGTCGGCGGGTCAATTAACGGTTTCACTGACAAGGAGACCACATGCTATCTGGTAAAAGTGCCTGCAAGTGAGTTCTTGCTGGGTGTAGATGTCCTCGCAGATATCGTCCTGGATTCTCTCTTCCTGGACGAATCGATAGAAAGGGAGCGGGGAGTCATTATTGAAGAAATAAAGATGGTAAGAGACAGGCCTGATTCATGGGTCCATGAGATGCTGGAGGATCTGGTATGGCCTAACCATCCCATGGGAAGTAGCATAGCAGGAACCCTGGACTCAATTACCGCCATGTCCAGGGAGGCAATTCTTGATTACTTCCACACCTTCTATCATCCTGGAAACATCGTAGTCTCAGTTGCGGGAAACATATCACAAGAAGAAGCAAATCAAGTTATTGCCGGCTATTTCCACGGGAGGGCAGGCCGTGAGAAGAAGACGTTTGTGCCGGTTGATACGGGAATTTGCGGGCCATCCGTGAGAGTGGAGAATCGCGACACCAAGCAAGCCAATATCGTGCTGGGTTTTCCGGGATATTCCCGGCTTCATCCCAGCCGTTATATGCTGGAGTTGCTCGATGTCGTCCTGGGCCAAGGAATGAGTTCCCGGTTATTCCAGGAGGTTCGAGTGAAACGAGGGCTTGCATATTCAGTAGGATCTCAGTATTCACCCTACCAGGACACCGGATTATTCCGTATCTACGCAGGCGTTGATCCTGAAAGGGGCGAGGACGCGGTGAAGGTGATTCTTGAACAATTGGAAAGAATCCGAGAGACGCCCATAACACAGGATGAACTCCGCATGGCAAAGGATTTCTATAAAGGCAGCCTCTCCTTGAGGTTGGAGGATACTCTCAGCCTGGCTCTCAGACATGGCGGGCATATGGTGTTGTCAGGCAAGATAATCCCGGTTGAGGAAGTCCTTGAACGGATTGAGGCTGTTACCGCAAATGAGATCCAAAGTGTGGCAGGGGACTTGCTTCAAAAAGAGAAACTGAGTCTGGCTGCAGTCGGCCCTTTTGAGGGAGAAGACGAGATAATGGGAGTATTAGACTCATCTATGCTATAATAGGGAACGTGAGTTTAACCCCTAAGTGGAACACCATAAGTAATCACCGGTTCCAGAAAGTGTACGTACCGTTG